>NZ_CP110854.1:988500-1318000 GCF_027594745.1 Saprospira grandis | reverse complement strand
TAGAGAGGGCGGCCAAATCATTTAGGCCATATTTATACTGGCTATCGGTTTGTTGGGCCAGTTTTTTTATCGCTTGCGGCTCGCCCTGAACGATCAGCTCCACGCTTTGCGTTCCGCCCTCTTGCCAAAGGCGAAAAAGGTCGATATTCAGCTTAGTATTTTGAGCGTAGAGGCCGCTAGGCAGCAGAAAAATAAGGAAATAGATGGCTTTCATAATTAGATGATTTTGGGGCCCGCGGCCGGCTAGGCTTCGCCTAGGTCGGCCGCCGCTATGCTGCGGGGCTCGCAGGTCTGCTCGGCCCTGCGGCGCTTTCAGCGCCTGGGTCTGGCCTTGCGGCCCCCCCTTCGCAGCGCTGGGCCAATACTGCTGGGCCAAAAGAGAGGGGAAAAGGGCGCTTTTGGCCCAAATGGCAGGGGAGAAATAAGCAAATCGGAAGAAAGTTCTGAGAGGGGAATTATAAAATTAGCATAAAAAATTTAATTTTGTCTTTGGACTAGACTGCCTAGAGTCAAGATTTGACTTTAGTTATTGTCTATAAATCACTGACACCATTAATCAATTAAAATAATAGTTTAACATGATAGGACCTATCCTTTTTGCCTTAGTATTGCTAGGGACGGCGGCCTTTTCCTACAAAAAATACAGCTTTGTGATTCGCAACATACAGCTGGGTAAAGTAGATGAGGAAGCCAAGCCTAGTCCGGAGCGTTGGCGCAATACCATTATGGTAGCTTTGGGCCAGCAAAAAATGTTTAAGCGGCCCTTGGCGGCCTTCTTACACCTTTGTGTATATGTAGCCTTCTTAGTTACGCAAATCGAGCTCATTGAGATTGTCATTGATGGCTTGACGGGGCAGCACCGTCTATTTTGGTCTTGGTGGGAAGGCAGCGACTTCCTTCGCGGCTTCTATACTTTTCTGGTGAGCTTCATTGAGGTATTGTCGGTATTAGCTTTGGTGGCTACCTTTGCCTTTTTATCTAGACGTAACTTGCTCAAGCTGCCTCGTTTTGTTAAGTCGGAGATGAATGGTTGGCCCAAATTGGATGCAAACCTCATTCTCTTTGCCGAGATCATCTTGGTGTTCTGCATCTTTTTGATGAACAGTACAGACATGGCCATTCATCATAACGAATATGGCTTTTTGGTCAGCAGCTTAATTTCTCCGCTTTGGGAGGGCGTAAGCAATGAGACCCTACATATTTTGGAGCGCATTGGTTGGTGGGGCCACATCTTGATGGTCTTTGTCTTTTTGGGTTACCTACCTTATTCTAAGCATTTGCACATCATCTTTGCCTTTCCCAATACCTTTTGGGCCAGATTGAACAAAAAGGGGGAGATGGCCAACATGAAAGAGGTTCAGGAAGAAGTAGCTTCTATGATGGACCCCAATGCTGCCTTTGATGCGCCAGTATCGGAGGAGATTCCCAAATTTGGGGTAAGTGATGTCTTTGACCTCAAGCGTCAGCAAATTATGAGTGCATATACTTGTACGGAATGTGGTCGATGCACTTCTATGTGTCCGGCCAACTTGACGGGCAAGAAATTATCGCCTCGTAAAATCATGATGGATGTTCGGGATCGTGCAGATGAGGTAGGGCATAATTTGGACCTCAACAAGACCGAGTTCATCAATGAGGAGCAGAAATCGGAAACCTCTAAATTGACGGCAGAGAACTACGATGATGGCAAAACGCTTTTTGACTACATCAGTACAGAAGAGCTGCGGGCATGTACCTCATGTAATGCTTGTGTAGAAGCTTGTCCGGTTTTGATTAACCCCTTAGATATTATTGTAGAGCTACGTCGCAACCTCATTTTGGAGCAATCTGATTCTCCGGAAGAGTGGAACGGTATGTTTAACACCATTGAAAACAATGGAGCGCCTTGGGCCTTTTCTCCTGATGATCGGGACAAATGGGCCATGGAGATCAACAATGCAGAATAAGCGGAGTGGATAAGCGCGAAGAGCCGCAGTTGAGTATTCAACTGCGGCTCTTTTTTGTTGGGGCGGGGCTGGCGCAGCCAGCTTTTAATGGCTGAGGGATGGGCAAGGGTGGCCCGCAGGGCCAGACCGAGCAAAAAAGCGCAGCTTTTTTGCGAAGGGCCGAGCAGACCTGCGAGCCCTGAGACAGCCCGACCCGCCTGCAAGGCGGGGCAGCCCCAAAAAAATAAAAAGGTGAAAAGAATCCCTACATCTGTAATCAAATTTGTATAAATTGGCACAAAGCGCTTTTTTTCTTAAATTCGCTAGGCTTTTACAAAAAAAGAGACTGATGGGCAAGACAAAAGAAGAAAAACCCCTGCTATTGCAGCTAGATATGCAAGAAATCAATAAGATTTTGCAGGCCTTGGGCCAGCGGCCATTTAATGAAGTATATGAGTTGATTGGAAAGATTCATGAGCAGGCCAATGCCCAAATGCATGCAGAGAGCCCCCCGCAGCAACTAGACAAATAGGAGACAAGCACACACTACCGCAAGATATTTTAGAACGGAACAGAACCCCAAGGGCAGAGCCCTATTTAGATTGATAAGACCTATGGCGCAGAAACCAATTCAGATTTTCCGCGAAACCCCGCCGCACAAGAGTATGGACTTCTTCTTTTTGAAGGAGGAGGGCTTGCAGATGGTGCAAGAACTATCGGGTAAAGTTTGGACCGATTACAACACCCATGATCCTGGGGTGACCATTTTGGAACAGCTTTGTTATGCTTTGGCCGATTTGGGCTTTCGCACGGATTTTAGCATTCAGGATTTATTGAATGCTAGAGGGAAGGGCCGTCGGCAGGCTTTGAACAACACCTTTTATGATGCCTCGGAGATATTGCCGACAAATCCGGTAACCATAGAGGACTATCGCCGCTTGATTATTGATCGGGTGAATGGCGTGAAGAATGCTTGGGTGGAGCCTGTGCGGGATCATTTGCAAGGCATTAAGGGCTTGTATCGAATTTTGTTGCAGGTGAGTGATAGTGCTCGTCAGCCGCAGCGTTTGCAAGAGATTAAGCGAGAGGTGTATGCTTTATTTGCTGCGCATCGCAACCTTTGTGAAGATTTGGAGGCCATTGAGGTCTTGGATGTAGATAAGATTATTATTTATACCGATTTGGACATTAGTTCGGATGTGGTGGCAGAAGAAGTATTGGCTGAAATTCTCTTCAAGTTGGAGGAGCATCTCACGCCTTCTATTCAGTACCATACCATTGATGAACTTTTGGAAGAGGGCTATGCCATTGAAGAGATTTTTGATGGGCCCGTGCCGGTGCATGGTATCATTAAGAAAGAGGACCTCAGAGCGATGAAGCGGGAGGTTTATATTTCTAAGATTATTGAAATCATCTCGGATATTGAGGGCGTTCGCCGCATCAATTATTTTCGGGTAGAAAAAGATGGTTTTCCCGTAGAGGGCGATGTGATTCGGATTGCGGAAAAGACCTATCCTGTTTTGGATATGGACACTATTGATGCGCGTTGGAAAACCGATGCTTATCCGATCCGTTTTCAGCGGGGGAGTTTGAACTATGATTTGGACCTCAACACGGCTAGTCAGTTGTTGTACTCGCTTTATGCTCGGTATAAGAAGGGCTATCAGATGAAGATGCTCTATAATGAGAAGGATTATCCCTCGGTATTGAAGGAAGATGATATTAAGCGTTACTACTCGGTACAAAATACTTTTCCGGCCACCTATGGTTTGAGTCCATTTGGTTTGCCCAATAGTGTGCGTCCTACACGGGAGCGTTTGGGCATGATTAAGCAGCTCAGAGGGTATTTATCCTTTTTTGAGCAGCTGATGGCCAACTACTTGGCCCAATTGGGCAATGTGAAGAAATTCTTTTCATTGGATAGCGATTTGGACCGTAGTTATTTCTCTCAGTTGCCAGAGAACATGCCCGAGATGCAATACATCTTGAAGGGCAAGGACAATGAGGCTCGCTTGAAAAAGCTAGAAGAAACGGTAGAGGAATTTGACCCTTTTGTGGAGCGCCGCAACCGTTTACTGGACCATTTACTGGCTCGTTTTGGCGAGCGTTTTACCACCGACTTTTTATTGAAAGTAAGCCAGTATGTGGGCTATGATATGTCGGAAGGGGAGGCCAAGAGCCCAGAGCATGAGCTAGTCAATGCCAAATTGGAGTTTTTGCGCAACTATGTCGACATTAGTCGAAACCGTAGCCGTGGATTCAACTACATGGCCCTTTATAATGTCATTTATGAGCAAGAGCTAGAGTGGGCCGAGCTATTTGAGCCGCTCATTAAGCAATATAAAGAAGAGGTAGAAAGAGATTTGATTCGCCAGCAGTACAAGCAATTGCGGGAGAATTACAGCCTTCGTCAGCATCAGAGAGATGCCTTTTCTATGGCCCTCAATTACCGTGATCCGGAGGATGTGGCCAAGGAGCAGACGAAAAAAATGCTGAAGGACCTGGATTTGCCCGAAACCTTGACTGAAGCCATTGCCGAAACCAACATCAAGTTTACCAAAAAGATGTTGGAGCTTTTAGAAACGGAGGTGGCAGGTCTAGAACGTCGGGTTTGTTTGTTGCTTAATCTCAATCAGGGAGGTAATGAATCTTTGGTCCGCATCTTTAATGAAGATGCGCATATAGAAGGAGTGGATAATTTTCACGACCTCATTCAGCTAGAGTCGCCTATGTTGCCTGAGGGTTACATAGATTTAGATGCAGAGCTAGAGCGTTTGGAGAAAATTGAGAAGGGAGAAGATCCTGGTCCCGCTCCTGAGCGTTTGCCAGAAACCCTAGACTACCGTTCTAAGTTTATCTTTAGAGGGCAGGATTTGGACGAGCTCATGCAAGACCTTTTGGCCAATGGTATATTTAGCTATAACTATTTGGCCCTTTTGGAAGAGCGTGATGGGGAGGAAATCTATAGTGTTTACTATAAGGGGAATCCCGATTTGGGTTGCGTGAAGATTAGAGAATATAGCAGTATTTTGGCTGCTCAGGTAGAGTTGGAAAAGCTGATTAAGTTTTTTGCCCGCATTAACCACCAAACGGAGGGAATGCATGTGGTAGAGCATATTTTGCTTCGTCCGCAGGCCCAAGATCGCCACGCTTTCCGTCTAGTTAATGACCAAGATCGTCCTTTGCTAGAAAGCTATGAGTTTGGTGCTTTTGAAGAGCAACGCAACCTCAGTAACCAACTAGATTTATTGGCCAGCAAAAAGGACAACTTCATTATTGAAACCCTAGAGGATGGCGAAAGCTATCAAGTGGTGTTGCAGGAGTATGATCGTAAGATTGCCCGCTGTCCAGAAATCTTTTATACTCGAGAAGGAGCCAAAGAACAAATTGACGATATTGTGGCCTATGTCTATAGCTTTAAATCAGGAGCTATTCCTTTGCAAAGCAATATTCAGTTCTTTTTGGAGGAACGCCCCAATCTAGACGTTCGCCATGACTTCTACTCTCTGGATATGAGTATCATTTTGCCCTCTTGGCCCTCTCGTTTCCAAAATGAAGATTTCCAGGATCTTATGCATGCGGTCTTTAGCATCAATGCTCCGGCGCATATCAATATCAACTTCTATTATTTGGACATTAACGAGATGAAGGCTTTTGAGGAGAAATACTTTGCTTGGCTAGAAGAGCGCAATGCTGTAGAGGCCCAGCAGCCCGAACTAGACAATATGGCCATGGAGGTGGTCGCTTATCTCCAAAAACTAGAGCAAAATTAAGTCTAAGTGAAATACCTAATTTTTAGTTTTGCCTAAATGGCCTAGAAAACTAATTACTCTCTCCCTTAAATTTGCAATAGAGCAAAAGGAAATACTTGCTCTAACTTCAATTAAGTTTGGGGTAAATCATGGGGATTACAGAGCAGCTACTTTGGGGAAAGTAGCTGCTCATTTTTTTGTGCCTAGCCCTCTGCTCCAAGCAGTAGAAAGGAGCGAAGCGACTTGGCTTAGGGATGGATAGCAGTGGCCCGAAGGGCCAGACCAAAGCGCGAAGCGCTGCAGGGCCGAGCAAGCCTGCGAGCTGCGACACAGCCCGACCCAAGGCCGAAGGCCGCAGGGGAAGCCCCAAAATATGCCTACTTTCAATAACAGATGAAAAAAGTTGTATCTTTGAGGCAACCATAGGCCCAAAGGGCTGTTAAAAGAGAGAATCTGGAAACAAAAAGCTATGAATGTAAGCGATTTATTGCATAGAGCCCTGCAACTAGAAGAGCTCAGTATTGAGGAGGGTGTTTTTTTGCTCGAAGAGGCAAGCACCGCCGAGTTGATGTATGTGGGCAACCGCCTGCGCCAACATCATGTCCCTAATGATGTGGTGACTTGGATTATCGACCGCAACTCGAACACCACCAACGTCTGTATTGCCAACTGTAAGTTCTGTAATTTCTTCCGCCGCCCTGGCCATGAGGAGTCATATATTACCTCTATAGACACTTACAAGCGCAAAATTGATGAGTTGATGGAGTATGGCGGCCAGCAGTTGCTTTTGCAAGGTGGACACCATCCCGATTTGGGCATTGATTACTATTGTGATCTGTTTAAGGAGCTCAAATCGCTTTATCCTACGCTCAAATTGCATGCTTTGGGCCCACCCGAAATCGCGCATATCGCCAAAATTGATCAGCTTTCGCATACAGAAGTGCTCAGCCGCCTCAAAGAAGCGGGCCTAGATTCTTTGCCTGGGGCGGGTGCCGAAATTCTCAATGATCGGGTGCGTCGCCGTATTTCTCGCGGAAAATGCGGGGGCCAAGAGTGGCTAGATGTGATGCGGGCTGCGCATCAATTGCATCTGACGACCAGCGCCACCATGATGTTTGGCCATATCGAGACCAATTATGAGCGCATGGAGCATTTGGTTTGGTTGAGAGAGGTGCAAAACGAAAAACCCAAGGATGCCAAGGGCTTTTTGGCCTTTATTCCTTGGCCATTTATGGATGAAGACACCATTTTGTCTCGCCTGAAAATCAAACGCCGAGATGTGAGCGGCGATGAATATATCCGCATGATTGCCCTCAGCCGCATTATGTTGCCCAATGTGACCAATATTCAGGCCTCTTGGCTGACCGTTGGCAAACAGGTGGCCCAGGCTTGCCTACATGCTGGCGCCAACGATTTTGGAAGCATCATGATTGAGGAAAATGTGGTTTCTGCCGCTGGTGCTGCCTTCCGATTTACGGCCCAAGGGATTCAAGACGCCATCCGCGAGGCGGGTTTCCGTCCGCAATTGCGCAATCAGGAATATGAGTATTTAGAACTACCCGAAAATATTCGTCAACAAGAATTGGATAAAAATACCATGATTGTCGATTAAGAGATAAAGGCATTTGGCTTAGGCTAGATGCCTTTTTATTTGGGGCCTCCTGCCTTCGGCAGGCGCTACGTTTCGCAGCTCGCTATTCGCTCGGCCCTTCAGCCCTTTGGGCTTCGGTCTGGCCTAACGGCCACTGCTCCACATCGCTAGGCCTGCGGCGGCTTCGCCGCCTGTCCACCGCAAAAATTGCTGCCCATGAAAAGTTGTATTGGCATTTTGCTCCTTTGCCTAAGTTTGTCGGCTTGTCGCTTGAGTTCTTTGGGCCGCCTGCCTATTTCGGAAAGTTCTGGTCTTTGGATCGACAGCAGCGGCAGTTTTTATACCCATAATGATGGTGGAAACTCTCCTTTGCTCTATGAATTGGACCAAAAAGGGCGTTTGCAGCGCAGCATCAACATTTTAGCGCCCAATGTAGATTGGGAGGCGCTTGCTACTGATAGCGCATTTATTTACTTGGCCGATATGGGCAATAATTTAAATCAGCGCCAAGATCTTTGCATCTATTTTTTTCCAAAATCGGCTTTGGACCAAAAGGAAATTCAGCCTCAAAAAATTAGCTTTTATTATCCAGAGCAAATTGCTTTTCCCGCCGCCTCTTGGCAGCGCCACTTTGATGCCGAGGCCCTTTTTACCCAAGGCGACAGCTTATATATAGTGACCAAAAACCGCCATCGTCCGCATGATGGCTGGCATTATCTCTATGCCTTGGGCAAAGAGGCGGGGCCGCAGGCGGCCCGCCTCTGCGATAGCGTACAGCTAAAAAAGGGAGGGTTATGGCAATCGGTTACGGCCGCGGCTTATCGAGAAGAAGAGCAAAGCCTTTATTTATTAAGTATGCGGCATTTGTACCGCTTTTCTTTTGAGCGGGGCCGTTTTGGTCCATTAGAGCAGCGCATACGCCTGCCTTTGCGGCAGCAAGAGGCCCTTTGTTTTGGACCAGATGCGCAGCTGTATTTAACCACAGAGCGCTCAATTTTATCGGGGGCCAAGCTGTGGCGCTTGCGGCCTAAGGCCTTAAAGCGCTTGCAGGAATAAAAAAAAGCCCAACTTCAAATGAAGTCGGGCTTTTGCGCTCCCACCTGGGCTCGAACCAGGGACCCTCTGATTAACAGTCAGATGCTCTAACCAACTGAGCTATGGAAGCAAAATATATTGTTGTGTATGAGTAGCGCTCCCACCTGGGCTCGAACCAGGGACCCTCTGATTAACAGTCAGATGCTCTAACCAACTGAGCTATGGAAGCGTATGTTTGCTTTTAGAGGGCTGTTCCCTCTTTGCGTATGCAAATATAGGAGCCCTTTTTGGTTTTGCCAAACTTTTTGCAAAAAAAGACATAAAAAAAATGGAGTTTCTTTTGGACTAGACAAAAAAGGGGGCTAGGCTGCCGTTTTTTCGGCCTTT
The DNA here is from genome assembly GCF_027594745.1 of Saprospira grandis. Lineage (NCBI taxonomy): Bacteria > Pseudomonadati > Bacteroidota > Saprospiria > Saprospirales > Saprospiraceae > Saprospira > Saprospira grandis. The sequence continues at coordinate 1,309,310 of NZ_CP110854.1, read as the reverse complement.
TTCTGTTTTTTTGTGCCCAGAAAAAAAATCAATTTTACTATGAGCTTATTGACATTGGGCACTGTTGCCTTTGATACCATTGAAACTCCTTTTGGCAAGGCAGACCGCATCATTGGTGGTGCTGGTACTTATATTGCTTGGGCGGCTTCTCATTTTCACAAAGACTTACAATTGCTATCTGTAATTGGCGAGGATTTTCCTGCAGAGGAGTTGGCTGCTTTGGAAGCCAGAGGCGTTAATTTGGATGGATTGGAGAAGCGCGAAGGCGAAAAGTCTTTCTTTTGGGCCGGTCGCTATCACATGAATATGAATGCTCGGGATACTTTGGCCACAGAGCTCAATGTATTGGAGAACTATAGCCCCAAATTGCCCGAAGGCTATAAAAACCCTGAATACCTTTTGTTGGGTAACTTTGCGCCTGCTGTACAAATGCAGGTGTTGGAGCAACTAGAAAAGCGCCCTAAATTGGTTGCTATGGATACCATGAACTTCTGGATGGATATTGCCATGGAGGAGCTCAAGGCGGTATTGAAACAGGTAGATATTTTAATTATCAATGATGAGGAAGCTCGTCAGTTGTCTGGGGAGTACTCTCTAGTAAAGGCTGCTCGTGTAATCCGTGAGATGGGCCCCAAATATTTGGTGATTAAGAAGGGAGAGCATGGCGCTTTGTTGTTCCATGGCGAATCTACTTTCTTTGTTCCTGCTTTGCCTTTGGAAGAAGTATTTGATCCTACTGGAGCTGGCGATAGCTTTGCCGGTGGCTTTATGGGCTATTTGGCTCAGGAAGATGACCACTCTTTGGAGAGCATGAAGCGTGCTTTGGTCTACGGTTCTGTAGTCGCTTCTTTCTGTGTAGAAGCTTTTGGTCCTAACCGCCTCAAAGAAATTGATGAGGCTGCTTTGGACGCTCGTAAGAAAGCTTTCCAAAACTTGATGGAAGTGAAGCTCTAGACTTTGCTCTATTACACAAGAGCCCCCAGCCAGCGCAGCTAGCTGGGGGCTCTCTTTTTTGGCCACAACAAGGCCTTTAGGCCGCAGTTCGACAACTGTAAGGAGTAACGCCCCAAAAAAACAAAAATAAATATGTCAGTACCTCAACTTTCCGCCTTATTACATGCGCCTCAATATCGCCCGAACTTATCCTCGATGATTCGGACCGCAGAGTTTTATGGCTTGAAGAAAATCTATATCTACGACCAAAACGATTTGTTGCTACCGCCAGGCAAAAGCAAATTTGCCAGAGCCGAAATGGAGAAAATGGCCAGGGTTTGGACGGCTGGCGCCATTGAGCATATCGAAGTGATTCCCGTTTTAGATGTAGCCGATTTTCTGGCCAATTATCCAGGCCGAAAAATGGCCACTTGGGTGGATCCTAGCGCCAAAATGCTGCATGAGGTCCAGTTTGAAGCCCAAGATTTGCTGATTGTGGGCAACGAAAAAACGGGTTTGCCCGAAGAGGTTGCGCCCTTGATTGACCAGAAAATTTATATTCAAGGGCATGGACAAACCTCTTGTCTGAACGTAGCTGTCAGTTTTGGCATTTTGATGCAGACGGCCAGCACTCAGCTTTTGGCATCGAAGTAAGTACGGATTTTTTGGGCCAAATTTGGTCCAACAATGGCCTCTAGTTGGCTTAAATTGGCCTTCTTGACCTCTTTGACGGAACCAAGGGCCAGGAGCAATTTCTCTTGGTTTTTTTCGCCAACGCCCGGAATTTGCCGCAGCTCATTTTGCAAAAACTGCTTAGAACGAACATCTCTGTGGAAGCTAATAGCGAAGCGGTGGGCCTCGTCTCTTGCTTGCTGAATAACCTTGAGCGTAGGCGATTTTTTAGAGAGCAAAAGCGGTACGGGATCATTGGGAAAGAAGATTTCCTCTAGCCGCTTGGCAATGCCAATAATGGCCAAACGCTCAAAAATGCCTAGGGCTTTGAGGCTTTTGACGGCCGCAGAAAGCTGTCCCTTGCCACCGTCAATTACAATCAGTTGGGGGAGGGGCTTTTTCTCTTCCAAAAGGCGTTTGTATCGGCGAAAAACGACCTCTTCCATAGAGGCAAAATCATCTGGACCCACTACCGTTTTGACATGATAATGCCGATATTCTTTTTTGGCAGGTCGCCCATTTTTAAAAACCACCATGGCCGAAACGGGCTGGTTTCCCTGCAAATTGGAGTTGTCAAAACACTCAATATGAATGGGCAAATCATCAATTTGTAGGTCTTTTTTCATGATCTCTAAGAGCTGCTCGGCTTTGCCCATTTTGTTGGCCTTGGCCAAGGCTTGTTTTTGCTTTTGGAGGATGAAATACTTGGCATTTTTCTCAGAAAGCTCTAGCAGTTTTTTCTTATCGCCAATTTTGGGGACCGTCAGTTGGATCTCGGACCAAGGCAACTGAATCTCGAAGGGGACAACAATTTCAGGGGCAATACTCTGGAATTTCTCTCGCAGTTCTCGAATCCCAAAAAGCAGCAAATCCTCCGCTTCGGTATCTAAATTCTGCTTGAGCTCCAGCATAAAGGTGTTAATAATTGCCCCCTCGACCACCTTGAGGTAGTTAATATAAGCCATCTCGCCTTTTTCATCTTGGGCTAGGGTAAAGACATCCAAATCACGAATATTGGCATTGACCACCGTCGATTTTCCCTGATAGTTTTCAAGCAAAGCCAACTGCACTTTTGTCCGCTGCGCCTGCTCAAAATTGAGCTGCTCGGCATAGCGCCCCATTTCTGATTTGAGGTATTTGCGCACCGCTCCCAACTGGCCTTTCAGCATATTTTGGACCTGCTCAATTTTGTCCATATAATTGGCCTCCGATTCAAAACCCACACAGGGCGCTTTGCAGTTTTTGATATGGTACTCAAGGCAAACTTTATGCTTGCCCGCCGCAATGCTTTCCTCCGATAAGTTGAGGGCACAACTGCGCAGTTGAAATAATTCTTTAATTAGCTCTAATAGCGTGTACATCCGCTTTTTAGAGACATAAGGGCCATAGTATTTAGAGCCATCCTGCACCACTTTTCGGCTAATCATAATCCTCGGAAAACGCTCTTTTTTGATGCAAATATAAGGGTAGGGCCGGCTGTGTTTTAGGGCCACATTATAGCGCGGCTGATGCTTTTTGATCAGCGTAGCCTCTAGCAAAAGGGCATCCTGCTCCGTCTCTACCAGCGTATAATTCAGCTTTTTTGCGGCCATGACCATCCGCTTCGTCTTACGGCGCATATCCTTGCGGCTCGTAAAATAGGAGGCAATCCGCTTCTTGAGATTTTTGGCTTTTCCAATGTACAAAATCTCCTCATCGGCCCCAATAAATCGGTAAACACCCGGATCGCTAGGCAATGTGGGCAAAAGCTTTTTATAATCCTCTTTATTCATAATAGGCTAAAAATTAGCGGCTTATTTAGCATTTTATTTTGGGGCTGCCCCGCCCTTTGGGCGGGTCGGGCTGTGTCGCAGCTCGCGGTTCGCTCGGCCCTGCAGCCGCCTTCGGCGGCTTTGGTCTGGCCCTGCGGGCCACTGCTATCCATCCCTCAGCCAGTCGCTTCGCTCCTCTGCGGCGGCTTCGCCGCCTTCTCTGGCTAAAAAGGGGGCCAATATAAGGCAGCTCCTTTAAAAAGTGTCTATATTTAGAGCAGACCAAAGATACGGATCTATGTTGAACTTAGAAGAAAAAGAAAAGAGCAGCCCCTTGGCTCGTTTTATACAATTGTTATTGGCCCTAATTGTTGTCTCGGTACTGATTTATGTGGTGATTGGTTTCCTCAAGCAGTTTGTTTGGTGGATTGTTGCCGCCTTATCTGTTGGGGTCTTATTGATCAATCGGCAGTTACTGCTTAGAGTGTATAATTATATCAAAGGCCTCTATGCCAAAAATATTTGGTTAGGAATAGGCGGAAGCTTACTAGGCCTAGCCGCTTTCAGCCCATTTTTAGGCTTTTTATACCTAAAAACCCTTTGGGATTTTGGCAGCAGCCGCTTATTGCCGTCAAAAAAAGAGAATAAACCCTTAGATATTCCTTTTTCAGATATAGAGGAAGTAAAGGAGGGGGGCAAAGATGAGCCTCCTATATTGCAATAGGACCAAAAAAAGAGAATCCAAGCTCGTCCCTTGAATCCTCTAACTTACAACATCGTCAGTATTGTAAAATTCTTAACATCAAACAGTATGCCCGAAAAAAAGGAATTATAGTATATATTGAACTTCCTTAAAGTTGAATAAATGCAGCTGTCCTTTTCGGTCTATAATTTTGAGTTGGCCATTGGGGGCTACGCCCCAAATTCGGCCTTCATGCTCCTTTTCCTGCCACTTAAATTTGGACCATTCCTTATAGCGCCAAAGTTTGCTTTCATATAAGGACCAAAGTTCTTGGCCGTGGCCTTGCCGCAGTTTGAGGTATAGACGTTCTATGGCTGCGTATAGTTGCGAAAGAATTGAATCAATGTTCAATTTTTTTTCTGTCAGTAGGGCTAATGAGCTGGGATTGGGCAATTTAGGAGAGAAATCTTTTTGAAAGACATTTAAGCCTATGCCCACCACAGACCAATCAAGGTAGCTGCCCCGCAGTTGGTTCTCTATGAGGATGCCGCCCACCTTAAAGTTGCCCACATAAATATCATTGGGCCACTTAATATAATGCGGCAGTTGAAGCTGGCAATTTGTCAGGACCTCATGCACCGCCAAGGAAATAGCCATGTTCCAAAGGAATTGTTCTTTAACAAGCAGGAACTTTGGCCGTAAAATAAGGCTTAGAGCTATATTCTGTCCTGCTTCCGATAACCAGTTGTTGCCTTTTTGGCCGCGGCCCGCCCATTGTTCATCTGCAATAATGGCAGTTCCTTCCGTTGGTAAACTTTTTGACAAGAAGTCAAGCGCATAGCGGTTGGTCGAATCTAGGCGTTTATGACGGATGGCAACCTTTCCGACAAAAAGACTGTTATCTGATTGCTTGGGCATAACATAGCTGCTTTTTTGATTTTTAGCCCTAACTTTAGGGCCTTTCACTCTCTTTGGTCTTTTAATGGGGCCACAATTTAATATAAGTCGATTTGAATAAACAAGAGCTTTCGCAAAAAGAAGAAAAAATGCCTCAATTGCAGGACCTATTGGCCGTCGCTGTAGAAGCTATGCAAGACCGCAAAGCGGTAAATATTGTCTCTTTAGACCTCTCTGGAGTAGATGAGGCCAGCACAAACATTTTCCTGATTTGTCATGGTACTTCCTCTACCCATATCAACGGTATTGCCAAAAATATAGAGAAAACCCTCTGGGAACAGCTGGGCGAACGCCCCAATCATACAGAAGGCAAACAAGGTGGCCATTGGCGCCTACTCGATTATTTTACGCTGGTGATTCACGTTTTTAATGAGGAAAAAAGAAAATTCTACAACTTAGAAGGCCTCTGGAGTGATGCCAACCGTAAGGAGTATCCAACTCTTTAGTCTAGATTCAATCTAGATTAGGCTTTAGTAAAAACCAACACAAAGGCAATCTTGTCTTTCTCATAGTTTGGGCCTATCTTTTCAATTGGTCCATTATTATACATTTTCTGATATTTTATTATGCAAAACAATCCCAATAACCAACCACAGGGAGATAAGAACAACGGCCCCAAGTTCAATTATTATTGGATTTATGGCCTTCTTGCTCTCTTGCTCATTAGTGTGAACTTGATTTGGGTGAGCCCCAAAACCAAGGACCTAAGTTGGAATGAGTTAGAGACGATTATCGCTCAAAAAGATGTTGATAAAATTATCATCGTCAATAAAAGTCAAGCAGAGGTTTATCTAACGGAAGATGCCTTGAAAAAGGAGGAGTATAGCAAGTTGCCTCGCTCTTCTTTTAATAATGATGCCCCCAATTATAGCTATACGGTGGGCGATATGGAGTATTTCCTCAAAAAATTAGATGATCTAGAGCAGAAGATTGCTCAGGATGATCCCGATTTTAGCATCAACCAGAAAAATGAAACCCGCTACGATTATATCGGCGGCTTGCTGAGCTGGATTTTGCCTTTTGCCATCCTGATTATTATCTGGATCTTTATTATGCGCCGTGTAGGTGGTGGTGGTGCTGGCCCCGGCTCTCAAATCTTTAATATTGGCCGCTCTAAAGCTACTTTGTTCGATAAGGACGGTAAAGTAAATGCTAGCTTTAAAGATGTTGCTGGCCTAGATGAGGCCAAGGAAGAAGTGATGGAGGTGGTAGACTTCCTGAAAAAGCCCAAAAAGTATACTTCTCTAGGCGGTAAAATTCCTAAAGGGGTGCTTTTGGTAGGCCCTCCGGGTACCGGTAAAACGCTTTTGGCTAAAGCCGTTGCTGGCGAGGCTGGCGTGCCTTTCTTTAGTATCTCTGGCTCCGATTTTGTCGAGATGTTTGTTGGAGTAGGAGCCTCTAGGGTTCGTGACCTCTTCCGCCAAGCCCGAGAAAAAGCCCCTTGTATCATCTTTATTGATGAGATTGATGCTATCGGTCGCGCTCGTGGACGTGGCGCTATGCAGGGCGGCAATGACGAAAGAGAGAATACGCTCAACCAGTTGTTGGTGGAAATGGATGGCTTTAGCACCGAAAAAGGCGTGATTATGATGGCGGCCACTAACCGTCCCGATATTTTGGACCAAGCGCTTTTGCGCCCCGGCCGTTTCGATCGCCAAATTTCTATCGATAAGCCTGATTTGGTGGGACGAGAGCAAATTTTTGCCGTCCACCTCAAAAATATCAAAATCTCTGGAGATGTGGATGCCAAGAATTTGGCCACTCAAACTCCCGGTTTTGCTGGTGCCGAAATTGCCAATGTCTGTAATGAAGCGGCCCTGATTGCTGCCCGCCGAGGTAAGCAATTTGTAGAAATGAATGATTTTAATGACGCTATTGATCGAGTGATTGGCGGTTTGGAGAAAAAGAACAAACTGATTTCTCCAGAAGAAAAACGAGTGATTGCTTATCATGAAGCCGGACATACGCTTTGTGGCTGGTTTTTAGAAAATGCCATGCCTTTGGTCAAGGTGACCATTGTTCCCCGCGGTATTGCGGCTCTTGGTTATGCCCAATATTTGCCCAAAGAACAACACATTACTACCGTAGAGCAGTTGCTGGACCGTATGTGTATGACGATGGGTGGCCGTGCAGCAGAGGAAATTGTCTTTGGCAAAATTTCTACTGGCGCTCAATCAGATCTCGATCATGTGACCCGTATGGCTTACTCTATGATTACGGTTTATGGAATGAATGAGCGTGTGGGTAATGTCTCTTATTATGGCATGATGCAGGAAGGCGGCGGCTTTAGTAAGCCTTATTCTGAGGCTACGGCAGACCTTATCGATCAAGAAACCCGCAAGCTGATTGACACCCAATATGAACGGGCCAAAAACTTGTTGAGAGAAAAACGCCAGGAGCTAGAGTTGTTGGCCAATGAACTGCTCAATAAGGAGGTCCTCAATAAGGATGCTGTAGAGCAATTGATTGGTAAACGCCCTTTTGATGAGCTGCCCGGCGAGGATGGCGAGGCGGTAAGCGAAAACCATGGCGTAGATACTTTGCAAGATCCTAAGCCAGAATTGGGCGAGGAGGATGCAGAAGAAAAGGAGTAGTTTTTCTCTTTTTCAGATGATATATAACATCTGGTCTCTTTTTAGGGGCCAGATGTTTTTTTTGTTTTGGGGCTGCCCCTTCCGCCGGGTTGAAACCCAGCGCAAAGCGGCATCGCTTTGCGAGCTTATACAAAATGAGGGTTAAAACCCTCATGAATTATTGGTCGGGTCGGGCCATTGCGCAGCTCGCAGGTCTGCTCGGCCCTGCAGCGGCTGCGCCGCTTTGGTCTGCCGCCTTTGGCGGCCCTGCTACAGCCCCTCAGCCGAGGCGCTGCGCGCCTTTGCGGCGGCTTTGCCGCCTGCAGGATGTATAAGCTGAGGCCCGGAGGGCCGAAGGCCATGCAGCTAGGGTTGGCCCCCAAGGCCAACCCTAGCTGCCCCCAGGCGGAGGCGGCTTTGGAGGGCCTTTTGCCTGAAATGGAATATACTGAGGGCCAAATTTAAATTCAAGCAAAGAAGAAAGTGGCCAGCCGCCTACCGCCGGCCGGGTCAAATCAGCCCGCAGGGCTGTCTAAATAAAATGCCATTTTGCAGCGGCGAAGCCGCTGCAAGGGCCTAGCGCTGTGCAGGGGTGGCCGCAGGCCAGACCAAGGAGCGAAGCGACGCAGGGCCGAGCAGCCCTGCGAGCCCCGCAACATAGCGCCGCAGCAAAGCTGCGGAGGCCCCCAAAAAAGAGAATAAAAAAAGGGAGCAACAGTAAACTGCTGCTCCCAAGCTACAAAAAAGAAAAGGGATAAAAACGCCCTTTTACACCTTCAGGTGATTCACCTCAGAGGTGAAACAGGTCCCCGAGCAATCCTCTAAAAAGAGGGCAATTTGGGGCAAAATATTTTGGGCCACTTCTTCAGAACATACCGTAAAAAGGTAGCTATTAGAGAAAATTTTGGCTCGGCAGTTATGGTCGAGCATGCCATTTTGGCCCTTTCCCGAAATATTACCGAAGACCGTATAGCCATGGGCACCAGCCTCTTCTAGCATTTCGATAAAGCGCTCCACCTGGATACTTTCGAGAATGACCTCTATTTTGACAGATTTGACGATATTCATAATTAGAGAATTTGTTGGATGATATAATAGTAGAGCGGAATGCCTACAATTACGTTGAAAGGGAAAACAATACCTAGGGCCACAGGAACCGTAAAGGCAGGATTAGATTTGGGGATAGCCAAGCGCATAGCCGCAGGAACGGCGATATAAGAAGCACTAGCAGTGAGAAGACAGAAAAGCAGCGCATTTCCTTTGCTTAGGCCAATGAGGTAGGCGATACCTATGCCCAAAGCGGCGTTAAACAAAGGCATCAGGATACTGAAAGAAAGCAAAAACCCTAGGTTTCCGCGCAAAGCTTTTAGGCGTCTGGCGGCCACAATACCATTATCGAGCAAGTAGAAACAGAGCATCCCTTTAAAGATGCTATCAAAGGGTTGGAAGTCGTGCCAGCCCTTATCTCCAGAAAGGATACCGATGAGTAGGGCCCCGACTAATAGCATAATAGAGCCATTAAAAAAGGCATCGCGGAGAATATGTCCCCAATTGGTCTTCTTTTTTGTCTTCTGCTCTTTTTTGCCATAAATATTATAGAGCAAGACTCCAATAATAATGGCGGGTGATTCCATTAGGGCCATACCCGCTACCATATATCCCTTATAGGCTACTTCTTGGCTTTCTAGAAAAGAAATTCCGGTAATAAAGGTCACGGCACTAATAGAACCAAAGGTAGCGGCAACAGCGGCTGCATCGGCGGCTCCAAAGCGAGCTTTAAGAATAAAAAAGCTATAAATAGGGACAATAGAGGCCATCAGAAAGCAGGCGCCAAGGACCGTGACCAATTCCCAAGAAAAACCACTATGATAAAGCTCGTGCCCACCATGTAGACCAATATCCATCAAAAGATAGAGGGAAAAGAGCTTGGGTAGCGGTTGCGGAATTTCGAGATCAGATTTGAGGGCTACAGCAATAAGGCCCAAAAAGAAGAAAAGAACGGGAGGCGAGAGGATATTACCTGTCACCATAGACATATCGAAAAGAAAATTCATGACTAGGAGGCTTAAGTCTAAGTATTGGACAAGGAGGGGGCTGCCCAATCTTTAGCAATAAAGAAAGGAAATAGGTTATTGGATGTACAGCTAACTGTACATCAATAGAACTGCTCATCTGTGCAATAGCGCAGATGGACTTAAGCCAAATCTAATTTAAGGGAGTGCAAGAGCAAATAGAGCTTTTGCTGCTTTTGGGCCTCGGTATTGGGCCGAAAGCGGCAAGCAGAAGGATGCGGCTTGGAAATGAAAAAACAGTGGAAAGAGGGGAGGGGAGGAGACCATCTAGAAAAGGAGGGAAGAAAGTCTTTAGACCAAAGCAAGAGCTGTTTTAATTCTTCAGCTTCTTGGCTGTCTACTTCTTCTTCATTGGCGTCTTTTTCCTCGCCATCGAAATCATATAAATGTTGCTGCCAGTCACTGCTAAACTTCTTATGAAAGCTCAACTGATGGTCTTCTTGTTGAATAGGCTGCGCAGCAAAGCCCAGTCCAGCATTAAAGAGAAATAACAACAGCAAAAGCATTCGTCCTAGGCAGGAGAATGCAGACTTTTTGGGCTGTATGTTATTTACGTTTTTCATCAGTGGAGGGGGTACTGTGATTAGGAACACAATGTAGAGGCTTCTAAAAATATCTCCCAGGAAATTACTGACTTTAACGAATGTTAATTTATTGAACAACTACTCTCCTAAATAAGGAATTATATTTTACTAAAGCAGCCAAATATCTTAACAAACCGTTATCTTAACAGATCATCAAACGCATTAAAACCAAATTATTATGCAAACATCTATGCTAAGAACGGGCCTGTTCTTTCTGCTTCTGTTGTTGGGTTTTTCCTCTCAAGAAGCTAAGGCCACGCATGCTATGGGGGCAGATTTGACTTATGTCTGTTTAGGTAATGGACAATATAAGTTTAGCCTACAATTTTATAGAGATTGTAATGGAATCAATGCCGCCAATAGCTACACCTTAGAGCTGAGCTCGCCCAATTGTGGAACAATCAGTAGTACCTTGATGCAGGCAGGAGTAGTAGAAATTACGCCCTCTTGTCCGGGTATTGTGGGAACGGCCTGTAATGGCGGCGGCGGTATTTATGGAATTGAAAAATATACTTATGAAACAGTAGTTACGCTACCCACAACTTGTACCGACTGGACCGCTAGCTGGAGCCTTTGTTGTCGCAATAATGCAATTACAACGCTCACTATGCCTGGCTCCAATATGATGTATATTGAAACGGAGTTGAATACTGCCTTGAGCAATTGTAATAACTCGCCTACCTTTTTAAATAATCCTACGCCTTTTGCCTGTGTAGGACAGTCGGTTTTTTATAATCATGGAGCAATGGATGTAGATGGCGATTCTTTGCGCTATTCACTAACGGATTGCTATGATGCCGCTAATGTCCCCGTCACTTATGATGCGGCTCAGGGTATTTCAGCAAGCTCTCCTTTGCTTACCCAAAATGGAGTAAACATTGACCCTGCGACTGGAGCGATTAGCTTTGTGCCTTCTACGGTGCAGGTGGGCGTACTCTGTGTTTTGGTCGAAGAGTTTAGAAATGGCCAAAAAATCGGAGAGATTGTCCGTGATATTCAGTTTACGGTGGTGCAATGCCAAAATCAGGCGCCCACATTGACTGGAATGAACGGTAGCCAAGTTTTTGATACGACAATCATCGTTGGTCAGCAACTTTGCTTTGAGGTCTTCTCTAATGACCCCGATTCTGGACAACATACCTTTGTTAGCTATAATGGAGCAATTCCCGCAGCGGTCTTTACCACTTCTGGCTTTCCTTTCCAAAATGGCTTGTTTTGCTGGACGCCTACAGCAGCTGATGTAGGTTTTCATAGCTTTACCCTCAATGTTCATGATGATGCCTGTCCTTTGGTGGGCCAAAACACCTATACCTATTCTATTAATGTAGTAGGCGGAACTACTGGCGGTGGCGGCAACTGTGCTGGCATAAATGTGAGCCTAGACGCTACTCAAGATTTGGCCTGTACAACCAACGATGGCCAAGCGATTATTAACGCAACAGGCGGCAGCGCTCCTTATCAGTATTCTGTGATTAACTGGACCACTGGAGAGCTTTTCCAAAATAATTCTGGCGTTTTTGTCAATCTTACTGCTGGCCAATATGGCATTTGGGTAGAAGATGTAAATGGTTGTGAACCCAATTGCTCTAGCCTCTCTTTTGAAATTGATGGCCAAGTTCAACCCCTAAATGCTCAAGTTGATGTAGAAAATCAACTTTGTGCGACTGCCGGAAATGGCGGAAGTATCCATATCATGGCTAGTGGTGGAACAGCTCCCTATATCTATTCTATTGGAGGCAATTTCTCTACAAGTCCACAGTTTGACCAATTGGCAGCGGGCAATTACCAAGTGGTGGTGCTAGATGCCAACGGCTGTTCTTATGTGGAACCTGTAGAAGTTATGAGCCCAGAACCTCTAGACCTTTACTTTACAGGGCTTAGAGCGCCTAGCTGTGGCCAAAATAACGGAAGCATCAGTCTAAATGTAGATGGTGGAACGGCCCCTTATACCCTAACGTCAAATGGTCAAATGGTTGCCGTTAATGCCCCACTTACTGGATTGGCCGCAGGAACGTACCAGCTTTCTCTTACAGATGCCAATGGTTGCTCTTATGACACCACTTTTGTCTTGATGGGCACGCCTGGCTTTAGCCTTACTTCTACCGCAACAACGGTAAGCTGTGCTGGCGATTGCGACGGAACTGCTACCGTAGTGGCTACGGGTAGTGCTGGCTATAGCTATAGTTGGAGCAATGGCGCCACAACAGATCAAATCGATCAGCTTTGTGCAGGTACTTATACCGTAGAGGTGGTGGACCAAAATGGTTGTACCGAACAAACACAAGTAACCGTAGTAGAGCCCGATCCTATCAGCTTGTCTATTGTAAGTAGCCAAGAGCCTGGCTGCGATAATAATGACGGAAGCTTGCAGTTGGGCCTCAGTGGCGGAACGGCTCCTTTCCAAATTAGCTTGGCTAATTTGACTACGCAAACTGTAGTGAATAACAATAGCGGCCAGTTTACGGGCTTGGCAGCTGGTCAGTACACCTACCAACTGATTGATGCCAATGGCTGTCAGCAGGAGTGCTTGGGCAATATCCAATTGATTCAGGATTGTGATGCTGGTGGTTCTACTACCTTGCCCGACCGTGGTGGATTTACCTTTACTACGGGCAATTATCTTTTGGTGAACCCCAATCCTGCTGCAACTATGCTTCAAATGCGTTTTGCTGCGGCCTCTGAGAGCGACCTACAAGTGGAGGTGCTCAATTTGGAAGGTAAGCCTTTGTTCCAGCGTCAAGGATTGCCTACAGAAGGAAGCCTAGAGCTTAATATTCAGTCTTGGACCAATGGCCATTATGTGGTTTTGCTCCGCAATAAGGCTGGAGAGCTCATTAAGAGCCAAAAACTGGTCATCCAGCACTAATTTATTATCCCCATTGCGTTTGATGCGCTAAAAATGGTCTAGCTCTTTTAAGGGCTAGACTTTTTTCTTTTGGGGCCTCCGCAGCTTTGCTGCGGCGCTATGTTTCGGGGCTCGCAGGTCTGCTCGGCCCTGCGTCGCTTCGCTCCTTGGTCTGGCCTGCGGCCACCCCTCCACAGCGCTAGGCCCTTGCAGCGGCTTTGCCGCTGCAAAATGGCATTTTGTTCAGACAGCCCTGCGGGCTGATTTGACCCGGCCGGCGGTAGGCGGCTGGCCATTTTCTTCTCTGCTTGAATTTAAATTTGGCCCTCAATATATTCCATTTTAGGCAAAAGGCCCTCCAAAGCCGCCTCCGCCTGGGGGCAGCTAGCGTTGGCCTTGGGGGCCAACACTAGTTGCATAGCCTTCGGCCCTCCGGGCCTCAGCCCTCCATATAGCAGGCGGCAAAGCCGCCTGCCAAGGCGCGCAGCGCCTCGGCTGAGGGATGGAAAGCAGTGGCCCTTAGGCCAGACCCAGGCGGCAAAGCCGCCGCAGGGCCGAGCAGACCTGCGAGCTGCGACACAGCCCGACCCAGCCAAAGGCTGGGGCAGCCCCAAAAGAAAATCCAGAAAACATTTGGCCCTAAAACTTTGAAAGGTAGACGATTGATGGACCTTTAAGGTTTTGTTTAGAAAAGGCCCTAGAATTTTAAGGTTAATTTTGAAAAAAGCTTTAATTTGGGCTTGTACTAGCAGATTTTGGCCCACACACTATACTTTTAATTGCCAAATTTGCTTCAGAACCTTAGATGCTACGGATATATGAGAATACCCAAAAAGCTGCATTGGCAGTGGTTTGCCCTATTATTATGCCTGCTATATAGCCCCCTACAGGCCCAAAACTCCTACGACGAACGAATTGTCCTCTTTGATGAACTCGTAGAATTGGGCGCCTGGAAAAAAAAGGTGCTTTCCTACGACCTCAAACAAGGAGAGCAAATAGTTATCGATATGCAGACTATTGGGGCCCGTAAATTGGGCCGCCTCATCGTAGAACTGCCCGGTACCCAATTTAAAATGCGTATGAAAAAAGTGCGCAGCCTAGAACGAGAGTCTTTTATGGCCTCTAAAGACGGAACCCATAACTTCGTGATGAAAAATAGAGGACTATTGGGCCGGACCTTTCGGATGCAAATCTATAAATTTCCAGCCATGTCTTTCCAAGACTCTCTGGTCCTAGATGATGTCATGGTCACGACCTCTATTGATACCATGCGCACCGCCTATCCCGATACTATTCCCTATCCAGATATTACTGAAATTCAGCTGGACCTACAGCCCGCCCTCGATTATCAATCGCTAGCCGACAGCTGTATCACCGAAGCCTTACTCGATGGCGATTATCAATATGCCGTCTACTGGATCGGCATTGGCGATAAGACCCATCAAGAATACCAAAACCTAAAGGCCAACCCTAAGCTTAGCTGGATTTCCGCCGAGGTGTCTGAGCCCCTAATGGCCTACGGCCTAGGCCTAACCGAAACCCTCCCTATGGCCAACAACTCTTTGGCCCGAAACCTCCGATACGACTTTAAAGACCCCCGAGCTAATGATAATTATGTAGGAACGCAGGGCCTCAATCCGCCTCCTTTTGGCGTGATTCCCGCCTATAAAGCGGGTACCTATAAGCAGCTCAAAATGTGCTTCAGAAACCTCAATACGGTAACGGGAGTCCGGGTCTATATCAAGGTGGCCAAGTTTCAACTCAAACGAGCCGAAATCTTGGAGATTATCAAGCGAGAACGGGTACAAGAAATCTTTTTGCAGAAAAAGATTCCCGTATTCAAGGCCGAAGAAGGCTAGCTATACACCCCATTGAGAATTTGAAAAGCAGAATCAAATGCGAATTTTCATTCATATAACGGCTAAAATGCTCCTGATTAGTTGCTTGTTTTTGGCAAGCAATAGCTGGGGCCAAAGCCGTATTGCCATCCAAACCGCCAAAAAAGGCGGAGGCAACGCCCTAGAGAAAAAAGCCACTCGGGCCCTGCGCGATGAGTTTGAAAGCCGAAAAACAACGGTCAAAAATGCTTATCGGACCAAATCAGATGAGTATAAAAAGTTGCCCTCTTTCAAAAAAGAAGATTTTGAGCGGGAATATGACCCTACCTTAGAAGAACTGATTGAGGATGAAAACGCAAAACGGGAGATTGAAAACCCCAACAACAAAGAGCGTTTTATCGACCTTTTGACCCAATGGTGGATGACCCCTAGCGATGCCGACCTAGCCGCTAAACTCAAGTTTGAGCGCCAAAGAGATTCTATTAGTGCTATCGATAGCTCTGAGTTTCGAGTGCCCAAATTAGTTAAAGGAACAGCTAGCCAGTTTGTCACTGTTTTTGGCTGGCATGCACACTTTAATGGCAACGCCTATAAAACTTATGACTATGGCCTGCTTTCGGCCATTGCCTATTATGGCTACGATATTGACCCCTATACTGGAGAAGCGCTAGACTCTACCGTTATTCATGACTTTTTGGGGGGCGATGATCCCGATAATGGCATTGTGCCCACCGCTCATGCCAAAGACTGTAAGGTGCTGCTTAGTATTACGAGCCATAGCTATGATAACAATGCCTTCTTTTTGGCTCCCGAAAATGCCAAGCAAAGGCAAAATCTCATTGATAATATTGTCTACCTGATGGACACCTCTAAGGCCGATGGGGTAGAGATTAACTTTGAGAATGTGCCCGCCTTAGCCCAGATAGAGTTCATGAAGTTTGTTCGACAACTCTCTTTTACGCTAAGGGCCGTTTCGCCAGATCTAGCGGTTTGTATGAGCGTTCCAGCTGTAGATATTGAAGGGGTATTTAATCTGGGCAAAATGAAGGAACATGTCGATTTCTTTATCATTAAGGCCGTAGATTACCACAATGACCCCAAAACGGGCGAAATTATTAAGAAACCTGGGGCACCGCTTAACTTTACTGCCGCTTCTGGCGAAGAAGATATTCGCTCATCGGTAGAGCATTATATTGCCTCTATTGGTCGAGATGCGGCCAACCGACTCATTTTGGCCCTCCCTAACTATGGAACACTCTGGAAAAGTAGTAACCGTGGCTTTGATCTAGAAGGCTATGTGCCCTATAGCAAAATCCAAAATGATTTTGTGATGCGAGATAGTACGGCCGTGGGCATTGACTCTAACTACTACTCTTATGTTTGGGCCAAAGAAGATACGATCTTTAAGAAAGTAGGGGGCGCCCTACAAATTGACGATATAGAACGTACCGAACTCTACTATGATGATGTGCGTACGCTTCGCCTCAAATATCAATTTATCAATGATATGGGCTTGGCTGGCGTAGGAGTTTGGCCATTGGGCTACGATTTGGGCTATTATAATGTATGGAATACCCTCTCTTCAGAGTTTACGACCATAGAAATGCCCAAACTAGAATCTTATGAAAAGCTAGGCGCAGCCAGTAAAGCAGCCAGAAGCTGGGGGGCTACCCTTTTAGCGGTTTTGCTCTTTTGGGCCATTTTTGCCTCTGCAGGCTTTTGCATGGCCCTCTTTAATAAGCAGGTGCGTAGAGCCCTATTTGCCAATGGTCGTTTTAGAATGATCTACTTGGGCTGGTTCTCGGCACTATTGCTTATGGTGGGCTCTTATTATGGCCTATTCCGTGGTGGCGCTTCTATTTTGTTGCTCGGCCTTGTGATTGGCGGCTTCTTTACTTATGGCGTGATCTATCTGGTGGATAAGCAGCAAGCTAAAGCCCCTTAATGTAGACCCCAATTTCTTATTCAGACGATTTTATTCCTAAGACTTATGTTGATCTGGACTCATATACGGACCGTTTTTCTCCTCCTTTTCTGTTCTGCCTGGGCAACTACTGCGCTCTTGGCACAGCTAGATGGTAGTGAGCTAAACGGCACCCAAATCCTAAGACCTACAGCCGAGGACTCTTCAGAGTTGCGCTTGCAACGACTCGAAAAGCTGCGCGAGAAAGATACCATTATTGAAAATAAGGTGGTCTTGGAGCTGAGCCAAACCCGTTTCAGAACGCTAGCCCGCCATTGGTGGGGAATGCCTACGGAAACTGATCGGAAGGTAATGGCTAAGGGCCGCTACTCTCGATACGAAAAACCTTTGGGCGCTGACGAAATGTATGAGCAAGAACCTGCCGTCTATGTGCAGTCTACTCAGATTAACAGTAAACAAAATTTAGTGGTTTGGGGTTGGCATCCCGCCTGGGCTGGCGATAAGTTTCATAACTATAATTTTGGCCTGCTTACTCATGCCGCTTTTTACGCCTATAAGCTCAACCCCTTTACTGGCGGTTATGAAGATTTTGAAGCTATTGATCAGTTTAAAAATGGCGACTTTGTAAAAACAGCTCATAAAGATAGCTGTAAAGCTATGCTGACGCTTTCTTGCCATAGAGGAGAACGTAGCGAAATCTTTTTTACCTCGGCCAAGGTGGTCCAACGCAACCTAATTGATAGCCTTATTTCGGTGCTCAACTATGCAGGTGGCGATGGTGTAGAAATTAACTTTGAAGAACTCCCTATTGAGTATAAAGACGATTTTCAGGACTTTGTCCGAGAGCTTTCTTTTGCCCTAAGAGAAGAGAACCCCAATTTTACTATTGCGATGAGCTTGCCGCTACGCGATCCCGAAAAGGTCTATGACCTAGGCTTTTTGCAAAATTGGGTAGACGTTTTTATCGTCTCTGCCTATAATTTTCATCTGCGCCCCACAGGGGTAAGTAAGGTGCCCCTAACGCCCTTGCTCAAGCCAGAGGCCAAATGGAAGCGTAGCTATATGAGCTACTCAGAAAATATTAGCCTCGATTCGGTGCTCCGCACTTCTTCTGCAATTAAAAGCATTGACCTACTACATACCGATAGCTATAAGAAGCAGTTGCTCGACACCTTAAATATGTATATCCTCAGAGCTGGAATTACCAATCTGGAGTATAATACCTATGATTTGGGGACCGTTTTGGGCATTATCCGAGCGACTCAAGATTTAAGAGACAATCCTTATTTGCGCCGAGCCCTAAAAGCAACGGCCTGCCGGGCAGAGCTGGCCAAATATTATGCGGCCCGCAATCCGATCAATATGTTTTTGTTTGAGCCGGAGCAGGACACCATTCAAATTCATGAATTTGACCTTTTTTCTGGCCTAGAGGGTATTATCTCCGAATCGGATAGTCTGGAAGAGAGTCTGGAGGAAACCATTGACCGCTATGTTCAGGAAATTGGAGCCAAGCACAGTACGAGCTTGGTCCTTGGCTTGCCTTATCATGGTGCAGTTTGGGCACTAGAAGGCGATAAGGGCGTGAGCTTTGAAGGCTATATGGCCTATTCTGAAATCCGGAATCTGGCCCGGGCCAACCGCCTTAAGGTGCGCTATGATAAAATGCACAATAGTATGATTGGCGTTTTGGTAGATACTCTGGGCAACCCCTTGAAAGAAATTTACTTTGATAATTCTACGAGTTTGGGCCTAAAAATGGACCTTGCGCTAGAAAAGAAAATGGGCGGGGTGGCCGTTTGGGCTCTCAGCTATGATCATGGTTATACCGAGCTTTGGCGAACTTTAGAAGAAAAATTTGCCGCTAGAGAGATCTGGAATACTAAATTGGAGCGAATTGAACGCTATAAGGTGGCTAAGAGCAATAAAATCCATTATACGATTGCCTACCAAATTAAGAAAGCCAATGGCGTAGTCTTCTCGACCCTTTTGGCCATGCTGTTTTTTATGGCTGTGGGTTTTGCCTTCTCTTTACTAGATTGGAAGGTGTGAGATGTAATGTTTTACAGTGGCGCATTCCGGATTTTCTATTTGGTCCTTTTTGCCACAATTGTTTTGTTTATCGGCAATAATTTGGGCTTGTTCAATAATTGGGTGGCCACTTTCTTGGTCGGAACCATTTTGGGCGGTCTCTTAACTTGGGTGGCGAGCATGCTACTCAAGCGCCAACAAAAACGATTGCCTTAGGTCCTTTTGCGGCAAGCAGGCGGCGAAGCCGCCGCAGGCTGAGGGATGGATAGCAGTGGCCGAAGGCCAGACCCAGCTTTTTGAGCGAAGCGAAAAAAGCGCAGGGCCGAGCAGACCTGCGAGCTGCGGCACAGCCCGACCCGACTGAAAGGAGGGGCAGCCCCAAAAAATCAAAATCAAAAACAACCTTGTACGATATCGAGGCTAACAAAAATAGAGCATGTTTAAAATAATCGCAAGAGAGTTCATTTGGCTAATTGTGGCCCTGATCGTCTCGCTACCCATGGCGGTGGTGTTCCTTTGGTTCTTTGGTTATACCAGAGAGGTGGTGAATATGAGTGAAATAGAGCGCAACTGGGTATTCTGGATGTACTTGATTGGTTATTTTACCTCCTTTTTGGGCATCTATATTATGCGTTTTATTGCGCTTTCTATCAAAACACTGACTCAGCCAGAACCTGAGGAGGAAGAAGAATAAGGATTATGATTGATAAAGTTGTCACGGCTGTGGTGGGCGAGCTCAACCGCTTTTTGCAGTCTAAACACAATATTTTAGAGGATAAGGTTATCATTTCGCATTTGGTAAATGCCGATGGCTCGATGGCGGTGCAAGAGGCCGATAAGATCGTGATGACGATCATTAACATTGAGGCTGAGCGGAATAAGAGCAGCACGGCGACTTACCAACCGAATAAGCGAGGGAATTTTACCAAGGTGACGCCCCCGGTTGAAGTCAATATATATATGTTGTTTTCGGCCTATTTTACCAATGAAAATTATCTGGAGGGCCTTAAGTTTGTCAGCTCGGTCATTGCTTTTTTTCAAAGCCGCCAAGGCGTTTTTAATGAGCAAAATACGCCGGCACTTTCGGGCACTCTTACGCGTTTGGTTGCCGAAATGGTATCGCCAGATTTTCGCGATATTTCTAATGTTTGGAATGGGGTAGGGGCCAAGTATTTGCCTTCGGTGCTCTATCGATTCAAAACAATTCCGATTGAGCATAAGAAGCCCGAGCCAGAAATTCCGTCTATTCGCAAGATTTAGGAAGGTTTGGGGCCTCCTGCCTTCGGCAGGCGCTACGTTTACTCCCCTCGGTCGTCGAACTGGCGCCTCTTCGAGGCTGGTTGTCGGGGCTCGTTGTTACTTGCTTCGCTGCGTCGGCTCCCGTTGGTCGGGTTGCTCGGCCGTTATTCCCTTCGGTCATCGAACTGCGGCTTTCAGCCTTGTTGTCAGCGCTGCGCGCTTCGGTCTGGCCTTTGGCCACCCCTACAGATCGCTAGGCCAAATGGGGGCGGCTGTAGTTGGGCTTTGTCGCTTAACTAATGGCAAAATAATATTAGCTGAATCTACGAAAAATGTTAAGTCAACGTAAATTTTAGCTTTTATTAAAAAAAATGAAAAAAAACTGCGAATAAACTTTGCAGACCAAAATTAAATTCTCTAATTTTAAGGGACTTAAAGCAGAAGAGCTTAATGAAGAGACGTAAATTTAGCAGGCGACGGAATCCGATGGAGCATCATATGCTGCTGAACATTCAAACTCGCTACAATCAGCTATTAAACATAGCGATACTGCACGATTACTTTGATGAGCAGATCTGTAAAGATGTAGTTCTTAGTCCTACTTCCGATACGGTTTTTCGCCTAAAGCAAACACAGCTTAAAACGGCCTTTGAGGGCAATAATTTGCTGATTGGTTATGGCGAGACAGTTTCTGGAGGGCCTGCTTTAGAAAGTTTGGAAAAACCTTTAAAGTTGAGTTTTTGGATGAAGGTAGAAGATGCTTTCTTCCTTAACTATACGGGCCTCCCTTATGAGTTTGGTGACTATATTTATCACTTTACGAATCGGGCCGAAGATAAGATTGAAGATGAGGAGGGCAATTTGTCTAATGATGAGTTGGTTTCTGAGATGGATCGCTTACCGCTTGAAGGGCCTGTTTTCCGCTACGAATTTGATGATGAAGAGGAGGATGCGGAAATCGAGGTAGTAGATGAGTTGGGCCAGTCTTATTTCTTTTTGGAGCAGGAAGGTGAAAATGCCCATGTAGATGTGGTCATGCCTGATGCCCCAGCGGGAAAGTATATTTTGCAGCTAGATGGTTTGGAAGAATATACTTTTTATTTGGCTCCTGAGGGAACTGCCGGAATTTGGGGAGTGGTGGATATTTATATAGATAAGGAGGATGACAGCCCTTACCGCTTTTTTGATGAGCAGGGAAAGTTGTTGCCCAAAAGAGAGTATAATATCCATTTTCCAGCTAGGGCTTTACCTTGGCATTACTATATAGTAGAAATGACTGAGGATAAGCAGCACAAAGGACATGAGGCCTACGATAATGGTCGAGCTGGCGAGACAGTAGACTTTGAAGAGGCCGAGGAGGTACTTATGCCTTCTGGCGAACTGGCCGTTTTGGTCAAAACTTCAGAGCCTGTTCCTTTTAAGGAAAAACAGCTGAGTCGCTTTAAGTTACGGACCAAAAGAGGCAAAAATGGAATCGAATGGATTACAGATTTACCCAATCATTCAGCAAAATCAATATTAAAAACAGATTTTAACGTTGAGGATGGTGTATTTTCCGAAATAATTGTATATTTGTAATCAGATGACAAAATAAATTTGTAAATCAATTAAACTTTTCAAAATAAATTAAATCATGGCAAAACAGTATGCAACACCAGGCGTTTATATCGAAGAAAAAAGCGCCTTTTCGAATTCTGTTGTAGCAGTAGGAACTGCTATCCCTGCTTTCATTGGCCACACTGAGAAAGCCGCTGCTGGTAAGCGCGACTTGACCAACACGCCAATGCGCATTACTTCTTTGGTTGAGTACCTATCTTATTTCGGTGGTGCTCCCAAAACTACTTTCAACGTTGATGCTGAAGGCGACAACTACACCGTTTCTGTTGATGGCGGTAACTACATGTTGTTCCGTAGCCTTCAAATGTTCTACGCTAACGGCGGTGGAACTTGCTACATCGTTTCTGTTGGTGGATACAACGACGACGTTTCTCCCAAGACCCTAGTGGGTGCTGAGAACGGCGGTGGTATCACTGCTTTGTTGAAGGAGCAAGAGCCTACTTTGCTTGTAGTTCCCGATGCTATCTCTTTGGAAGAAGGTGACTGTGCTACTGTACAGCAAGCTATGTTGAAGCACTGTGGTGCTGATACTCGCAGCCGCTTCGCTATCCTTGACGTATGGAACGGTAACGAATCTCGCAGCATGCTAGATGATGATGTTGTAACTCGCGCTCGTGAGGCTTATGGCAACAACTTCCTAGACTTCGGTGCAGCTTACTACCCTTGGTTGAAAGCTACTGTTGTTCAAGCTGATGAGTTTGACTACACTAACGTTGCTAACCTAGAAGGTTTCGTTGAACTGCTTAACAAAGAAGTAGATGACAACGTAGCTGCTGGTTTCGTTAAAGCTGAAAAAGGTGAGTTGATCAAAGCTGAAATCGCTAAGATGGCTGACGCTGATGCTAACGTAACTGCTGTACACAACATCATGAAGGCTGTAAGCCCTGTATACAATGATGTATTGGGTCAAATGCGTGATATGTTGAACGTATTGCCTCCTTCTGGCGCTGTAGCTGGTCTATACTCTTTGGTAGATAGCACTGTAGGTGTATTCAAAGCTCCTGCTAACGTATCAGTTTCTTCTGTAACTGGACCTACTGTGAACATTTCTGCTACTGAGCAAGAAGACTTGAACTTGCCTTTGAGCGGTAAAGCAATCAACGCTATCCGTCCTTTCGTTGGAAAAGGTACTTTGGTATGGGGTGCTCGTACGCTAGACGGTAACAGCCAAGACTGGCGCTACATCAACGTACGTCGTACTATGATCATGTTGGAGCAGTCTGTGAAGTTCGCTTGTGAGCCCTTCGTATTCCGTCCCAATGACGCTAACACTTGGATCGCAGTTAAATCAATGATTGGTTCTTTCTTGCGTAGCCAGTGGCAAGCAGGTGCTTTGGTAGGTGCTACTGAAGATCAGGCTTTCCAAGTTGAGGTTGGTTTGGGTACAACTATGACTCCTCAGGATATCCTAGATGGTTACATGAAAGTTTCTGTGAAAGTAGCTATCTCTCGTCCTGCTGAATTCATCGTTATCACCTTCCAGCAAAAAATGCCCGGTGGTGCTGAGTAAGCTTTGCGCTTAACTTAGAGATGACATCTAAAGCATTTAGCCTTTCTCTTGGGCTCAAACGAGAGAGCATCAACATTTTAAATTTAGATCATACTTTTAAACGCCATATATCATGTCTGCAACAACAGAATGGCCACTGCCTAAGTTTTATTTCTCTATCGAGATTGACAATATCCCCAACACTTTGGGCTTCCAGACAATCGAAGGTCTTGAGACTGAGATTTCTGTAATGGAGTACCGCGCAGGTAACTCTACCAACTTCTACAAGACTAAGCGTCCCGGTTTGATGTCTTATAGCAACATCACCTTGAAGAAGGGTACTTTCCAGAGCGATGACTACCTCTATCAGTGGTACAAAGAGCTTTCAGTTGACCACCAACACACTGAGCGCCGCACTGTAATCATTCACTTGATGAATGAAGCTGATGAGATCGTTTTCACTTGGACGCTACTCAACGCTTTCGTTACTAAGTTTACTCCTACTCCTTTTGACGCAGAAGCTGACTCTGAAGTCGCTATCGAAGAACTTGAGTTCTGCTGCGAAGAGTGGACTATGGAAACTGCATAAGCTTAATTTAGCTTAGCAATAAAATAAACCTGGCAGGTAAAAACCTGCTAGGTTTTTTTTGTGCTATTAAGATTTTTTCTTTAATTTAGTAGCCTAAAGCGCTTAACTTATAGCAGGTCTTAACTGCTTGATAATGAAAGGCAGTATCGCTAAGCGCTATTTTCAGGGCATAGGCCCAAAAAAACTTTGCCTTGGCCCTAGTATTTAGCTAGTTAACTTGGGTAGCCGCTTTCTTAAAAATAGATGTTATGAGTTCAGATTCCACAATGACTTGGCCCCTAACGCGCTTTAGCTTTCGGGTGTTTATTGGTCCAATTGAAATGTCTTTTCAAACTGTAGATGGCTTGGAGGCAGAAATTGGGGTGATTGAGTACCGAGATGGTAATTCTCCCTTTTTTGGAAAGGAGCGCATGCCTGGTATGTTACAATACAGCCGCATTACCCTTAAAAAAGGATCGTTTTCTCAAGATGATCAAATGAGCCGATTGTTTGACCAGGTGGCGGTGAGTCGAGAGTATACTTCTCGCCGAACTATTGAAATCCACCTTTTGGACCACAATATGGAGACGCAGTTTATCTGGCGACTCGAAAAGGCCTTTATCACAAAATATATTCCCTCTAACTTTGATGCCGAATCTGAAAATGAGGTGGCAGTAGAAGAAATGGAGTTTGCCTTCCGTCATTTTGAAACGGAGGTGGGCGGTTAGGATAAAACCGCTTAGCACATTAACTTTTAGACCAATCGCTGTAGATAATCCCAATAAGATATGAATAATACCATTAGCCCATTTGAGCGCTTCTTAGATGAAGTCATGAAAGAGGACGAAAAAACGACCTCGCCCATTCCTGCCTTTTATTTTGATGTGCAGATGTATGATCAGAAGCATGAAGGGAATAGCTTTTTGGCGGGAGTTG
This sequence comes from Saprospira grandis, assembly GCF_027594745.1. Taxonomy (NCBI): domain Bacteria; kingdom Pseudomonadati; phylum Bacteroidota; class Saprospiria; order Saprospirales; family Saprospiraceae; genus Saprospira; species Saprospira grandis. The sequence continues at coordinate 1,284,602 of NZ_CP110854.1, read as the reverse complement.
CTAAAGGGGCTGTAGATACCTTTGTAGGAGGAATGATTGGAGGAATGATGAAAAAGGCAATCAATAAGATAGACGGTGGCGGAGCCAATGGCTTACCTACTCCTGGCGATACCAATATTCATAACTCCTTTATTGAGGTGAGTGGTTTGGAGATTGGTTTGGAGGGAAAGAAGACGTATAATGAGGGGGGATATAATTATCCAATTGACTTACCCGATAAAATGAAAAACTCGGCCATTACGCTAAAGCGCTTGGTGCGCCCAGATGTCATTAAAAGCTCGGATCCTTGGACCAAATGGTGTGAAGAAAGTTTTGAGGCCATGGCTTCTTGGAATGAGCAGATTAAGCTCAAGGGGGTACAGGTAAATGTAATGCACCCAAACTTGACAAAATCTGGAAAGCCGCAAATTTTGATTTCTATGGAGTTTAATTTTGCTTATCCCTCTAAAATGAGCTTGAGCTCGCTCAACTCTACTTCAGAGGATTTGCTGGTCCAAGAAATTGAACTTTCTTACGCTTTCTCTAAGGTGGTGGCCCATTAAGCGAAGCCGTTTTTGGCCTAGCGCTGTGGAAGGGTGGCCCGCAGGGCCAGACCGAGCAAAAGCGAAGCTTTTGCGAAGGGCCGAGCAGGCTTGCGAGCCCTGCAACATAGCGGCGGGCGAAGCCCGCAGGCCCCCAAAAAACTGGCTTAAAAACAGCAAAAAAATATAGAGCTTATGGCAGTAACAGTAAAAGAAATGAATGTCAACACTAATGTGAATGCAGAAAATGGTGGGGGCAAAGGTCAGGGAAAAGGAGATGGAAAGGAACAGGGGAAAGGCATGACCGAAAAAGATAAAGAAATCTTGATTCAGGAAGCGGTGCGCCGAGCAATGGAAGCTTGGGAGTACAAAATGAATCGATAGAATTGACTCAATTAACTAGAAGATAAATAAAGAAAAATGGCAGATTCTCCAGTAAAAGGCATGGGCGAAGGCTATCTGTCGGTACTTGTACTGATTGATGGAACTGAGGTGCCTAAAACAATGGTCGTGGAGAGTGTAGATATTGTTAAGGAGCTGAATAAAATTCCTTATGCTCGTATTACACTCAAGGACGGAGATACTCGGGAGCAAAAGTTTCCTACCTCTGAAGATGCCATGTTTGAGCCGGGCAAGGAGGTAGAAGTGAAAGCGGGATATGGCCCAGGTAAGGAGGAAACTCTTTATAAGGGGATCTTGGTGGAGCACGGTATTAAGCAGTCTAATTATAGTGGTGCCGCTTTGGTACTCAAGTGTAAGGATGAGGCGCTCAAGCTAACGGTTGGCCGTAAAAACAAGGTGTTTTATGATCAGGCCGACTCGGATATTATTTCGGCTGTGGTGAGTGAAGCTGGACTTTCTGCAGATGTGGAAGGGACTTCGGGCACACACAAAAAACTGATTCAGTATTGGAGTACGGACTGGGATTTTATTCAGTCTCGGGCCGATGTGAATAGCTTGGTGACCATTATCAATGATGGCGAAATTACGATTAAGAAACCTACGGTGAGCGAAAAGTCTGAACTGGTCATTTCTTATGGAAATGATTTGGTGGAGATGGATATGAATATCGATTCGACTTACCAATATACGGAGGTGGGCGCTACTTGTTGGAGCCATACCGATTTGGCCATTGTTACGGCCGATGGGGCCAAACCTTCTGTAAATGCTCAGGGCGATTTGGATCCTGGAAAGCTGGGCGCAGTGATTGAACCGAAGAATACGGTCAAAACAACTCCGCCGGTCACTAAGGATGTGATCCAGTCTTGGGCCGATTCGGTTTACCAAAGAGGACATCTTTCTCGCATCCGAGGGAGCCTCAAATTTTATGGTTCTGCTAAGGCGGAATTGGGTAAAACGATTGAGCTATTTGGCTTTGGAACTCGCTTTGTTGGCGATGCTTATGTTAGCCGAATTCGCCATACGGTCATGAAAGGCCAATGGTTGACCGAGGTGGGCTTGGGCATGGATCCCCAACCTTATATGGAAGCTAATATTACGGCTAGCTCTCGGCCCGCAGGCGGAATGTTGCCCGCTATTCATGGGCTTCAGCATGGGGTGGTCAAGCAAATTGACTCGGATCCCGATGGCGAATTCCGCGTCCTCATCAATATCCCTATTATTGATGACCAAGCTGGAGAGGGCGTTTGGGCCCGTATGGCGCATTATTATGCTACCGAAGATTGCGGTTTTGTTTTCTATCCCGAAGTAGGGGATGAGGTGGTGGTTGGCTTTTTCAACTCAGACCCCACCTATCCGGTCATTCTGGGCTCTATGTATAGTAGCGGCAGAGGAATCACGACCGAGGAAACGCATATTCCCGCAGACCCCAACATCTTTAAGGCGATTTCTATCAATAAGGGGAAAACCCGGATTGAACTTCAGGATGATCCAGGCAAAAATATTGTCAAGATCATTACGGAAGATAAGATGATTATCGAGCTCAATGATGATGAAGATACGATCCTGATTGAAGACCCCGTAAACGTCAACAAAATGTTGATGGATAAGAACGGGATTCTCTTCGAGACCGATGGCGACTTTGTCGTTAAAGCCAAGAAAAATATTAAAATGGAGGCCGACATTAACATCGAGACTAAATCAAAGTCCGATACCAAAATGGAGGCGGTCGCCAACTTCTCTATTAAGGCCCTAGCCGTTAAAGGGGAAGGCTCTACCACTATGGAACTCAAGGGTTCTGCCTCGGCCAAATTGGAAGGGGGCGGACTTTGCGAAGTCAAAGGTGGTGTAGTAAAGATTAATTAAAAGTATTAAAATCAATAAGTTATGGGAATGCCCTCTGCTCGAATTGGCGATATGCACGTTTGCCCCGCCGTTTGCCCCGGTCCTTCACCTCATGTGGGTGGACCCATTGTTAGCGGTGCCGGTACCGTCATGGTTACCGGAATTCCTGCTGCCCGCCTTGGCGATTCTGCCGTCTGTGCTTGCGCAGGCGATTCGATTGCCTCTGGCTCTGGAACGGTCATGATTGAGGGGAAACCCGCTGCCCGTATTGGCGACTCTTGTGGCCATGGCGGTGCTGTAGTTGCTGGTGCTCCTACTGTATTGATTGGGTAGTTTTTGGGGCCTCCGCAGCAAAGCTGCGGCGCTATGCTACAGGGCTCGCAAGCCTGCTCGGCCCTTTAGCCCTGCGGGCTTCGGTCTGGCCCTTCGGCCCCCCCTTCCGCAGCGCTAGGCCAATACAACTGCCCGCTCCGCACTTAAGATAAATAGTTGATCCCAATTTTTAGACGATAAGAAATTTTTAAGCATGTCAGACGATATCCAAAAATCATTTTTAGGCTCAGGCTGGAGCTTCCCGCCCCGCTTTAGCGACTCTACCCGCGGAATTGTGATGTCTCAAGATGAAGAAGATATTAAGGAATCCCTTAATATTCTTCTCTCTACTCTCCCCGGCGAACGAATCATGAACCCTAGCTATGGTTGCGATATCCATAGCCAAGCTTTTCAAAGTATCAATAACGCTACCCGAATTCGAATTCAAGATCTCATCACTACCGCTATTCTCTACCACGAACCCCGTATCCGCCTCATCTCTGTAGATGTAGACGAAAGCGAGCAGCTCCGTGGCCGAGTTAATGTTAATGTGGTCTATGAAATTAAGGGCGTGAATGCTCGTAATAATATGGTCTATCCCTTCTATCTCGCAGAAGGTACCGAACTCTAGTTTCCTTTAGACCCCCACTACTATCACTATCAGAACAACAATAACCATCTCTTAAGCGCACCTTAGCATGAGTACCAAAAAGAATAAATCTAGCCTGTCCTGGAATGGCGTAACGCAGAGCCAACGATTGCTCAAAGCTCTCATCCCAGAATATATTAAGGTAGATGAACGCTCTACTAGTGACCTCCTCGCCTTTTCTGCCAAATATGCCGAAATGGTCCAGTTTTATGACCAAACAAACTCCCCCGCAGGAGATTGGTCGCGCTTTTTGCGCAATGACCTCTCGGTTTTCTTGGCCTCTATTATCGCTACCGATCTTAAAAAAATTGAGCAGGAACACGCCAAATATATTACCGAGCTAGAAAATGCCGCCCGTACCGCAGGCCGCCTAGATGCGCTTAAGGCCCTCTATACGCAGGTGTTCGATATGGCCAAACAGTTTAACGACTGGTATGTGCATGCCCTCAAAATGAATACGCTGCAACCCGGCGATACCGATGAACTAGAGAACGAATTAGAGAACGCAATCAAACAGCAACTCTCTTCTAACTTAATCGAACTCCTAGAACAAGATCGCTTCCTCGAGTTTCACCAAACAGGCATCTATAGCCCCAACGAAATCGAAGAGCATTTTCATAGCATCTGGTTCCCCTCCAAAAAGTTGCTCTCTGCTCGCGCTATCGAAGTAGAAGACCCTCGAGCTAACTTCAAAATTCAAGATTATACCAAGAAGATCCGACTACAGTTCCGGACCTTCTATAGCGTGCTCTCTTATATCGTACAAGAAGCACCAAAATATCTAGAGAAATCACTCAAAGAAAAAGATGATCACCGCCCCGATTTGGCGCTCTTTATCGCTTTCGTGAAACTCTTTAAACATAATCAGGACCACCTCAATACTCTCACCGAAAAGCATCTCGATTTCTATTATTACGATGTGCTTAAAATGCAGGAAAGAGGCTTGCAACCCGATCAGGTAAATGTCTATTTTAACCTGGCCAAACATATTGATAGCTTTTTCCTCCCCGCAGGCACCCTTCTAGATGCTGGCGTCGATGAAGATGGTAAACCCATCCGCTATAAAACCGATTATGGCATCGAACTGAACCAAGCTAAAGTGGATGCAGTGAAGACGCTTTTTGTGAGCAAAAACCCCAAAATCGGTATCGGGAGCTCTTATCGCCTTATCACAAATATGTATGCCGCCCCTGTAGCCAACTCTAGAGATGGCCTAGGCAAACGCTTTATCAATAATGAAGAGGAATGGCCCGCCTTCGGAGAAGAATTACTCGAAAAAGCTTCCGATGAACGCCAAATGGTCTATGCCGAAGTAGGCTGGGCTATGGCCGCCCCTATTCTCGAAATGGAAGAAGGCCACCGTAGTATCAAGTTGCGCATGCGATTCGATAAGTCTTCTATGTATACCCTAAATCTTCTGATTAAGGATATTAGCCGAAATCAAGGCCTATCTAAAGAAGATGCCTTCTCTAAGGTCTTTAAAAATAGCCTAAAATTAGTCCTCTCTGGAGAAGAAGGTTGGATCGAAGCTAAAAGCTGCGAACTCCTTCCCCCAGAAAACTGGAATATTCCCGAGTTTAGCCTGCTCGCTACCGTATCCGCCAATGCCCCCGCTATCGTGGGCTATAATGCCGATGTCTTAGGCCCCGATTTCGATACTAGCCTTCCCGTGATGAAGGTCCTTCACCAAAATGAAAATGTAACCTATTCTTACTCTTTCCTTAAAGAGCTAAGCCTAGAACGCATTAACATTGATGTTGAGGTCAAAGGAATCAAACGCCTAAACCTAAGTAATGAATACGGCCAACTAGAAGGCAGTATCCCTTTCCAAGCTTTTGGCCCCACGCCTAAGCTAGGCTCTTATCTCCTTATCGGAAAAACCGAGCTTTTCAAAAAGGAATTGACCAACCTCAAAATCAATATCAATTGGCATAATCTACCCGATAATACAAAAGGCCTCCGTGGCTATTATCGAGAGTATGGCCTCGGTATCCGCAATGAAGATTACCGAATCAAATTGTCGGCCCTCCGAGAAGGAGAGTTCTTCCCCGAAAATAAGAATAATGTCAAGGAGTATTTCCTCTTCGAACAAGATGAAGATAATGTGCATGGCATTAGTAATGCTACTTGCCTAGATAATATCGATCTCAAACTCTTTGACCTAGAACCACAGGCCAATCTCAAACAGATTGATACTTATACCAGCGAAACGCAAACCGGCTATTTCCGCATGGAATTGACTAACCCGCCCTCTGCTTTCGCCCACGATGAGTTTCCAAATCTTTACGCCGATGTGGCTGCCCATAATGCAGACCCCAAAACTAAGGAGAAAAAGAAACTCCCCAACCAACCTTTTACTCCCGTTATCCGAAATATGAGCATTGACTATACCGCTACGGCCCAAGTCAATATCATGTCTATCGGTACCGTAAATAGCTCTGGCGGTGTGGTCGAAGAGCTGTTCCATATCCACCCCTTCGGTGTGATGCGCAATTTCTCTCAAGGCCGCCCAATTAAACCCACTTTGTTGCCCGCCTACGATGAAGATGCTTACCTCTTCCTCGGAATCAAGGATTTTAACCCACCCGCTACGCTCTCTATCTACTTCGAACTCAAAGAGAATCAAGACTATTTCTCTATGATGAAGGGCCGTAGTAGCGAAGCCAAACAGGCCGAAATCGTTTGGAGCTTCCTCGTTAATGACGAATGGAAGGAGTTTTCTCAAACCCAAATCCTAAACGATACCACCAATTTCTTTAATAACTCCGGTATTATCACCTTCGATATCCCCAGAGATATTTCAGATAATAATACCATCTTCGATAAAGGAAAGTTCTGGCTGCGCGCCTCTCTCCGTGGCGACGCTAGCCGTATGCCTACCGTTTTACACCTCTCTACCCAAGCCATTTCGGCTACCTGGGCCGGAAACCCCGAAGAGGAGGTGAAACACTTGGAAGAAAAACTGCCCGCCAATAAAATTAAAAATTTGGCCAGCCCATTGGTCCAAATCCGATCGGTCCAACAACCTTTTGGCTCTTTTGAAGGCCGACCCGGCGAAAATAAAAAGGAATTCTATACCCGCAGTAGCGAACGCCTCCGCCATAAAGGTAGAGCCGTCTCTGCTTGGGATTATGAACGCCTGGTCCTCGACCAGTTTCCCGATATTTTCCAAGTGAAATGCGTAACGCATATCGGCAATGAAGAGTTTGTCGAAAAAGGACAGGTGGTCCTCGTGGTCGTACCCAGAATTAAGGCCTCTCACCAAGGCCGCCTCCCCATGGTGAATAACGCTACCCTAGAGGCTATCCGAGATTATCTCATCCCCCTAGCTTCGCCTTTTGTCGAGATCAAACTCCGTAATCCTATCTACGAAAGAGTAAAAGTGGCCGGCGGTTTGCGCTTCCAAAAAGGCATGAACAACGGTACCTTCCTCAAAAAGTTGAATAAGGATATTATGGACTTTGTCTGCCCCTGGATGTATGGCGGCCAAAGAGAACTCGAACTGGGCGGTACTATCGCCAAGGATGTTCTCCTTAGCTTTATCGAAAAAAGAGAGTATGTCGATTTTGTCACTAAGTTTTCTGCCGTTCAGGTCTTCCCCAGTGGCGAAGGCTTCGATGTAGGCGATACGGCTATCGATACCTCTTCTTCGCCCTTGCTCAAGGCTACCACGCCTTGGTCGGTCCTCATTCCTTTCGAGAAAAACCCACTTTATCTCCTCGACGAGGTGGCTTTCCAGTCTCCTGCCAAAGCTGGCCTAGACAATATGATGCTCGATGGCGACTTTGTAATGACCGAAGAGCGTGAACTAGACGATTAAACAATCGTGTAAAACATAACTGATCAGGCCCAGAAGTCCACGCACTTTTGGGCCTTTTTTAGTGCTACAAGGTCCATTTTTTGGGGCCCGCGGCCGCCCTTTATAGCGGGGCGGCCGCCGCTATGCTGCGGGGCTCGCTATTCGCTCGGCCCTTCAGCGCTTGCAGCGCTTCGGTCTGGCCTTCGGCCACCCACTCCGCAGCGCTGGGCCATGGCTCGCTGCGCTCGCAGGCGGCTGCGCCGCCTCGCCAAGCCCTAAAAAACAATAAATAAAGGCGTTATTAAGAAAATCTAAATTATAAAATCGTTTTGACTGCGCCTTTTCCAAACAATTTTTTAAATTTGATGGCATTCACCCGCCTTTCCATTTAAGTTAAAGTATCCAACTCAATGGCTTTACTCACGCGTAGCACACTCAAAAATCTGTTCAAAAGGGGCATGGTCCCCACAGAAGTGAACTTTGCCGACCTTATCGACTCTACCGTCAATAAGGTAGATGACGGTTTCTCTCAAAGTTCGACTGAGGGCCTTATGTTGGCCACTCAAGGCCCAAATAAGCGCTTGATGAGCTTCTATGAAAGCATCCGAGACCCTCAGGCCTCTTTTAGCATCTCGATGAATCCCACTCCACATAGTGAAGGGCTCAGCTTTAATGATAGCGAAAATGAAACCCTTCTTTTCTTGCGAAAGGGGGGGGAATGTAGGTATTGGGACCAGCTTGCCCAACTTTAAGCTAGAGGTGAATGGCATGCTTGGAGCAAATGGTCGAGTCGGCACTTTTATTCAAGGAGAAATCCCCGCCGATGGCCGCTGGCACCCTATCGTTTCAGATTTGGAGGGCGTTCAGGCTTTTGAAATTATTGCCCATGCTGCTGGCCGAAAGAAAAGAGCTAAATATGCCCTTACTTATGCAATTGCCACGGCTACTTATGGCCAAGGAGTGGTCAAGCATGTAAAGGCGAGTTATGGTTTGCTTTGGCGGAAAATCAGCTTCCGTTGGACGGGCTCAGAGACTAATTTCCGACTAGAAGCAAAAACAGCTGGAAATTATGGTTATCTGGATAAAGAAGAAAAGAAACAGGCGGTGCTTCGCTTTTGGGTATCTAAGCTCTGGGATGATACGAGTATGATGCCTAAGGGCCAATCTACAGCCATGAATTTAGACGATGATGCCGATGAATAAGGCTTTGTTGTCCTATAGAAAAGAGCCACTGAATATATATTCAGTGGCTCTTTTTTTGGCCCTAGCTTGGGCGCTGTCTTCTACAGGCCCGAAGGGCCGCAGGCCTAGCGATGTGCAGCAGTGGCCGTAGGCCAGACCTAGCGGGCGAAGCCCGCGCAGGGCCGAGCAGACTTGCGAGCTGCGAAACGTAGCGCCTGCCGAAGGCAGGAGGCCCCAAAAAGATAAAAAAAGAGCAACAGAAATAGTTTCTATTGCTCTTTAGCGTTTGAAGGCAAACCTTTTAGTCCTTAATAAAAGGGTAATCTTCTTGGATGTACATATCCTCGTACAACTGTTCGGGCTGGGGGAGGGGAGACTCCTCTGCAAACTGAACAGCGGCCTTGACTTCCTCCTTGAGGCGATTTTGAATTTCCTTCAATTCTTCCTCTGTAATCATTTTATTTTCTAGGAGTGTATGTTCTACGCGGCCGATGGGGTCTTTCTCCTTATATTCTTTCTCTTCGTCTTTGGTCCGGTATTTAGCGGGATCAGACATAGAGTGGCCTTTGTAGCGGTAAGTTTCGATTTCGAGCAGCATAGGGCCGTTACCTTGGCGGATATAGTCGATGGCCTCGCTCAATTCGTTGTGGAGCACTTCCACATCCATGCCGTTAATGGCTTTATTGGGCATTTTGTAGCTTTCGCCCAAGAGGTGGAGATTGGTCACATTAGAGGTACGTTCTACAGAGGTACCCATAGCGTACTTGTTATTTTCGCAAATAAAGAGCACGGGAAGTTTCCAGGTCATGGCCATATTAAAGCTCTCGTGCAGGATACCTTGGCGAGAGGCGCCATCGCCGAAGAGGGCGAGGGTCACATTATCATTGCCTTTATACTTATCGGCAAAGGCGAGTCCGGCACCGAGGCCAATTTGGCCACCGACGATACCGTGGCCGCCATAAAAATTGCGTTCGGCATTAAAGAAGTGCATAGAGCCTCCTTTACCTTTCACATTGCCGGTAGCTTTACCGTAGAGTTCGGCCATAGTTTCGTTGGCGGAGATGCCAGCGGCTAGGGCCATACCGTGTACGCGGTAGGCGGTAATCCAAGAGTCTTCTTTGCGGCAGGCAGACTGCATAGCGGCGTAGATGGCTTCTTGGCCAATACAGAGGTGGAGGAATCCACGGATTTTTTTCTGATAGTATACAATATTACACTGCTCTTCAAATTTGCGTGTGAGATACATCAATTCGTACCAAGAGAGGTACTGTTCTTTTGAAAATGCAGGCTTTTTTTTGCGCTTAGCCATATTCCTGAAGTTTTTATCTTAAAGAATTGGTTTGCAGTATTTTGAGCGGTTGAGAGGCTGAAAATGCTGCTTTCCAGGGCTAAGATACTAATTAAAGTAGGAGGTCAAAATTAAATTTTGCGCAAAAGGATAGATTTTTTTTGAGGGAATAGTTTAGTGTTTAGTTGCCTAGGGTAGACTTTTGGTACCGTTTATTTGTTCTTGCTGTTTGGGCTTTTGATTTTTGGCTGGGAGAGGAGTTGGGGGCTTTAGTTTTTAGTTGAGGAGCTCTAAAGGGCCAAGCGACTTATTTTTAGCCTAGGCTTGGGCGGCAAAAAGCTAGGTTTAGGCCTTAAAAAAGGGGAGGAGGAGAGGCGACAAAAGTAAAGTTAGAAAGAAAAAAGGCCCTTTGGATTTTAAGGAATAATTAAGGAGGGGTTTTATTATTCTGGATAATTCGCTTATCTTAAAGCTGAATAACATACTACACTGAGAAGAATCATCTAGGCAACATTATTTTGCCAAAACTTCCCCAAGACTAACACTATATATAAAGTATGGCATCCTTTGAAATTTTAACTAAGGAACCTTATCCTGGACTGCGCCCTTATGAGGCCAAAGAAAGAGAGCTTTTTTTCGGAAGGAATAAGCAGCTCGATGAATTGTTGCGTAAGATTCGCGGCAATCGTTTTTTGGCATTGGTAGGAGGAGCAGGCGGAGGTAAGTCCTCGCTAGTTCGTGCGGCCTTGGTCCCAAAACTAAAAGATGGTTTTGCGGGGCAGGCGGGGCAAAACTGGCGAATTGCGGTTTGTCAGCCTGGCAACAATCCGATTGGAAACTTGAGTCGTCAGTTGGCTTCTAGAGGGGTCTTGCACCCTGACAGTAAAATGGACCCTAACTACCCGGCTATTGTAGAGAAAAGTCTGCGCCGAGGAAGTTTGGGTTTAGTCGATGCTTATAAAGATGCGGATGTAGAGCGAGCCAATTTGATGGTGGTCATTGACCAATTTGAAGAGATTTTTGCCTTTGCAAAGACTTCTTCAGCCGCTCAGGAAGATGCGGCTACCTTTGTCAATTTACTGCTCAATGCATCTAGGCAGCGCGAAGCGCCTATTTATATTGTATTGACTATGCGCTCGGATTATATTGGGCGTTGTACGGATTTTAGAGGCTTGCCCGAGGCGATTAACGATGGGCAGTTTCTGATTCCAAAAATGAAGGTAGAAGAGCTCAAGAAGGTGATGATTATGCCGGTTAAGGCTGTGGGGGCAAGCATTGCTCCAGACCTAGTGAGCCGGATGATTGCTGATATTGGAGAAGACTTTGACGATTTGCCTCGTTTGCAGCATTTGATGATGCGCGTTTGGGACAATTGGGTGGAGGTCGATTCTGACCCTAGCCTTCCTTTGGGGATTAAGCATTATGAGAATGTAGGGACCATCAAGGAGGCGCTTTCTGTGCATGCCGAGGAGGCCTATAATAAGCTTAAAACAGAAGAGCAAAAAGTTACTTGTCAACGAATGTTTCGGGCGCTTTCTGAGCGCAATGCCGATGGTTCGGCTAGCCGTAGGGTAGCTACTGTAGGCGAACTTTGCAAGTTGACGGATCAAAGTATAGAGAGTTTGGCTCCGGTTATTGTGGCTTTCTCTCGTTCGGACCGCCGCTTTTTGCAGGCGCCCCCAAATCGGGATGATTTGGAGCTAGACACCGTAATTAGTATTACGCATGAAAGCTTAATTTCTTATTGGGACCGTTTGGCGCATTGGGCCGAAGAAGAGCATGAGGCAGCCGAAACCTATACTCGCCTATCTACTGCGGCCGCTCTTTACTTTGAAGGAAAAGGCGCCCTTTGGGTAGAACCCGAATTGAGTTTGGGCCTCAAATGGTATGAACCCCATACCTATGATGAGGAGCACCCCGATCGCCTAGCGCCTACCAAGGCTTGGGCTTCTCGATACAATACTACTTATGATGAAACGATTGACTTTTTACTGAAAAGTCATGAAGCTTCAGATAAAAAACTTAGAGATAAGAAGGAAGATGATGACCGCAAACGGAAAACCCGTATGCTGATTACTTATCTTTCTTTGGGCTTTGGCGCCATCTGTCTTATTCTTTTGCTTTTGGCCGGTGTGGCCCTAGATAGTGCCCGCCGATCGGCTCAGGTGGCTGGCCGCAAAGAAAAAGAGGCTCGCCTAGCTGCTTATCAGGCAGAAATAGCCAAGCAAAGAGCCAATGAGAGTCGCTATATGGCCAAGGTAAATGCCAATCGTGCCCAAAGAGAAAGTTTCTTGGCCCGTCAGGCTACCGAAAAAGCGATTCGCTCTTCAGATATTGCTGAGTTGAAGTCTAGAGCCGCCAACCAAGCTCGCTCAAAGGCTCTAATCGCTCTGGATACGGCAGAATTGGAACGCCAAAGAGCAGAAATTGCTAAGCTCAAGGCCGAACAAGCTCGCCGAGATGCCATGAAGTCAGAACGCAGAGCCCAAGAAGAACGCCTTAAGGCGATTATGACAAAAGGCCTTTCTTTGGCCCAGTCTGTAGCGGTAAAGTCTTGGAAAGTAGAAGAACCCGACCTAGAAGCACTTTTGGCGAAAGAAGCCTTTGAGCTGAATCGGGTAAATGGTGGAAAAGAACATGATGCCTATATCTATGAAGCCCTTTATAAGGCTATAGATAAAATGCAAGGGGTAGGAGATAACCCAGACTTTAATAGTTTGAATGTAGCGCCTGATGGCCTCTCTCACCTTGGTGCCATGCGCTCTATTGTGGTCTCTACCGCAGAAGGAGAATTTGACCAAAAAGTTTATACTACTGGTTCTGATGGCTGGCTGTTTAAATGGCCTCTACAGGTTTTTGATAGCAAAGAGGAACAAAGAACAGCAGGCGCTCCGCAGGTGCTTACCCGCAACCGCAACAACCGAGTTTATCGTTGTATGGATATGAATGCCGAAGGAAAGTTCTTGGTCCGTGCTGGCGATGAAGATTATATGGAAATTTGGGATGTGGCCAAAGAAGAACGCATGCTTAAGGTAGACGTTCACCGTGGCCGCCGCGTTTGGGACCTCGCTTTCTTGCCTACGGGTAATGCCGTGATCTCTGCCGGAGATGACCGCAGTATCAAGTATACCAATATGAAAGGAGAAGTAACTCCTATTGTAGAACGTACGCCTTACCGAGTGACTTCTATTGCCGTTTCTGCCGATGGACAACATGTGGCTGGCGCTGGAGGATCTCCTGATGTTTCTATCTGGAACATTAAGTCAGGCCAAGAGGATTTTAAACTAGAAAATCCCTACAACAAACGCAATGCTACCGCTGTAGCCATTAGCCCCACTGGCCGATTTGTTGCTGTAGGCTACCAAGATGGCTCTTTGCTCATCTTTGATATCTATCACTACAAAAATGGTCTAGACCAAGACGGTAACCGCTATATTCCCGAACGCCTCGTTTATCATAGCGCCAAAATTAGTGACCTCAGCTTCTCTGATGATGGAACTATGCTCGTGGTGGGTAGCCTCGATAAAAGAGCTACACTTTGGCAAATCTGGAATCAAGCTTATGAGAATTATGATAATGAAGAGGAGTTCCCCTTCAAAGATCCTAAGTTCCAGCCCGTTCGCCTAGAAGATCATGAAGATTGGGTCCTTTCTGTGGCCTTTACACATGATGGACAAAAAGTCCTTACCGGCTGCGCTAATGGAGAAGTGAAAATCTATGAGGTGGATATGTTCCGCTATGCTAGCCAACTCTGCGCTATGGTGCGCCGCAACCTTTCTAATAAAGAATGGAAGAAATATATCGGTACAGATGATCCCGAAAGAGATCCACGTAACCAACGCCTGTATATTATTACTGCAGAAGGCGAACGCGTTCCCCTTTCTACCTGTGGTAATGAATATCAACAAGGGGACTAATACAATAATATACCTCTAAAGATAGAGCCAGGGGAGGGCTAGCCGGGCTAGCTTTCCCCTTTTTTTAGGCTTTATCCACTCCTTTGCCAAGCCCAGAGGCTTGCCGTCTCCAAAATGAGTTCGAGTTTAATAATTACTAATTCGCTTTTTATTATGAAACTAAAATTGCTTTGGGCCGCTGTCGCCCTAGCCCTCAGCCCTCAAGTCTTATCTGCACAATCACTAGACGAGGACCTCTGTAATGACCATTTAGATGAGGCTAAAAGAGCCTATGAAGAAGGGCAGCTAGAAGAGGTGGGCGACCTGATCCGAGATTGCCTAGCGAATAAGAAAGCTTTTCCCGTTAAAGCAAAAAGAGAAGAAGGGTATAAGTTACTGACCGAAAGCTACCTCTTCCGTAATGACCTAGATGATGCTACCCGATCCTTTGAAGAACTCCTCAAAATTAACCCCCTCTATGAGGCAGATTCGCTGAATCCCAATAATTCTTATGACCTGATTTATCTCTCTAGAACGTATAGACATAAACCGCTGGTCTCTATTTATGGAAATATTGGCGCCAATAATACTCGCCTGCAAACGCTAGAAACCTATAATGTAGATAACAATAATTATCGAGCAGAAAATTATAACCAATTTGTACTGGGCTTTTCTGGCGCTATCGGTGTAGAAATGCCTATCTGGAGAGACTTTACGCTCGCTCTAGAAGGTAATTTTGCCCTCAGAAGTTATCGCGCTATCGATAGTATGTTCCTCTCGGCAGGTTTGCAAAACCCCGCCCAAAATACACTGCAATACTCTAGCCTGCAGTTTGATGAACGACAGTACTGGATCGATATTCCCCTAATGCTACGCTATGAGCACTATTTCAAACGCTACAAAAAGGTCATCCCTTACGCTTATATCGGTGGAGCACCCAATTTCTTGCTCTCTGCTAGTGTGGTCAATATCCAAAGAAATACAACCCGAGAATCTGATGGTGGTGGAGCCGTAGTCGGTGGCGAACGTAGCTTCGTTATTGCCGGATCTGGCCTCTCTGCCGAAACTCAAGCCGGAGAAGCCGACCGCCTCTCCCTAAGAGAAGGCTTTAATGTCTCTCTACTCGCTGGCGCTGGCGCAAAAATTCGCCTAGGACACGATTTCGTTATTATCGAAGCCCGATACAACCGCTTTTTGATGAATTCCGTCAATAGAGAAAATCGCTATAGCAATCCAGAATTGCTCTACGAATATGGACATGTAGATAATGACTTCCGTATGGATAATTATTCACTAACTATCGGCTTCGAAAAGTCTTTCTACAAACCCAGAAAAAAACGACAGTACAACGAAGTTTATATCAATCGCCGACTCAATAAAATTATCAAGAAGGAAAAACGAAATGCTAAACGAACTACAGACTCCGAACTAAAACGAGAACTCAATAGCTTCGTTCGCGAACTCGAAAGAGATCAACCCGGTATCATCGAAGATGTTCGCCGTGGTCGCGCTAGCTCTAAGGTGATTGACGAAATCAAAGATAAAGCCTCAGATATTAAAGGGAATTAACTTTTCACCTAAATTAGAAAACTATGATCAATAAGTATTTCTTCGCTAGCTGTATGCTCCTGCTACTGGGCCTTAGCGCTTGCAAAAAAGAGAATATCTCTCCCGCCAATCAAGAAGATGCTTTCGTTAAGTACTACGGACATGTAAATGACCAAATCGGAAAAGACGTTAAGGAAACAGCCGATAAAGGCTTTATTATCCTTGGCTCTTCTAACGCTTTTGTCAATTCCGCTAGCTACAATGACTTCTACCTCATTAAAACAGATTCTCTGGGCAATGAGGAATGGAGCAAAACTTTTGGCGACGAAAGTAATGGCTATGAAGAAACCGGCCACCGCGTGCTGGTCCTCTCCGATGAGTCTGGCTACCTCGTAGCCGGTAACCGAACTACCGTGGTGACGGTGGGCGGCCAATCTACCCTAGATGCCACTTATATCGTGCTCTATAAATTAGACCTAGAAGGAAATGTGGTCTGGGAAAAAGTCTTGCTCAATGGCGCTACCCTAGGCTCTTCAGAAATTTATAAGGACTTTGTCTATGATATTAAGGAACTTCCCGATGGGGGCTTTGTCTTGGCCGGAGAAACGACCGATGTCTATATCGGTAAACCCGAATACCAAGATTATCAGGCCCTAGATAAAACAGATGTGCTCCTTATGCGCCTAGACCTAGATGGCAATATCATCTGGCGCTCTGTCCGTGGATTTGTCGGTGAAGATCGCGCCGCCTCTGTAGAGGTTCTCAATGGCGCTTATGTAGTCACCGCTACCGCCGAAAAACGAGATGAGGAAAACGGGACACCCACCAACCCCAATTTTACTACCGATATTCTCGTGATCCGATTCCGCGCCTCTTCGGGTAGCGAGGTCTCTCAACAAAGTTTTGGCGGCCAAGATATGTTTTTGGTGGCCGGCGGCTCTTGCTACGATTCGCTAAACGCCAGAATTACGATTCTGAGCCATGTCGAAAATAGAGACCCCACTAGAAATGAAGTGAATGAAGGCGATCTCCTCCTCCTTCAAGTCGATGAGGGCGTAGGAGAAATTCAACGCCGATATCTAGGTAAAACAAATGGCGGCTTTAGCAATACTAGCGAGGATCTCCTGGCCGGAAGTATCGCTTTGGTTCCCTCCGATGTCTCTGGAAGTGAACCGAGCTTTGTCATCAGTGCTGTCTACCAATACGATGATGCCAATTTTGGCGATGAACTCGTTATGGCTAAGGTGGGCCCCAATCTTACCCCAGAATGGGATGGCGAAATTCGCCAATTTGGCCGCGCTTCTGTCAATAATGGTAGCCAGGCCCTAGCCGGTAACCAAGCCGGAACGGTCATGCCTATCCGCGAGTTGGTGCCCGGTACCACCCGCCGAGAACTCAAGGGCTATCTCATGACGGGTACCATGAATGTGGCCACCAACGCCATGGTTTGCCTCATCAAAACCAATAATGAAGGACTGCTTACGCCAGTAGATTAGGCTATTTTGGGGCTGCCCCTTCGCTTCGCTACGGGTCGGGCCATTGCGCAGCTCGCAAGTCTGCTCGGCCCTGCAGCGCTTTCAGCGCTTTGGTCTGCCGCCTGCGGCGGCCCTGCTACAGCCCCTCAGCCGCGTCGCTGCGCTCCTTTGCGGCGGCTTCGCCGCCTGTAAAACGCAGAAAATTGGACCAAAAAAAGGCCGTTTTCCACTCAGGAAAACGGCCTTTCTATTTTCTTAATTCCGTTATTCATTACAATTGCTAAAGCCTAAACTTTGGCAAAGCTCCAACAACTTCTCTCGGCCCAATGCACTATAACCAATCGGTTGGCCCTCGGCCAATAAGGCCTCTTGTACCGGAATCTGCGGCCCAGCCACCTGCTGATTACACTGAAAACAAATACTCACTTGGCCCACAGGCTCATCGGCTGCATTGTAGAAAACAAAGCCCAAACGAGGATAAAAACAACGAGTGACCGAGCCCCCATAACTGTTTTTACTATTCAAAGTACTGAGCAAAAGCTTTTGCTGCTCCTCCGTGAGTTCTTTTTCTGCCTTAACAGAAGGGTGGAGCTCCCCATTTTTATTCAAAATGTAGTCGCCTTGCATGCTTTCATAATCATAGGCTACTACTTTGGCAAATTCTTTTTCAGGAAAACTAGCCAGCTCATCATTTGTAGATGATTTGGGGGTAGATTGGCAAGAAACAAGACTAAGGGCCAAAAGGCCCAAAAAAAAACTGTAAATTTTCATAGGACAAAAGGGTTGGGGAATAGCTAATTTGTGAATTGAATGAGTACTAAAAATGGGGTTTTTATAAAGATACAACTATTTTGTCAAGCCCCCGATTTTTAAAGAACGTAACTTTTTGCAGAAATGTCCTTTTCTAGAAAAAGCAGCTTGCTTAATTTAGCCCAATAAACTAAGCGTCAATTGGCCTAGGGATGGATAGTGGTGGCCGAAGGCCAGACCCAGGCGCTGCAAGCGCCGCAGGGCCGAGCAGACCTGCGAGCCACGACACAGCCCGGCCGCCGAAGGCGGCAGGCCCCAAAAAATAAAAATCTTAAAGCATATGATGAAGAAAATTGTAGCCGCAGCTAGTATCCTGCTTTTTATGGCTTGCCAAGGCGAGGAGCAGACTCAAAAAAATGAAGGGCCAAAAATCTGGAAAACAGAACAGCAGGCCGATTTATTGATGGAATACCAATTTGATACCATCAAGCAGCAAAAAGAAGGGGTTTATAAAGAATATAGCCTACAAGAGGGCAAAAAAGTCTTGCTTTTGGAGCGCAAAATGAAGGCGGGCCTAAGTGTTGGCGAAGAAAAACAATATCATCCGAATGGGAAACTGGCCGCCCGTTTTCAGTATAATGAAAAAGGGCAGGAAGATGGGCCCCTAAGCTATTATTACCCCGATGGCCAACTGAAACAGGCCGGCTATTATAAGGAGGGCGTTTTGGATGATAGCCTGAAAACCTACTACCCCAATGGGCAACTCAAAGAATGGGTGATTATGCGCAACAATGAAGCAAATGGGCCCTTTGCAGAATTTTATCAGAATGGACAGCCCAAAGCCAAAGGGACTTATCTGGGAAATTATGAGCATTGTGAGCTCTGGTTATATGCCCAAGATAGTACAGGAAAACTACAGTCTAAAATGCTTTGTGACAGTCCATTAAAGACCTGCGCCACCTTTTGGAAAGCCGAAGAAGGCCAGCTAAAAGGCATCAATGATTTGGCAAAAAGTACAATTGACAAAATGCGGCCGCAGTGCGAGCCCCTAGAATAAGAATAAAAAAAGGCTTCCTTGAGAAGCCTTTTTTTATTAAATTGAGAGAGAAACCACTAAATCAGAAATTTTATGCTAGCAGACCCTCAAGAAGAAGAATGGGCAGCCCTCTTAGAAGAGCGGATTAAGCCCAAGTTAAAAAGCCTGTCGCTACAGCTAAAACTGAATAGCCTCAAGGTACAGCTCCGCAAAGGAAAATTAAGCTTAAATGAAGCGAGACAGCAGCTTTGGGCCTATTGTGCCAAAAATGAAAAAATGTATGCTGCCGACCTTAAAGCTATTTTTAGACATTAAGCCCCCCCCTTCCCCATGAAAAACAACCAACTGGTTTCCCCCGAAATTTGTGCCCAATGGATTACAGAAGGCCGAACCTTAATTGTTGCCGCAGATGGACCAATTTTGAACACCCTGCCCAAAGGTAACTGGATCGGTGGCAGCATTCCCTACTTTATGACCGAAGAGGGCGGTACCTTGAACCGAGAGCAGGTTTTTGTGACAGATCTGACGACTGAAATTCAAGATTTTAGCATTAAGGCCTATGGCGCTCAAGAATTGGAACAAATGCTAGATGATCGTCCAGAAAATGGCTTTAGCTATTTGCTGATGCCCGCTTTTCAGGAAGTACAGGCCAATTATGCCTTGCAAATTAGCCAAAACCCAAAGCTATTTGATGTGCCTACCCTAGGTTGGGTAACGGGTATTGTTTGGGGCGAGGCCGCTCAACCACTAGTGGTGAATGGCCAAAATGGAGCGGTCTATACGGACCAACTTTTGGCCCTGCACGCCCAACTTGCTGCAGACCAATATGCGGAGCTCTCTATTGTGAATATCTATGAACAAAACGAGGGACCCCAAATCCAATTCCTAGAAGATGGCTATCAGGTAGAGGATTGTTTAATTGATGGCGAAAAACAAAACTTTTTGAGCTATCTCCAAGAGCATCAAATTAATATGGAGTACCCCTTGGTCGGAGATTTTGGTGGTGCCCAACTCAATACCTCTATCTATCAGGCAGAAGAAGCCGCCACGGCCGTCAGTTTTGCTGCTCCCGTTTTTCAAAGCCAAACTTACCGCTTTGCCAAAACCATAGAAAACCGACAAGCGGCTTTTAAGGCCAAACTGCCCCCAAAAAACGAAACGACCTTAGTCGCCTACAATTGTGTAGCTAACTTTATGCAATTGGGCGGAGAAGAAAACTATACTCAAGGCTACCATTACCCCTTCACTTTTGGCGAAATCGCCTATCTGGTCCTGAACCAAACGATGGTCATTCTAGATATCAAAAAATAGTAGTTGGCCATGCATATCTTAACCGCTAACAAAATGGCTCATGCCGAACAACCAAATATTAACTTTAGAAGAAACCCGCCGCCTCATTGAAGCAGGAGAACTCCTGCTGATTGCAGCTAGCCAAGAATTACTCGATCAGTTGCCTGCTGGCCAATGGCTAGGGGGAACGATTCCGTACTTTATGAGCGAAGCTGGTGCAGAAAAAAATCTGCAGCATCTTTTTGTCAGCCGATTGAGCAATTTGGCCCAATTTGCCGAAATTAAAAGCTATTCGGCCCAAGAATTTGAACAAATGCTGGCCGATCGGCCCAAAAATGGCTTTAGCTATATCGCTATGCCCGTTTTTTCTGAGGTGCATAAAGCCTATGCCGTAGAAATTGGACAATATGAAACCCTCTATGATTCTCCAATTTTAGGTTGGGTCACCGGAAAAGACCTAGAGGCCGAAGATGAACAGTTTCCAGCCGTTTATCATGGCCCAACAGCTAGCTGCCTAAGCAATAAGGCCGTCATGATGCATATTGAATTGCCCGAAAGCCAATATGCCGAAATCGAAATTTATAACCCTTACGAACAAGGCCAAGGCGACCGCATTCAGTTCTTAGAAAATGACTTCTCCGCCGCAGAGGTCCTGATCAATGGCGAAAAACAAAATTTTGCCCACTATTGCCGAGCCAATGAGATTAAAGGCCAACTCCCTCTGGTCGCTAATTACTCTGGTGCCTTGGTCAATATTGACCTTGAACGGATGGAAGAAGATCGAGTCTATTTTTATGGCCCAGTCTCTACCGACCAAGTTTATTATTGGGCCAAGGAAATTACTTATAGCCCCGATGCGTTCTTAGATAAAATGCCTAAAGAAAAGGCCCAAACAGCCTTTAATTGCATTTCTATCTATTTCAATTTCCAATTGAATGGCGTGCGACTGGCTAATTATGGGGGGCCATTTACCTTTGGCGAA
The DNA here is from genome assembly GCF_027594745.1 of Saprospira grandis. Classification (NCBI taxonomy): domain Bacteria; kingdom Pseudomonadati; phylum Bacteroidota; class Saprospiria; order Saprospirales; family Saprospiraceae; genus Saprospira; species Saprospira grandis. The sequence continues at coordinate 1,263,630 of NZ_CP110854.1, read as the reverse complement.
ATTGCCTACCTCTTACTCAACCAAACGCTGGTCCTTCTCTATATTCAGGATAAGTAAAGAAGATTACACTAACCCACTATTTTTTTGAAGAACTTAGCTCTTTACCTTTATCCCAAACAATAAACACAACGGGCCATTTCCTAACTTAATAACAGAACGATATGGCTAAGCTTCAAAACCAACTGCTCTCCCTAAAAGAAACCCAAGCGCTTATTGAATCCGGCCAATTGCTGCTAATCGCAGGCAGCCAAAGCTTACTGGACCAATTGCCCGCCGGCCAATGGCTGGGCGGAACCACCCCCTACTTTATGAGCAATGAAGGGGCGCAAAAAGATCTTAACCGCCTTTTTGTCTCTAATCTGAGCGATCTGGCCCTAAAAGCCGAAATTAAAAGTTACTCGGCCCAAGAGCTGGAACAATTACTGGCCGATCGGCCCGAAAATGGCTTTAGCTATATCGCACTGCCCGCTTTTTCAGAGGTGCATAAGGCTTATGCCCTAGAAATTGGCCAATACGATACGCTCTACGACCAACCTATTCTAGGCTGGATCACTGGCCGACAACTAGAGGCCGACCCCAGCCATCTGCCCGCCGCCTATTATGGCCCAAAAGCAGAAAAAATGAAGAATCGGGCGGTCCTCATGCATGTCGAATTGCCCGAAAGCCAATATGCCGAAATTGAAATTTATAACCCCTACGAAGAAGGCAAAGGCGATGATATTCAGTTCTTATCAACCGATTTTCAAGCTACTGAAGCCCTGATCAATGGCGAAAAACAAAATTTTGCCCACTATTGTAAGGCAAAGGGCATAGACGGAAGCCTGCCCCTGATTTCAGACTATTCTGGAGCCCTGATTAACACCACTATTCAACGAATAGAGGAAGATAGGGTCTATTTTTATGCCCCCGTTTCTGTAGATCAGGTCTACCATTTGGCCCAAGCAGTAGATTATAGCCCCCAGGCTTTCCGCAAAGAAATGCCTAACTCCCCCGCAATTACAGCCTGCAACTGTATCGTGAATTATCTGAACTTTAAATTAGATGGCGAACAGCTAGGCAATTATGAAGGACCCTTTACCTTTGGAGAGGTCGGCTATATGCTGCTCAACCAAACGCTGGTCCTCTTGCATATCCAAAACTATTAAGTACAGATGATTGATCCTAACGAAAAAAATTGGCCCTACTATCAAGCGCTCTTTTTCCTCCAAGATGAAGAGCTAGAGGAACTTGCCCAAGCAGGCCAAAAAATTTATGATCAAAAAGATGAACTCTATCAACGCTTCTATGATTGGCTGCAAAATCACCCTTTCTTTCTAACTTATTATACCGAAGATGTCTTGCAGGCAATCCGAGATAGTGAGGACATTTTTTGGGATGATTTGCTCTCTGGCCAAGCCGATGATGAGTATATCGAACGCCAACGCTTTTTTGGACAGGTCTTCGCCAGCGTGGGCATCCCCTTCGATGCCTATCTGGCTTTCCTCAATTATTATCATCAAGAGGTCCAAGATCTATTAGAAGAACATGGCCTGCTCAGCCTGAATCTGCTCAAAACTTACCGAAAGTTTACGGGCATCGCCATCTCTACGCTCACCGATGGCTATAGCTCGGCCAAAGATGAGTTGCTCCGAGAAAAGGAGGAAACGCTTTCTTCTATGTCTACGCCGATTACCCCGCTTTGGGAGGGCATCCTGCTGCTGCCTTTGGTGGGCTTTCTGGATAGCGAACGCGCCCAACAGGTTATGCACGCTATGCTCGAGGAAATTGCGGAAAAAAGCGCCAAGGTGTTTATTCTCGATATTCGCGGTATCGCCGTTATGGATAGCGAGGTGGCCAACGCCCTGATTAAGATGAGCAAGGCGGCCAAACTCATGGGCTGCCAAGCGATGCTCTCTGGCATTTCTGGCAATGTGGCCCAAACGATTGTCGATATTGGCCTAGATATTCAAGAAATTCAAACGCATGGAAATATGCTGAATGCCCTCCGTGCAGCCCTTCGACTCACGAATCAAAGTATTTTTTAGGGGCCCGCGGCCGCCCTTTATTTTGGGGCGGCCGCCGCTATGCTGCGGGGCTCACAGGCCTGTTCGGCCCTGCAGGCAGGCAAAGCCTGCCTTTGGTCTGGCCTACGGCCACCCCTCCGCAGCGCTGGGCCATTCGGCCTGCGGCCGGGGCGGCTTCGCCGCCCCCAATCTCCAAAAAAAAGCTTACTTTTGGCCCAAAATCAATCATGAGAATTTTTATCTTTTTGGTCCTGCTGCTTAGCCTTTTTGCCTGCCAAAAGGGCCAGAAGGTCCACGCCAAATTGGGCCAATATAGCCTGCAGTTTCCCGCTCCCGCCGATAGTGTCCTGCAAAAGGATGTAGAAGCCTATTTCTATAAAAGTCCCGACTCTATCTGGGAGTATCAGGCGGCTTGCATGCAGTTAAGCAAAGAACAACAAGCCCTAAGCAGCGATAGCCTTTTTGAAGCCCTGCTTCTAGGCGCCGCTCTCCGCCTAAAACCCCTAAGTATCCAAAGAGAAGAAGGGCCCTGGCCCCAAAAGTCTAAACGATATACCCTGCTCGGCTTTGATGCCGCCGCCGTTTATGAGCTCTATCGTAAAGAGGATAAGGTCTATCAATTGCTGATTGTGAACAAACAACCCCAAGAAGTTGGCCCAAAAGAAATAGAGGCTTTTATGGGGAGCTTTAGCCTAAAAGAAGAATAAAGAGAATGCTTTCTGGCCCAAAAGGCCCAAAACCTTAAGGTTTTGGGCCTTTTTTAGGTCTAGCAGGCCCAAAGGGCCGCAGGCTGAGGGATGGATAGCAGTGGCCGAAGGCCAGACCCAGCCGCCTTAGGCGGCGCAGGGCCGAGCGAATAGCGAGCTGCGACACAGCCCGACCCGACCGCAGGGAGGGGCAGCCCCAAAAAATCATTAAAAAAATAAAAAAAAAGGAAAACTAACTAATTTAAGTTGATTACCTTTGTGCTTGATAGTATTGCTATCATTGAACCAACTTATTTACCCTTGGATGCAGTTAGCTTAGCGCCTAAATGTGTTCTACATTCTATTTGAGTCTATGAAAGCCCCGCTTACTTTCAAGCACTTGAAGAACGATCTACCTGCGGCCATTGTCGTTTTTTTGGTAGCCGTTCCTCTATGCCTAGGTATTGCCTTGGCCTCTGGTACCTCTCTTTTGTCTGGCGTTATTGCTGGCATTGTGGGCGGTATTGTGGTCACGCTTTTTTCCAATTCATCTCTAGGCGTTAGCGGTCCGGCTGCGGGATTGGTGGCTATTGTCATCAGCGCAATTGAGCAGTTGGGAAGTTTTGAGACCTTTTTGCTGGCGGTGGTTATTTCTGGCCTTTTACAGCTTCTTTTGGGCTTTTTGAAGGCGGGAAGTATCGGTTACTTTTTTCCTTCTTCGGTCATAAAAGGGATGTTGTCGGGCATTGGGCTCATCATTATCCTCAAGCAAATTCCACATGCCTTAGGAGACGATAAGGACCCCGAGGGCGAGATGGCCTATCTGCAGCCCGATGGAGAGACCACTTTTAGCGAGATTTTTAAGGCATTTACCGATGTTTTTGAGGGGCTGAATGTAAACTGGGGACCTGCCGTAGCGGCTTTGGTCGCCTTTATCATTCTCATTATTTGGCAACAAGATATCGTTAAAAAGCAGCCTTGGGCCTTGTGGATTCAAGGACCTTTGGTGGCGGTTTTTTCAGGCATTGTACTGAATTTGAGCTTTAAAGGGATTCCACAATTAGAAATTGCCTCAGAGCATCTGGTTAGTCTGCCCATTTTTGATTCTTGGGCGGCCTTTTCTGCTGAAATGAAGTTTCCCAATTTTGCCGAGCTCTTTAATCCAGCCGTTTATACTACGGCCATCACCTTGGCCATTGTGGGCAGTATGGAGTCTTTGCTTTGTGCCGAAGCAACCGATAAGTTGGATCCACATAAACGGACCACCAACCTCAATCAGGAGCTCAAGGCGCAGGGCATGGGGAATATTGCTGCCGGTTTGCTAGGTGGGTTGCCCGTCACGCAGGTTATTGTGCGCTCTTCGGCCAATATTCAGTCGGGCGGACGCTCAAAAACGGCGGCATTTTTACATGGGGTTTTTCTGCTTTTGGCGGTGTTGACTATTCCCTTTCTGCTCAACCTGATTCCGCTGGCTAGCTTAGCCGCTATTTTGGTGATGGTGGGCTATAAATTGGCCAACCCAACGGTATTTAAGCAGATCTGGCAGCAAGGCTACAAACAGTTTGTTCCCTTTTTAGTTACTATTATAGCCATCTTGCTCAGCGATTTGCTCATTGGAATTATGATTGGGATGGCGGTGGCCATTTTCTATATCTTGCGCAATAACTATCGCCTGCCTTTTGTCGAAACTAAGGAGGGAAATAGGATTCAGCTGACGCTCTCAGAAGATCTCTCTTTCCTCAATAAAAGTGCGCTAAAAGAATATTTATCTAGCCTCCCCAATCAAACCAATTTGATTATTGATGCTAGCCGAACCGAATATATTGACCCCGACATCTTAGATATCTTTGAAAGTTTTAAGGATTATGCCAAATTCAAAGAAATCAAATGGAAATGGCTGGGGCTGGATAGGGAAGGGGAAACCTTGGCCGAACTCAAGCGGATACAACCGCAAGAAACGACCAGCTAATTTTCCCTTAGCTATTTGGATAAGGCCCTTTTGCGTAGCTGCAAAAGGGTTTTTTCTTTTTTTAAGCCTATCTTTGCCCCTTATACTGCTCTAGAACCACTGCTCAACAATCGCATATGATTGCTATTCATATTCAACTCAACGAAAACCTCTATCTGCGCGACCCGCAGCAAACTAAACTGGGCCGAAAAATTATCGAGTATGCCATTATCCTGATCGAGGAACTGGGTTTCGAGAAATTTACCTTTAAAAAGCTGGCTTGCAAAATACAGTCAACGGAGGCTTCGGTCTATCGCTACTTTGAAAATAAGCACAAATTGCTGCTCTATTTGGTCTGCTGGTACTGGGAATGGACCATGTTCCAGATTGATTATAATAGCATGAATATCGATTGCCCCGCCAAGCGACTCAAAATTATTTTGTCTACTCTGGTCACTTCTTCCCAAACCAATCCAGCGGTAGAATATGTAGACGAAAACCGCCTGCACCGCATTGTGGTGGCCGAGGGCATTAAGGCTTATCATACCAAGGAGGTCGATGATGAAAATAAAGAAGGCCTTTTCCTCAATTATAAAACCCTGTCTAAGGTGATCGCAGACGCCATTCAGGCGGTTAAGCCAGATTTTCCCTACCCCAATACCCTGGCCTCTAGCCTGATCGAAATGGCTAGCGACCACATCTATTTTGCCGAGCATTTTCCCTCTATTACCGATGTTTCTGTAGAGCAAGGCCGCCTAGACGCAGTGGTCAATATGCTCGAATTCTTTACCTTTAAAATGCTGGATCATCCTATTCCAGAATAGAAGGTTTTGGGGCTGCCCCTGCGGCCTTCGGCCTTGGGTCGGGCCATTGCGCAGCTCGCAGGCTTGCTCGGCCCTGCAGCCCTGCGGGCTTTGGTCTGCCGCCTTCGGCGGCCCTGCTACAGCCCCTCAGCCGCTTCGCTTCGCTCGCTTGCGGCGGCTTCGCCGCCTGTCCACCGCAAAATGGACCAAAAAAAAGCATCAAACTCCCCCAAGTTTGATGCTTATAAAAATCCCCATTATTTACCCCAAACAGTTTCCTAGTTAGCAAGCTAAGCTAGTAGCTGTTTGTGTGTTACAAATATGAATTTTTTTGTTTGTTTGCGACTCAGAAAAAGGCCTATTGCTCTTTTTTAGGCATTTTACCTATGTCTCTGATTTTTAATTAGGTTACCTTTTAACTAATTAGTTATTAGGTTTTTATATTTGTTTTTCTGCCTTGGGTTATTAAAAATCAATAGAGATGGGGAAGAAAAAAAGTAGGCCAAAAAGCCAATTTAAGGCTATTCACTGTTAAAATACGCTGAATAAATTTCCTGTCACAAAAGTTGAATAACTGTTTAATTGTTACAACATCTTATTCTTTGGGGCTAAGTCGGGTCCAAATTTTTGGTAAGTTGCTTTTAGGGGAAATAGACAAGCTATTATTTCTATTCATTTGTTGACTTCTACCGCCTAGCATGGGGTTACTGCTAGTCACTCCATTCTGAGGATCTTGTTCATCGAAGAGGCTGCCGGCCTGTTCTGCCTGCTCAAAGGGAGAGGCTTTGGCCGCTCGGACAAAAAAGCCTAGGGAAAAAGGCGTTTTTTGTTTAGGAGCTAGACCTAGGCGATTTTTGGGCAGTTGAAACTCTAGACAAAGGCGTTTGCCGGCATCAAAATGGGCGGCAGTTTTAAAATCCTTAGAGGCCAAATTGCTTACGCGAATATCTTTAGAGACAAAGTTGAGGAGTTCAAACTCTTGTAGTTCTTGGGCGTAGAGGGCCAGAAATTTGGCCTCATCTGCGCCAGCTTTTTGGGCCAATTCTTCTAGGCGGCTAGTGGCCAAGGGCAAGGGATAATTGAGGCCTAAGCTTTTTTTGTCTTTGCCTAGGCTGTCTATCCAGATTTGAGCCCCATTGGCCAAAACATAGTGTTGGTAGCTGGCCTCATCTATACGTATATATAGGTAGAGAAACTCTTCGTCTTCTTTGGCCGCATACTGAATATTGATTTTTTCTCTTAGCCGCTGTAGGCCTTCGGGCCAATCCTCGCTTTGTCCATCAATTTGCATTTTTGCTTGGGGCGGGGCTTGTAGGTAGGCTAGGGGACTGCTGCTTTTGCAGGCCGTAAAAAAAAGGCCAAAAAGAAGCAGGGCAGCGCCCATTTTTTGGGAAGCCCAAAAAACTGGACTAATTTTGCAGAAATTAAATTCATTATGCAAGCAGATTATACGGTAAACAATTTGGCCGAATTGGCAGCTGTGGCCCAAGAATTAGTAGCTGGACCGCTGCAAACTTACCGCAAAGTTTTTTTAGATGCGCCTATGGGAGCCGGAAAAACCACTCTGGTCCATTATTTACTGCAAGCCTTAGGGGGCCAAGAAGAGGGGAGCAGCCCTAGCTATAGCCTCATTAATGAATATGGCTTGCAAGGCAGCCCTTTGCTCGTCCGCCATGCAGATCTCTACCGCCTAGATAGCCTAGAAGAAGCCCTAGAAATTGGTATAGAAGACTACTTGGAAGATGAACACTACTTTTTTGTAGAATGGCCAGAAATTTTGCTACCTTTGCTAGCCGAAAATGCGCTGCATTTGCGGATCTTGGTCCAAGAAGAAGGAAAACGACAAATTTTTTTAGAAAAAATGTAAAAAGTTTTGGCGGTTTAATTTTCCTTCTTATATTTGTGCCGCTACGGAATTGGCCCATGGTGTAATTGGTAACACAGCAGATTTTGGTTCTGTCATTCTAGGTTCGAGTCCTAGTGGGCCAACAACTTCTCAAAGGAGAGTTTGGCTCCTATAAGTAGCAAAGATTTTATTGGCCTATGGTGTAATTGGTAACACAGCAGATTTTGGTTCTGTCATTCTAGGTTCGAGTCCTAGTAGGCCAACAACAGCCAGTCAGATTTCTGACTGGCTGTTGCTATTTTAGGCGGGTCCTTTTGGCGGCGGAGCCGCTTTGGGCCGCAGGCCTTTTTTGGCCTAGCGATGTGGAGGGGTGGCCCGCAGGGCCAGACGGAGGCGGCAAAGCCGCCGAACGGCCGAGCAGACCTGCGAGCTCCGAAGCGCAGCGCCGCAGCTTTGCTGCGGAGGCCCCAAAACAGTATTAAAATGGCCTTTTTTAGGGCCTTTATTTGCTTTTTTTGGGTAAATGTTTGGAAATGCTACAAAAGGACATAAATTTGTAAGCGCCGAAAGCTAGACCTTCGACCATTGGTTTGAAGAACAGTAAGAAGCCCTAGATACAGAGCCCCCCTGCCTATTCAAACTACCCCAAGCTAGCTTTTTAGGGCGCAAGAATTACTGTATCATTTGGATAATCTAGAATTTAACTATGAACAAAGGAGATTTGATCGACAAAATTGCAGAAGCTGCTGGCTTGAAAAAAGCTGATGCTGCTGCAGCCTTGAACGCTACCCTAGAAACTATTGCTGACACTTTGAAAGCAGGCCAAAAAATCACTTTGGTTGGTTTTGGTACTTTTGATGTGAATTACCGTGCTGCCCGTAAAGGAATCAACCCCTCTACGCAGAAGGAAATCCAAATCAGCGACAAGGTAACTGTAAAGTTTAAAGCAGGTAAAGAGCTTGCTGGTACTGTAGATAACAAAGATCTACGCACTAGCCTTAAAGCTGCTGCTGACAAGAAGAAGAAGAAGTAAGTTGCTTTTTCTTTCTAAGTTCTGATAAAAAGCCATCGACTCTTTGGGTCCATGGCTTTTTTTTGCGCAAAAATTAAAGCTCTATGCGAATTGTTCTTTTGGCTGTTTTGCTCCTTTGGGCAAACAGTAGCTGGGCCCAAACGCCTGTAGATAGCCTACAACGAGATAGCCTGCCCGCCACCACAGAAGCCGAACGCTTTCAGAAATTAGGCGATAGCCTGAAAATAAAATGGCGCTATGCCCTAAGCGAAAACAAATGGGCCAAACTGGATACTAGCCTCCATTATATGCATGATTTTGCCTGGGGCTGGGCGCAAGAAAGTTGGACCCAAAACTACGGGAATCTGGGCCATTGGGGAACGCCCGTTTTTGCCAAAACTTGGCAGTATGAAGAAAAAGAATTAGGCCCCCGCCTAGGCGCTGCAGAACATCTGGACCGCTACCGCCTGCGCCCCAACCAACTCCGCATCTATGAGGTAGAAGGTGGGAAGGCCCTGACCAACCTTTATTACAGCCAAATTAATCTGAAAAATCTGGCCCTCAAAGCCGAATTGGCCCAGCAATACAATAAACAACTCTATTACGGCATCCAGTATAGCGTGCTGAGCCAAAGAGGCTATTTTAATAGCCTCGCTAGCCAACATCGAGACCTCGGCCTGCAGCTTCACTACCAAAAAGCCAACTATAAGGGGAGCCTGTTTGTGGTCTCTTCTAGCCAAAATCAAAGCGAAAATGGAGGCCTGCAAGATAGTGTTTTGCAAGGCCTGAGCAATGATTTTTTAGAAACTGCCGAAACTAGCCTCAATGAAGGCGACAATGATTCGCCCCGACAGGAAAATCGCTTTTTGGAACTGCTTTATCGCCAAAACTGGAAAAACTGGGAGCACCAACTGCATTACCAACAAGAACGATTTAAGTTTTTTGATAATAATCTAGCCGCAGATAGTAGCTTCTACGGCCCACTTCAGGTCAATAACCGAGGCCTGAGAATGGCCATGCAACAACAGCTGATTCAAAATCAATTGAGCTATCAACTCGCCGATATAAAGCTCTTTTTGGGCCATCGGTTTCAGGCCGTTACACAAGAACCCCTGCCCCTAGAACAGCTCAATAGCCTTTTTGCAGGAGCCAATTATCAAGGTCAAAATCTAAGCGCCTCAGGCCAAGTTTTATTTGGAGAGCAAGCCCTAGATTATCAGCTCAAACTGCGCTATGAACGTCCTTTGTCTAAAAGGCTAGCGGCAGCAGTTTGGGGACAAATACAGCAGTTTCGCCCCAGCTTTTTAGAACAAAAAGCCTATCTCTCTGGCCAAGAAATCTGGAACAATGACTTTGGCCAAAGCCAAGAAGCCAATCTCGGCCTTGGCCTAAGCTGGAAAGGGCAGGAGGGAAGCCTCAAAGCCCAGTATTTCCTCCGCCAAAATCCTATTATCTACAACTTCAATGGCCAAAGCGAACAACTCAATAGTAGCCTAAGCTTGCTGCAAGCCGAGCTCCAACAAAGCTTCCACTACAAAGGCTTTTACTCCGACACTCGCCTAGTTGGGCAGCTACAAGTCGGAGAGGAAAAATACTGGCCATTACCCCAAGGCCAAGTTCAACAAAAACTCTACTTTAAAGGCAAATATTTCCGAAACGCAAGCTGGCAATTGGGCTTCCGCCTGCGCTACCAAACGGCCTTCTACGCCCAAGCCTATGCCCCAACTTGGAACCAATTTTATCTGCAAGATCAACAACTTTTGCAGTTCTATCCCCAACTAGACGCCTTTGCCGTCCTCAAGGTCTACCGCTTCCGAATTGGCCTCAATTATCAAAATATTAGCTACTTCTGGGAAAACCAAAACTACTTTAGTAGCTACCAATATGCCGAGGCCAATAACTGGCTCCGACTCTCAGTTCTTTGGAGATTATTTGATTAATGCGCTTTTTTTGGGGCTGCCCCTGCGGCCTTCGGCCTTGGGTCGGGCCATTGCGCAGCTCGCAGGTCTGCTCGGCCCTTCACAGGCTGCGCCTGTTCGGTCTGCCGCCTTCGGCGGCCCTGCTACAGCCCCTCAGCCAAGTCGCTGCGCTCCTCTGCGGCGGCTTGGCCGCCTTATCTAAAAAATATCCTTAGGGCCATAAAAAAAAGCCCTTAAAAGGGCTTTTGGCTTGATTTTGGGCGGCATTAATTTAAGCTTGCCCCTTAGGTCCAGAATAAGACAAACTGCTATTGCGGCTGCTGTTTCTAGGGTCTTGAATCGGACCAAACTCTTGCTCATAACGCTGCAAATTATCCGATAAAGCCGCCAATAAACGCTTGGCATGATGTGGACTCATTAATACTCTAGACTTTACCCGAGCATGATCAATGTTAGGGACCAAACGAACAAAATCTAAAACCACCTCATCCGGAGAATGACTGATGATGGCCAAGTTAGAATAAATGCCATCGGCTACTTCTTCAGAAATCTGAATATTAAGTTCTTGTTTATCTTGGTTTTGCATTATTTTTGATATTAGGACCAGAAAATAGTAAAATATTAAACGGTTGAGCCCAAAGGCCAACCCAAATAAGATAGCAAAATCAATAGAAAAATTATAAAAAGCAACTTTTAAATCGCACCAACCATGAAGAAACTCAATTTACTTTTCCTCTTTAGCGCCATGATTCTTTTTAGCCTCAGTAGCTGTGGCGACGACCTAGCCAAAAAAGCAGGAAGTAGCATGACGGGAACCATCAATCTAGAAGAAACCCGCGGCGCACAAAAGTTTAGCATTGCCGGCGATGCCGTGAGCATCCCCGCCGAGGATATGATTATCCTAAAAGCTAAGGATAAGTAAAATGAAGAAGCCGTTACGGGCATTATGCGCTCTTTGGCCAAAGCCGAAAATGAAGCACAGAAACTAGACGTTAAAATGACTATGGCCGAAGGTCCCGTAAATGATATTTTTGCCTTCTCCCTAGAATCAACTACCGAAGAAAATCTAACCTTTGAAATGTATGATGAGGAAGGATTTGAATTGGCCGCCAATAATAGCATTGAAGTAACTGAAGGCAAAAACTATAAAGCCATCAAAGTAAGTAGCCTCAAAGAAGGAACTTATTACTTCAAACTGAAAAACCAAGCCGGCGCCGAGCTAAACCAAATGTTTTCTATTGAAAGAGAGTAGTTTAGCTAGAATATAAGCCTATGAACCACTAAAAGGACAGCCTCTTGAAAAGCTGTCCTTTTTTGTGATAAAATACCTTAAAGGCTCGTTAAATATGCTTATATTGATCTCCCTAAGAAGTGTTATTCGGTGACCTGAAAAAGAAAATCTCCTCTCTAAATCAGCTACAGAAGCTAAGCAACTGTCTAACAACTGAATTATACTTCTCACCGACAGACAATTTGTCTATAAATATCACTCCCAATGTGTCTAAAACATCGCATTATTTATTTTGTCCTGCTTCTTTTGGTCAGCGCTTGTGGACCAGGGGCCGCCCCTAGGCCAGAAGTCAATATTGAAGGCTTGCAGGCAGATAGTAGTGTCAGAGGGCAACAGGTCTACTTTTCTGATTTCCCAGAGCTTCAACACTTAACAACCGTTGATCGGGAACTCAAGGAAGTTAAACTCTTTTTAAGAGGCAAGGGAAGCCTATCGAGCAAAAGCCAAGCACAGTTTAGAGAACTACTCGCTAAGGCCGACCAACTCAATGAAAGCCCTATTCAACTAGCCTACAAAAAAGAAGGTAATGATTACCTCTACCTAGAGCTAGCAACCACCGAAGACATGGACCTAGAGTTTCAGTTTTTTGACCAAGACGGCTTTAATCGCCTAGCTAAAGAAACTACCGCACTGCCCAAAGGAAAAACAAATCTGCTCATTCCTACAGCTAGCCTAGAGTCTGGCCCCTATATCTTACTTGTGGCCAATTCTATAGAAATAATCTATTTAGGTTTAGTGGAAGTCTGAAAAAAAATGAAAAAAAAACCGATTTAAAGGTAACAAAGTCAGTACTTTTGCCATAAACATACATAGAGCGGATTAAACCCCATTGTTTTAACCGCCATACACCCCAAAACAACTGGCCCTAAAAGCCAAAACCTATTATTTACTATCACATTAAAACCACCTCTTATGAAAAAGTTGTCAAGCTTCCTCCTCGCTGCCGCCGTACTATTCACTATGGGCTCTTGTGGCTCTGATAGCCAACAAGCTGCTACTGCCGTAAATATCAAGAACGTAAATAGCACTCGTGGTGTACAAACTGTTCAGTTCCAAGGTGCAGATGTAGCGATCACTGCTGAAGACGTTTTCGTTGTAGAAGCCAAAAAAGCAAACGCTAAGCAAAGCGAAGATGCAGTAAACGATATCCACAGCTCTTTGATGTCTGCCGAAAAAGAAGACCAACTTGCTGGTATCGAACTCACTATGGAAGATAAAGCCGTAGACGATATGTTCGTTTTTGGCCTCAAAGCAGAAGAAGCTAAAGATGTTATGTTCGAGATGTACGATGAAGAAGGTTTCGAACTAGCCGCCAACAACAAGTTTAGCCTCAACCAAGGTCACAATTACAAAGCCCTCAATGTAACTAGCCTAGAAGAAGGTAAGTATTTCTTCAAGCTAAAAGACGAGGCTGGTAAAGAAATGACTAATACAGTCGTGATCAAACGTGACTAATTTTTAGGCCGTTTTTTGCCTAAACAAAATATTTGAAAAGAGCGGCTGTACATACAGTACGCTCTTTTTTTTAACCGATTATTGGCCCTAAAATTAAAATGATGTTTAAAAAAGCAATTTACCTTTCTGCCACAATGGCTTTTTTGGCCTATGGCTGCCAATGTGACTGCGAAAATGCAGAAGATAGTGCTGCTACTGCCATTAAAACCGAAACGATTATTACCGAGTCTGCCCAAAGAGGTAAACTTGACGTAAAGACATTGGTTGTAGAAAAATTTGAAAGCCTGCCCATTAGTAAAGTAGAAGACCAAGTTCCCGCCGAGCTCTTTAAAGAACCTATCGAGGCCTTAGCTCCCGCCGACCGAAGCGCAGGCGATGCCGCCTTTAGCCAACGGCTGCTCGCTAGCCTGATGGGGGCCGAAAATAAACAAAAGGAATTGCCCGTGACGCTTAGTATGTCGCCAGAACCCGTGCAAGAAGGCTATTTCCTCTTTGGCGTGAAAGCCCAAGAAGCTCAAGAGCTCGACTTTGAAATTTATGAGGCCCAAAGCCTAGAATTAGTGGCCCAAAATAAAATGCAACTGACTCCAGGTAATAATTATAAGGCCATCAATCTCAAAACTTTTGAAGATGGCTACTATATTTTCCGCCTCTATAATGAGGCCGGACAAGAAGTGTCTCAACGCCTTCAAGTCCTTAATGAAGCCATACAGTAAGACCGAGCCCCCCTGGCCCAAGCCCCAATTTGCTTTAGCAAATTGGGGCTTTTGCGTTTAGCAGGCCCAAAGGGCCGCAGGCCATAGCCAAATTTAAATGCACTCACTTTTATAGTTTGCAGCAATTTTCCGCTAGTCGGCCCTATTTTTCTCGGCCATAGCGAAGGCTATGCCCTTAAAAAATAGCTGGTCTAGCCAAAAATTCATAGCAAACTATAGCCAAAGCAGTGCAATTAAATCTGGCTGAGGGATAGATAGCAGTGGCCGAAGGCCAGACCCAGCTTTTTGAGCGAAGCGAAAAAAGCGCAGGGCCGAGCAGACCTGCGAGCTGCGACATAGCCCGACCCGCCCGCAGGGCGGGGCAGCCCCAAAAAAAACTCACAAAGAAATAAAAAGGCTTTTGCCTAAGGCAAAATTGATTTGGCCCAAATTTTTCTAAGAAATCAACTAAAAATATCGTTCTAGCGTATTAAAATTTGTTAAAGCAAAATGAATGGCCCTATTTTACGGCCCAATCAAATCTAGAAACTGCAAATTTTAACAAAAATACGCTATCTTCTTTTTTGCCCTCCGCTTAATCAACAGAACTATAGTTATGATCCGTAAACTCCTCTTAATTACTGCCGCTTGTAGCCTACTTATTGCCTTCCGCTGGCAGCAAGGGCAAGATAATCAACCCCAAATTAGTGGCGACCTCTCTAACCGAGAAGAATTGCTGCTCGAAGTGGTGCTCCAAAGTATGCGCTACAACCATTATGCGCCAGAAGCCATCAATGATGAGTTTTCTGAAAAGGTCTATACCCTTTACCTCAAGCGGATGGATCTCAATAAGCGCTTTTTCTTGGCCGATGATGTCAAAAAGTTTGAAGACTTTAAATTTAAACTCGATGATGCCGCCCAAGCTGGCGATTTTAGCTTTTTTAATCTGGTCAATAATACCTTTGACGAAAGAATTAAGCAGGTAGAAGGCTATTATGAAGACATTTTGGCCCAACCCTTTCGCTTTATGGATGGCGAAAAATTAGAGTTCCTTAAGGATCCCGAAGAACTAAAAGCCCGCTGGTACGATTACCTCAAATTACAGGTCCTTGGCCGTGTGCATGACCGCCTCGAGCGACAAGAAAAAGCTCAAGAAAAAGGCGAGGAAGTCGATAGCATCAAAACCTTTGAGGAAATAGAAAAAGAGGAGCGCGAAAAGCTGCTCAAAAGCTACCGAGAATGGTCAGAAAATATCAAGAAAGATAGCCGTGACGACCGTATTGCCAATTATGTCAATGCCTTTGCCAATGCCCACGAACCACACTCTGGCTATTTTCCCCCACTCGAAAAAGAGAACTTTAATATCCGTATGTCGGGCAAATTAGAGGGAATCGGTGCCCAACTTCGCCAAGAAGATGGCTACATTAAGGTGGTGAATATTGTGCCCGGCTCAGCCTCTTGGAAACAGGGCGAGCTAGAGGTGAATGACAAAATTATTAAGGTGGCCCAAGGCAATGAAGAGGCCGTCAATGTAGTCGATATGCGCATTGATGACGTTTTGCCCATGATCCGAGGCAAAAAAGGCACCGAGGTGCGCCTAACGGTCAAGAAAACAAGTGGCGAAACTAAGGTGATTCCAATCATCCGTGATGTGGTGGTCCTAGAAGAAAGTTACGCCAAATCGGCTATCGTAGAACACAAAAAGGCCGGCGTGAAAATGGGCCTTATTGATCTGCGTAGCTTTTATGCAGATTTCCAAGATCCTAATGGCCGCCGTTGCGCCACAGATGTAGAAGCGGAGGTACGCAAATTACTCCAAGAAAATATTGATGGTATCGTTATCGACCTGCGCTTTAATGGCGGCGGATCGCTCTCTGATGTGGTCAAAATGACCGGCCTATTTATTGACCGTGGCCCCGTGGTACAGGTCAAAAGCCGCGATAATCGCCCCTATGTGCTAGAAGATAAAGAGGCCGGCGCCCTCTATAAAGGGCCCCTCATTATTCTCGTAAATGCCTATTCTGCCTCGGCTTCCGAGATTATGGCGGCCGCTTTGCAGGACTATGGCCGCGCCATTATTGTCGGCACGAGCCCCTCTACTTTTGGTAAGGGAACTGTGCAGCGCTTTATGGATCTAGATGCGGTGGTGCCGCCTCGCTACAAAGATTTGGGCGCACTCGGTAGCCTCAAAATTACAATTCAAAAGTTCTATCGCATCAATGGCGGCTCTACCCAGCTCAAAGGGGTAGAACCCGATATCGTGCTGCCCGGTAGCTATAGCTACCTCAAAGTAGGCGAAAAAGACGAGGATTATCCCATGGCTTGGTCCGAAATTGATCCGGCCAATTATCATAAAAAGAAAATGAAGGCTTTGCCCAAATTGCAAAGCAAAAGCGCAAAACGCCAAGCAAAAAGCAAAACTTTCCAGTTGCTAGAAGAGCACGGAAAATGGCTGGAAAAACAACAAAGCGAAACCGTTTATCCGCTTCAGCTAGAAGATTACGAGGCCCATCAGGCCAAAACCGATAAGGAGGCCGAGCAGTATAAGGATATGATGCCCAAAATTGAGGACTTTTCTATCTATAACCTCAAGGCCGATAAGGAACAAATCGCTCTCGATAGCGTGAAGGCCAAAAGCTTTGAGAAATGGCATGCTGGCTTAGAAAAAGACGCTTACCTCGAAGAGGTCGCCTTTATCCTTAAGGATTATATGAAACTGAAAAAGTAAAACTAGATCCCCTTTCGTTTAGAGAGGGGATTTTTTTTGGGGCCTCCCGCCTTCGGCGGGCGCTACGTTCCGCAGCTCGCTATTCGCTCGGCCCTGCGGCGCTTAGAGCGCCTTGGTCTGGCCTGACGGCCACTGCTGCACATCGCTAGGCCTGCGGGCGCTGCGCGCCCTGTAAAACCGCAATTGGACCAAAATGACAGCTCAAAACTACCGTTTTTGACATTTTGTCAGTATTCCCTTTGTATTTTTGCCATTTTGACAGTTATTTTTCTTCTTTTGGCCCTTGGTCCCAAACTTGTCTAATCAAGGATGAAGCTTCGATAGACATACTGGCCCAAGGCCAGCTTAAATAGTAAAAGAGTAAGAAAAATAATAGAGCTATGAAAAACGCAAAAGCAAATCACTTCTTTGGTTTCCCCTTCAATGAATTTGGTAAAGAGCTAGAGCAACTGCTCAAGCAAGAACCCCTACAACAGTTTTTTGGTCAAGACCAAGCCCATCAGCAACCTATGCTCAATGTTTTTGAGACAGAAGCTGGCCTTTTGCTAGAACTAGCGGCTCCAGGCTTCCAAAAAGAAGATTTTAAATTGGAGCTAGAGAAGGACCTTCTGCATATCTCAGCCAATAGAAATGTTAAGGAACTGCCTGAAAATGTTAAAGTTAGACGAAGAGAGTTTGCCTTTACAACCTTTGAGCGCAAGCTCCGTTTATCTAATAAATACGACTTAGAAAGTATTACTGCTAGCTATGAAAATGGCATTCTCCAACTAGAGGTTCCTAAAAAGCAGGAGCCTAAAAAAGAGAAAATCAGTATTCAGGTTCAGTAAGAGTTTTTTGGTTTTCCAGAGGCTTAAGTCAATTTAAGCCAAAGGTTAAGGTTTTAGGGTTATTAAGTGAAGTCGAGTCTGCTTTGAGCAGGCTCGGCTTTTTTTGGCCCAATTGCGGTGGACAGGCGGCAGAGCCGCCGCAGGCTGAGGGATAGATAGCAGTGGCCGCAGGCCAGACCCAGCTTTTGAGCGTAGCGAAAAAAGCGCAGGGCCGAGCGAGCAGCGAGCTGCGACATAGCCCGACCCGAGCGAAGCGAGGGGCAGCCCCAAAAAATTATTGTCGAATTCCCAGTTTATAATAAACTGCCTTGGCCTTAGAAAAACGTGAACGAAACTTATCTAGGGCCTTATTGACCTCCTCCTCAGAAGAGTAGTCGCCCACCATAAAACTGATAAATCCCTGCTCGTCAATGTCTAGAAAAACAGTTGAAAAGGCCATGAAAATAGGGTGGTCTAGGGCCGGACTCTCTTGGCTGCGACTCAGCTCAATTTTGTAGCCACTATAATTGGGGGGAATTGGGCCGGGAATCGTGGGCTTTTGTTGCGCTTTTTGCTGGCTGGGGTCCTTTTCTTTAAAGTAAGAGCTATTATTGGCGGCCAAAATCTCGGACTCCAGCTCTTCTTGCATGATGGAGGCCAGCGGGCGGTTGATATAATCCTCATCATCGACCACATCGAGGACCAACAGCTCGGTTCGTCTATTTTGTTGGTGCAACTCCTCGCTACAGCTAATGCCATCGACACAAGAATTGAGGGGTTTAGACTCGCCATAGCCCTGCGCCTTAACCCGATCGGCCCCATTGGGGAGGCGTTCTTGAATATATTGGACCACATTATTGGCTCGATTCTGCGAAAGCTCCAAATTAAAGGCCTTGCTCCCTCGGCAATCGGTATGGGCCGAAAGTTCCATATAAACATTGGGGTTGTCGCGCATCATCTCGGCCAATTGGTCGAGGGTGGCATAGCTCTCGGGCCGAATTTGCGAGCTCCCATAATCATAGTAAATATTGTCCAACTTCATTTTTTCGCCCACAGCCAAGGGCCTCAAATTCACATTGCTGACCAAAGTGCCCATGCTGTTGTCCTGCGTGAGCGATTCGGCCACCCCAGGCGTAAGCTCTCCAAAGCCCTCCATGCACAAAATGCAATCATTAACATTCACATTGGCCCGCATGCGCTTGCTATAATAGCCCTGTTTGCGGAGCATAAAAATGTACTCATTGCCCTGCTCCATCAAAAAAGAAATTTCGTGATGGGGGTGTTCTACTAGGCGGAGCTCCTGCTTATACTGCGTTTTATTATAGATTTCGATTGTGACACCCTCTAGGCTATATTCGCCAGCGGCTAGGCTATCGCCTCGTCCCTGCAAAAACTCGGTAATACTAAGCTCGAGCAAATAGCCAGGCAGACGGTCTAGGCCTACTTTTTTATAGATCGTACTATCGCTACCATCGAGTTGGAGCGAAAAAGTTTGGCTAGAAAAAATTTTGTGTTGAATTTGGACCTGATACTCCTTTTGGGCCAAGGGCAAACAAGCCCGACAACGGCCCAGAGAATCCGTTTTTAGGCGGTAGCTCAGGCTATCGGCAGGCCGCCAAAAGCGAATATTTGCATCTGCAATCAAGCCGCTGTTATCTTTGGCATAAAGATAGAGTTCTACCGTTTGACAAGAGTTTGTCTGGGCCCAACTTTCAGCAAAAAGACTGGCTCCCAAAAAAACGAGCAGACAAAATAGCTGTTTCATTATTTCAATTTTAACTTTTAGCGCAATGCAATTTCAAATCTTCTTTATCCTATTGACTTTGCTCTCTATGGCGGCCCTTCGCCTAGAGGCGCAGAGTTTTAAGGGCTTGCCGCAGGGCAATGAACGCATCGCATCTTCTAATAAGAGTGAGGAGCAAAAGTTGCTAGAACTCGTTAATGAACTTCGACAAACTAGGGGGCTGGCAGCCCTCAGCTGGTCTAAGGAACTCAGTTGGGCAGCAAGATATCATGCCAAAGATATGATAATAGACGGATATTTTGAACATGGGCTCTATGACCGCAAAGGCCGAAAACTAAAAAAAGTGGCCGATACCTTTGAAAAAATTAAGCCCTTTTGCCAAACGGAGCTTTTCCCTATGGCCGAAAATATTGCGGTGGGCACGGCCACAGCCGCCGCCGTTTTTGAGCTCTGGTATAACAGCCCTGGCCATCTTAAAAATATGCTGGACCCCGATGCCCGCTTTATGGGCGCAGGTTTTGTTGCCGATGAAGATAGCGAATGGGGCTATTATTGGGCGCAGATTTTTGGCCAATAAAAACAGCAAAGCCGCAAAGGAATTTCTCCTTTGCGGCTTTTTTATGCCCTTAGTTCCACCTATTTATTGGCCTCTAAGGGAGCAGCACAAGAGCTACATTTTAAGCTGCCGGCTTTATTCATCGTACCACAGTACCCACATTTAATAGGCGAAGCTTTTTTCTCTTCAGCTTCTTGCTTAGCGGTTTCTTCTGCTTTCTGATCGGCCTTTGCTTTTTCTTTTTCATCGGCTTTTTTCTGGGCCGTTTTAACCACTTCTTGCAAGCGCTTTTGGGCCGAATCTAACTGCCGCTCGGCATCGCTAACAATGCCATCGGCTACTGCTGCCGAGCTCACTTTGGCGCTGCGAATAAGCTCACGAGCCTCCCGAATAGCCCGCTCGCCACTGCTTTTAGCCGCCCAAGCAGCATCTCGGTCGCTATGATCCTTAGATTGCTGACTAGCCTTGGCCATCAGGTCTTCCAAAGTAGAAATCTTGCGGTCCATACCTTCTAAGCCCCGCACAAATTTGGGCCGAATAATCGAGTTGGCCTCCGCCATGGCCGAAATCTTGGCCTTCTCATCAGTCATCGCCTGCGCTTCGGTCATTTTAGCCTCCGCTTTTTTCAAGATTTCCTCAAATGCAGGCTTAAAGTTACTGTACTTGGCCGATAGCTTCTGTACATTTCCTTTGTTGGCCTCCCAGCTCTGTGTCTCGCCTTCTACACTGCGTTTACAGGCCGTTTGTCCCAAAATTAAGGCCCCTAAAAAGGCCAAAAAGATAAAGTTTTTCATCGAAAATAGTTTTTTGGTTATCTTCTCGAATATACCACTATTTTTTCTCTTTTAACAAGACTTTTGCCCGGACTTCTAGCTTCAATGGCTCCTCATTGCCCTTCCAATTCACCAAAAGGTATTTGTACTCAGCCCCCTGCCGTCCCCGACTATCAAAACGGAGATCAATATAACTTTTTTCTCCCGGCCCAATGGGCAAAAATGGCTGGCTGCCCTGTATGCAACCACAACTTCCCTGCACGGATTCTATCTCTAAAGGCCGCTCTCCAGTATTCTCAAAATGAAAGCGATGCCGAAGCACCGAATCCTGAATAACCTCCCCAAAGTCATGGGCCAAACTATCAAATTGAGGAAAAGCTGGCCGCAAACTGGGCTTTTTGGCCCGCTTGGGCCCACTGCTGTCTATGGCCACTACTGGCTTGGGCTCAGCTACAGGCGGAGCCGCAACCTCCTCTTTTTCTACAGGCTCTGGCGCAGGCTGATCAGCCACAACTTCTGGGGAAGATGAACAACTCAGCAAAAAAAAGAATGAAATAATAACTGTAAATATACGCATATTTAAGGGGATTTGTTTTATTTTTTGGGGCCTCAGCTGCGGCTTCGCCTTGCTGCGGTTACTCCCTTTGGTCGTCGAACTGCGCCCTAAAGGGCTTGTTGTCGTTTCGCAGCTCGCTGTTGTTTTGGGGCCTCCCGCCTTCGGCGGGCGCTACGTTTCGCAGCTCGCTGTTCGCTCGGCCCTGCGGCGCTTGCAGCGCCTTGGTCTGGCCTGACGGCCACTGCTGCACATCGCTAGGCCAAAGGACCGCAGAAGTTTTTGCCCTCTTCTTATTCAGAAGGGCTTCTAAGTTCCTTTAGAAAGCCTATCTTTGCCCTACAAGTTAAATTATTATGAGTAATTTCGTCGTTTCCGCCCGCAAATATCGTCCCATCCGCTTTGATTCGGTGGTGGGTCAACAACATGTTTCTAATACCCTCAAAAATGCCATCCGCTCAGAGCATTTGGCCCAAGCTTTTTTGTTTTGTGGCCCTAGAGGGGTGGGCAAAACGACCTGCGCCCGTATCTTGGCCAAATTACTCAATTGTGAAAATCCCACCTCAGATACCGAGCCCTGCGATGAATGCCCTTCTTGCACAGCCTTTAGAGAAAATGCTTCACTCAATATTCATGAGCTAGATGCCGCCTCCAATAACTCGGTAGAGCATATCCGCTCTTTGATTGAACAAGTGCGTTTTGCTCCTCAAAAGGGCCGCTACAAAATCTATATTATTGATGAGGTGCATATGCTTTCTCAGGCGGCCTTTAATGCTTTTCTAAAAACTTTGGAGGAACCGCCCTCTTATGCCATTTTCATTTTGGCCACTACCGAGAAGCATAAAATTATTCCCACTATTCTCTCTCGCTGTCAAATTTTTGACTTTAATCGAATTCAGGTAGCCGATATGCGAGCGCATTTGGCCAAAATTTGCCAAGAAGAGGGCATTGAGGCCGAAGAAGAGGCCCTCAATATGATTGCCCAAAAGGCCGATGGCGCTCTGCGAGATGCCCTTTCTATTTTTGACCGCATGGTCAGTTTTTCAGGCAGCCATATCCGCTATGAGGATGTCATTGAAAACCTGAATATTTTAGATTACGATTATTACTTTCAGATTATTGATGCCATCTTGGCGGAGGATATGCAGCAATTGCTCCTCATCTTTGACCAAATTCAGCGAAAGGGATTTGATGGCGATATTTTCTTAGATGGCCTTTCTTTGCATTTGCGCAATTTGCTAATGGCCCAAGATGCTAGCACCCTTGGCCTTTTGGACCTTAGTGAAAAGCTGCGCCAACGCTATCAGCAACAGGCCCAATTGGCGCCCAAAGATATTTTGGTTTCGGCCCTGAGCCTGAGCGCCGCCTGCGATGTGAATTATAAAATGGCCAGAAATAAGCGCCTACATGTAGAAATGGCTCTGATTAAAATGGCCCATATCCGCAGGGCGATACAGCCCAAAACTTTGGCTCCACAGCAAGTTGTACAGTATGTGCAAACCGTAGAAAGTAGGCCGACGGAAGTGGTCCAAGAAGGCGCTGCCCCCAGCAAAAAACAAGAAGAACCCAAAGAAACAACTAGCCCTAAAGTAGTTGCAACCAAAGAAGAGCCCAAGGAGGCAGCGCCAAAACTGGAAAAAAAGCCTAAAAAGAGTTTAAAGGAGCGCCTCAAAAAGAAAAAAGAAACGGCCATAGATGCCCTTAAGGCCGAAATTCAGGCGGAAGAAGAGCGCAAAAAGCAAATTGTACACAAAAGCTGGGAAGAAAAGGCTGTTTTGGCCCTTTGGGAAGCCTATGCCCAAAAAATGGAGTCGCCTTCTATGCAAGCCCTGCTGCGATCGGCTAAATTGACGGTTTTGCCCAAAGAAGAACAGGCCCTAGGATTAGTGGTGAGTAGCCAAAGAGTAAAAGACGCTATTGGCGATGAACAGGCCCTGCTCAATCAGTTGCGAGAAGAATTTGGTCTGCCCAAATTACAGTACAAATTTACGATAGAGGAACCCAAGGAAGAAGATATCCCCAAGCCAAAACATCGGCCGACAACCGACCGAGAGAAGTATGTCCACTTTTTGAAGCAAAATGGCTTATTGAAAGATTTTCAGAAGCGCTTTGAGCTTTTTCCGCCCAAAAAGCGCTAGCCTGTTGGTCCAATTGCAGCTTTGCAGGGCGCGCAGCGCCCGCATAGGAGCGTAGCGACGTGGCTGAGGGATAGAAAGCAGTGGCCGAAGGCCAGACCCAGGGCTTTTGAAGCAAAGCGAAAAAGCCCGCAGGGCCGAGCAGACCTGCGAGCTGCGACATAGCCCGACCCGCCCAAAGGGCGGGGCAGCCCCAAAAAACACTAGTTATTTTTCTGAATGGGAAAGTTCTTATGGCGAAAGAGAATCCCTTGTTGGTAATTTTTGAAGCGTTCGTATTTTTCGCTTAAAGCGGCCACTCGTTCTGCATTGTGGTCGATAAAATAATAGTCATAATCCTGCTCGAGATCAAGCTGCATATTGTGTGGATTGAGCTGAATATTTTGATAGACCCCCGTTTCTAGATAGAACTCGAAAGTGGGGAAAAAGAGCCACCAAATGCCTAGGGTATGGGTTTCATTTTGGGGAATGCTCGCCTCCAATTCGCTCAAAATTTTTCTATCCTCTACATTGTAGTACCATTCGGTCATGGTATTGGGGCGGTAGTTGAGGCCAAAAAGGCTTAGGCCTAGAACGCTGGCGAAGACCAAAGCTGTATTTTTCCATTTTTTGGCCAAGGGAAAAGCCTGATAAAGGCTATACAGCAGGCTAATGAGCGAAAACTGCAGTAGGGGAAAATAAATTAGGGCGGTCCGTTGCATCAGAAACTTGACATCGAAAAGGAGATGGAGCAAAAGATGGCCGATGCAGCTAGCCAAAAGGCAGGATAAACCCAATTGAATGAAAAGAGTAGGGCCCTGACTTTTCTCTTTGACAAGCGAAAAAAGCAGGCGGGCAGCGGCAAAAACAAGCAGAAACCCAAAGCCCCAATGGATATATTTGGGCGAATGCAAAAAGGAAATATTGTGTGTATAGGATCGGGCCAAGCTGCCTATAGTATCTTGAAAAAAGCCATTATCTCCCCCAAAATAGAGCTGCTCAAACTCGATGAGGCGAATGATGGCAGGGGCAATGGCCAGCCCTAAAACGAGGGCCGCCAGACTAGCAATACCCAGAATTTGGCCCAAAAACCGCCAGTTTCGCTCTTTTTTGAGCGCCAGCAGCAGCGCGCTGCCCAGCAAGGCGATACAAAAAACCAGGCTACTAAAATTGGCCAAAACCGCCAGCAGACAAAGGCCGACCGCCCAGCTCCAACTTCGGATAGAAGAATTGGCGACCGCCTGCAGCGAAAAATAGATCGCAGGCATAAAAAAGCCCATAGACAAGCCATAGCCGCGAGCCACGGCAAAAAAATCAAACTGATAATTATTCATCAGCAGCAGGCTGAAGCCCAAAAGGACCAAAAGCTTATTTTTGGGCTCAAAAACCTGTTGCATCAGGCGCCCAGAGAAATAGAGAAAACTGAATCCCGCTAAAATATTGCTAAGGCGAACCACCAACTGATGATCGCCAAAGAGCTGCACCAAAAATTTAATCAATAAGGTGTTGAGTAGGTGGTTGTTGGCCGTGGGATTGGGGCCCGAATTGGTCCAGATATCATAAATAGACCATTTGGTATAGACCAAAAAAGTAGCGGCTTCATCATGAGTCATACTCATCTTGACCGCCTTGTAGAGCAGCAGAATACAAAAAAGAAATCCAAGACTATAAAGGGCTATTTTTTCTGCAGTAACTTTCATGATTAGGAGGGGAGGATGCGTGAAAATAATAGCGCAAAGCTAGCAAAAAAACTGGCGCAAACAAGCCTCTAGTTCTTCTCGCGCAATGGGCTTTTGCAAAAAGCCATTGATGCCCTGAATAGGGCTTTCCTCTTCTCCGCTAAGCGCAATAATGGGCGTTTTAATCTGTTGAGCTCGAATTTCTTGGCTGGCTGTTCGCCCATCTAAAACGGGCATTTGTAGATCCATAAAAATAAGATCTACCTCTTCTTGGGCCAAAAAGTCAAGGGCTTCCTGCCCATTTTGTACAATATGCAACCAAAGCCCCATTCGCTCCAAAATTTGTTGCATCAAACGCTGATTGATCTTATTATCCTCGGCCAAAAGTATCCTTTTATTGGTCCATGGCCAGCTAGGCCCCTCCTCCTTTTCCTCTTGGACCACCGACATTTGCTTGAGCAATAACTGCTTGATTCGGAGCGGGCGCAAAGGGGCAGAAAGTGCTGCTTGAAAGTTGCGGCTGAGCTTCCGATCTTCGCCTAATGCTAAAATCAAAAACTGGGGACAAGGCCAACTCAACACCTCTTCAGGATCTTGTAACTGGCTATCAAAAAAGACAAAATCAGGAGCGGGAATAATGTCTAGCTCCGCAGCCTGATGACTGGCATCGGGCTCCCAAAACTGAAAGTATTCCATCTCCCAACGCTGACAAATAGCCTTGAAAAAACGAGCGGCATCCTTGTTTTTGCTCAACAAAAAGAGCCGTTTGCCCTTAAATAAACTGGCCGACTTGGAGGCTGCTTTTTGTAAGGGCAAATGAAAGTAAAAACTAGCTCCTTGTCCAGCTGCACTATCTACACCAACACGGCCGCCCATCTGCTCGGCCAATTGCCGAACAATGGCTAGGCCCAAACCCGTGCCCGAGCTGCTATGCGCCTGCTGATTGGACAGTTGAGAAAACTCTTTAAATAAATCGCTTTGCTTGGCTTTGGGAATCCCCACACCCTGATCCGTTAAGCGAAATTCTACCCAAACTCGATCTTCTTCTTCCCGCAATTTGGATAGATAAATAGAGATGCAGCCCTGATGACTAAACTTAATGGCGTTGTCCAATAAATTTAATAGCATTTGCCGAATCTTTGTCGCATCTCCAATGAGCTGCTCTGGCAAATGGGCATCTGGAAAATAACGCAAGCTCAATCCCTTGGCTAAGGCCCTAGACACCGCAATATTCATGGCCTCCTCTACGGCCCGCTCCAACTCAAATTCTTGCTCCTGCAAATGCCAGCCTCCCGCCTCTAACTTAGAGTAATCCAAAATCTCATTGACAATCTGCAAAAGCTGCTCGCCGCTTTGTTTGAGGGTCTGCGCATATTCTTGTTGCTCTTCGCTTAGTGGACCGTCTAGCAGGAGCTGGGCCATGCCCAACATCCCATTCATGGGGGTCCGGATTTCATGGCTCATCTGGGCCAAAAACTGAGACTTGGCCTGGCTGGCATCTCTTAAGGCCATGTTTTTTTCTTCCAATTGTTCCTGACTCAGTTGATAGCGCTCCTTTAAGATGCCCATCAATACCCAAACCGAAAATAAAGCCACTCCCAAACTCGTAAAACTGGTAAAAGCTACCTCTGCAGCTGGCGGATGATAGTTGATGCTCTCTGGAAAATAAAGGTGCAAAACTAACAAAAAGGCAAAGTTGCTAAAGTTGAGCAGCATGGCCAACCATAACCACCCCTTGGCCGAAATCATCAAAGAAGCAAAAAAGGCCAACAATAACAATATGGGCAAGTCACTGTAAATGCCCCCCACCATCATCCAAAGCCCATCCAGTAAACTAAGCGAAATGAGAATATAGATAAAGGATAACCAAGGCGAAAAGGCCCTAAACTTTATCCATAAAAAGAGCCCCAAATAAGCCAAACCACCCAATAAAGCCCCAATAGGCGTCGCTTCCTGATAGTCATAGGAGAAGCTAAGGACCCAATACGCCAAACAGATGAGCATGGTCCAAAAGCTACCCAAACACAAAAGCGTTTCTTCTAGTCTCGCTTGGCGTTTGGTCTCCGGGAAAAAAAATAGGAAACGGGGAGCAGGCATAGTTAAGTTCTCGGTCGATAGCCCTAAGGCTACGGGGAATTGGAGATAAAAAAAGGATATCTGACTCCTAACAGTCAAAAAATCCTTGGGTTGACTTTTTCATCGAAAAGGGAATACCCCCCTTTTTTTGATGAATTGCTAAAACGTGTACAATTTAATAAAAAATTTAGGGAGGAAAAACTCTATTTAGAACAAGGGCGCCATTTCATAGAGCCAAGTTTTGTTTTCTTGATCTCTGCTCGCTAGAAGGTAGCTGCCTCCCGATTGCTTTATTTTTAGCTTTTTTCGTAGCTGTTCTACGCTCATTCCAAAGTTCTTACTGATGATTTGCGCTTTTTTTAAGCCTAGCTTTTTGGCCGCTTTACTAGGGTAGGGGATGGCCCGAATTAACCGAAATGCCCGGCCCGGAAAATCCAATATTTCTTTTTCACTACTATAAATATGGCTGTTGATGGCCAATTTGCTCAGCCCATAACGCTCGGCCAATAATTTAAAGGCTCCCGCCTTGAGTAGGCCCGTATGCGGCAAGTAGACATAACTGCCCAAGGCCCCATAACTGAGCTGAGCCCGCTCTTCTTCTGCTAGCTCAAACTGAAAAGAAAAGGCCCGCTTGGGGTAGATTTCTTCTATCTGTATCTGCGGAGAAATCACTGACTCCCGCCCAATTTCAAAGAGCAACTCTTTGCACTCATTGCGCCAAGCCAAAATGTAAATTTGCCGAACTTTGCCCCCCAATTGCTGCAAGGCCTGCTGTATGTCCAACATAGTCGCCGCCTTGACCCAAACCCTAGGCGCAAGCTCCAATAATCGAGGCAAGATCTCCAGTAATTGCGGCTGGCAATCATCTAAACGAAAGACTTTTTGGCCCTCCGATCTTCTGCTCGGATCAATATAAAAGCAATCAATCGTAGGCAAATTGGCCTGTTCCAGAAATTCTTCGGCCTTGCCCAAAAAAAACTCCGCCCGATCAAAGCCCAAAAGCGAAAAGTTGGCCCGCACAATTTCTTGCAGCTCCTCTTGCGGCTCCACATGATAAACTCGCTCAAATTTTTGGCCCAAATAATAACTATCTACCCCAAAACCTCCGGTCAAATCAACTAGAGTGCCCCCCGCCAAGTATTCGGCCTTTTTTTGGGCCGTCATCTGGCTAGAAGACTGCTGCATCGACAAGCGAGAAGGGAATATTAAGCCCGCTTTACCCGCCCAATCTGGCAACTTTTCCTTGGCCTTTTGCCGCCCATTGACCTGCGCCAAAATAAAACTGCGGTCTAGCTCTGGCCGCTTGGCCAATTGCAAGGCCAATTGCGCCAAATCTTCCGCCTGATGCTCCGCAATGAATGCCCAATCTTCTGTTCTTCCCATTTTAGTCTGCTGTTTTTTATGCTCTTGCTGTTGTTGTTTTGGGGCCTCCTGCAGCAAAGCTGCAGGCGCTACGCTTCAGGGCTCGCAGGTCTGCTCGGCCCTGCGGCCTGACGGCCTTGGTCTGCGGCTGCGCAGCCCCCTTTCGCATCGCTAGGCCTGCGGCCCTTCGGGCCTGTAGGACGAATTTTTGGAACAGCCCATCAAAGTCTTGATGCTACGTTTTCGCAAATTCCTAATAGCATCCTCCAAATGGAATATGCCGTTTTGCAGTTTCAGAATAGCGTCCTCCAAATGGAATATGCCGTTTTGCAGTTGCAGAATAGCATCCTCCAAATGGAATGTGTCGTTTTGCAGTTGCAGAATAGCGTCCTCCAAATGGAATATGCCGTTTTGCAGTTTCAGAATAGCATCCTCCAAATGGAATGTGTCGTTTTGCAGTTGCAGAATAGCGTCCTCCAAATGGAATGTGCCGTTTTGCAGTTGCAGAATAGCGTCCTCCAAATGGAATATGCCATTTTGCATCTGCAGAATAGCTTGCCGCAACTGTAATATGCCGTTTTGCAGTTGCAGAATAGCTTGCCGCAACTGTAATATGCCGTTTTGCAGTTGCAGAATAGCTTGCCGCAACTGTAATATGCCGTTTTGCAGTTGCAGAATAGCTTGCCGCAACTGTAATATGCCGTTTTGCATCTGCAGAATAGCTTAGCGCAACTGTAAGATGTCGTTTTGCAGTTGCAGAATAGCGTCTTCCAAATGGGCTTCAGCCCATCGGCCCAAAACAAGCCAGCCGCCAAAGAAGAAACTTAAGCTAGAAAAAGGCAGATGAGCGGCCTAGCGATGTGTAGCAGTGCGGCGCAGCCGCAGACCAAGGCCGTGAGGCCGCAGGGCCGAGCGAATAGCGAGCTGCGGAACGTAGCGCCCGCCGAAGGCGGGAGGCCCCAAAACAGCAGCGAGCTGCGGAACGACAACAAGGCCTTTAGGCCGCAGTTCGACGACTGAAGGGAGTAACCGCCCGCCGAAGGCGGGAGGCCCCAAAAAAAAAGGCTACTTTTCAGCAGCCTTTATCTTCTTGGGCTTTAACTAGCCATTATTTTTAGCGTGATCGGCCAAAAACTGTTGCAAGCCAATATCGGTAAGTGGATGTTTGAGCATGCCTTTCATGGCAGAAAGGGGGCAAGTGACCACATCGGCGCCAAGCTCAGCGCACTGCACAATATGCAAGGGATTGCGGATAGAGGCGGCCAAAACCTGAGTGCGGAAAGCAAAATTTTGGTAGATATGTACAATCTGCTCGATCAACTCCACGCCACTCCAGTTAATGTCGTCAATGCGGCCAATAAAGGGAGAAACATAGGTAGCGCCTGCTTTGGCGGCCAAAATAGCCTGTCCAGCAGAAAAGACGAGGGTACAGTTGGTCTTGATGCCTTTGTCGCTAAAATAGCGAAGGGCCTTCACGCCATCCTCAATCATCGGGACCTTCACGACGATATTGGGGTGTAGGGCGGCTAGGGCTTCGCCTTCTTTGATCATGCCCTCAAAATCGGTGGCAATCACTTCGGCACTTACGGGGCCATCTACAAGCTTGCAGATGTTTAGATAATGCTGGCGGACGGCCTCCTCGCCTTTGATGCCTTCTTTGGCCATGAGAGAGGGATTGGTGGTTACACCATCCAAAACGCCAAGATCGGCGGCTTCTTTAATTTGGGCCAGATTGGCCGTATCCACAAAAAATTTCATAGAAATAAAAAGCTTTGAAGAGGTCGAGCCTCTATGTTTGAAATGCGAATTGGCTGCAAGTTAAGCAAAAGCCAGCAAGCAAACAACTAGGCCTTTTTGATCTGTTGATTTAGCTGAAAAAGGGCCAGATAGGCCATAAGCCCAGCCCCCAAGGGGAGGGCCGTTTCTTCATCGGGAGAAAACTTGGGGTGGTGCAAACCCGGACCAATGCCCGTGCCCAAGCGATAGAAGCAGGCGGGCATCTGTTGGGCATAAAAGCCAAAATCTTCGGCCCCCATGCGTTGGGGAAGAAGGACCAAATTATCCTTGCCGACATAGTCACGGGCGGCCTGTATCAGGCTCTGCGTTAGATTTTCCTCATTGTGTAGGTAGGGGTAGCCCTTTCTGATTTCTAGCTCGGCACGGCCGCCCATGCTTTGGGCCATTTGCTGACAGAGCTGCTGCATTTTTTGATGCGCCTCGGCTCGCCATTCTTCATTGAAGGCTCTGAATGTGCCTTCAAGATCAATGCGTTCGGGCAATACATTGGTGGCCCCGCCAGCGGTATTCATCTTGCCAAAACTCAGGACCGAAGGCTGCAGCGGGTCTCTAAATCGGCTAATTAACTGCTGTAGGGCGACCACCAAATGCGAGGCAATCAGGACCACATCATTGCAATCTTGGGGGCGGGCGGCATGACCGCCTTGGCCATAAACAGAGAGATAAAGCTCATCGGCGGAGGCCATAAAGGGGCCTGGATGAAAGCCAACCTGTCCAGCGGGCAGGCCAGGCTCTACATGCTGGCCCAGAATCGGAAAATCTAGGCTTTGGTCCAGCCAACCCTCGGCCAAGACTTGGCTAGCGCCACCGGGTAGCAGCTCCTCGCCAGGTTGGAAAATCAGTTGAATGCGGCCCTCAAACTCTCCTCTAAGTTCATGTAGGATAAAAGCCGTAGCGAGTAGGGAAGTCGTATGTACATCATGGCCGCAGGCGTGCATACGGCCCTCATTCTTAGAGCTAAAAGGCAGGCCCGTCTGCTCTTGGATCGGGAGCGCATCTATATCGGCACGGAGCGTAATGCAGGCTGCAGCGGGATTTTTGCCTTCAATTTGGGCGAAAATCCCTGTTTTGACCATTCCTCTCTGGTAGCTAATGCCCCAGCGGTCTAGGCAAGAGGCGATATAATTAGCGGTTTCCCATTCTTCAAAAGAGAGTTCTGGATATTGGTGAAGATGTCGGCGAATGCTGATCCATTGCTCTAGTTGTTCTTGGGCCAGTTGTTTTATTTTATCTATCTTAATCATGTCAATTATTCTGAGTGAACTCAAAGATAAAAAATGAAAGAGATAGAATTTGAACTAAATGGCGAGGCCTACTCCCTACGCCTTTTTCGGCCCGAATATACAGCGGCCTTACAGCAGGCTGCCGATTATCCAGAAGTGGCCAAAGGCATGAGCGATCGTTTTGCTTCGCCATATACCTTAGCCACTGCAGAGGCCTTTGTGAATCATGTCGCCATCCCTTCGGATGGGGGCATCTTAGCCATCTTTGCCCAAGAGCAATTGATTGGGGGAATTGGTCTGCATGCACAGCAGGATGTTTGGCGCTACAATATGGAAATTGGCTATTGGTTAACGCCTGCCTTTTGGGGCCGAGGGCTGATGAAAAAGATCTTGCCCTTGTTCTTGGAGCGGGCTTGGGGCCGTTATCTAGACTTACATCGGGTGGTGGGGACCGTATTTAGCTTTAATCTAGGCTCGGTCAAGGTATTAGAAGCTGCGGGCTTCCGTTTAGAGGGCAAATCTCTAGAAGCGGTTTATAAGGCGGGCCAATTTTGGGATGAATACCATTATGCGCTCTTGAGAACCGAGGCCTAAACCCTCTTATTTAGCTCTCTTTCTTCATCTTGTAGTAGTTACTTTCGCTCATGTCTAAAATCTCCCAAACTGGTTGAGCGGGAAAGTTTTCCTCTACCCAACTAATAAGGGCCTTTTTATAGCGCTTCTCCAGAATTTTATAGGTCTTTTCTTCCGTCTCTGAGGCAATGAGCTCCAGATCAAAGAGCTCTTGAAAGGCTTGGGGCAACTTAGTTTGCTTAGGAAAATGCCCATGATAGGCCTTAAACTCCTTTTGGGCAAAGGCTAGGGGGCTGTCTACTCCCTCTAGTTGTTGGGCCTCTTGGGGTAAATCTAAAAAGGCCTTATAATAGATAGCTATCTTTTGCAAATCTCTAAAGTTGCCCCACAAAGGCTGCTTTTTGAGCCATTGGAAGAGCTCTGGAGATTTGGGACAGGGGTAGCTAGGCGCAAAGCGCAGTTGTGTCCAAACGGTTTCCCAGTCTTTTTCAATTTCATCTCGACTTTCCCGCAGTGGGGGCAGCTCAATCAGGAGCTGAGAGATACGATCAAAGAAGTCGGCCAATAAAAGCTCCCGCAGCTCTTCAATACTTTTGTTGCTAGCAAAAACAGCAGTAAACTGACTTTGCTGTTCTTGGCTGCTCCCCATGGGCCGAAAACGATAGTTGTTGTTCTCATCGGTTTGTAGGGCTTTCATGAGTTTGCCCTGTACCCGCTTACTCAAATGATGCACCTCATCAAAGAAGAGAATTCCGCCCCGAGCTTCTTCAAATAAGCCCTTTTTGGCTTGATCTGCCCCCGTATAGGCCCCCTTGCTATGCCCAAAAAACTCCGATTCGGCCTTGTTGTCATCATCAAAGGAGGCACAATTGATGGCTAAGACCTTGCGGTTTTCTCGCTCCAATCTCGAAATCATTCTGGATTTTCCCGTCCCTCTTTCGCCCAAAATCAATATGGCAAAACCTTGCTCTATATAGGTCTTCATCTTGAGGTCGGCCAACCGCCGCAGGGGCGATTGTAGGTTGTCATGCTCATATAAGTTGGCCGATAAACTAGAAATTAGACGGCTGGGAATCTCCTGAATTTGGAAGTTCTTAAAACGAGGATCTGCGCCTTTGGTCTTAACGTCATAGACCTTGATGAATCGACAGTTGGGGGGCAAGAGCCCCGCCTCGGCCAGAACAAACCAAGCGACCTGCGTTTCATTACTGCCCAAACTGACATTGATGATGTAGTTGGCCTCGGCCCCATGTCGGGCCAAAAGAGTTTTGAAAAAGCCTTGCAAAACGGTCAAAATGCTCTGCTCATCTCGTAAGTTTGGCAGCTCTTCTTGGCTAAAATGAACGGCCTCAAAACGAGCATGATAATAAGGCGCAGCAGGCGACTTTCGCCTAAACCATGCTAGCTGACTGTCAATGGGATAATGCTGCATGTCCCGCCAAATTTGCCCCTCAAAGTCTTCCAAACGATCGGGATAATGTTCCTTTACATAAGTCATCTCATCCACCCAAGAGGAAAGGTTCTGCGCAATCACCTCTCTCCAAACCTCCTGCATTTGCGTCTCCTCCACCGCTTTGTCTACCTCATACATGTTCTTTCGATAGCTCAATCGCCGCAGAGATAAACGGTCCAAAACAGCCTGCTCGGCACATAAATAATAGACCTTGTCAAATAAAAATCCAGGCTGCCGATTTGCCGAAAAGGCCTCGCTCAATTCCAACTGACAAAGCCCCTCTTTATACAAGGGCTTTTCCGATAATTGCAACTCCCCCCGCCAAAAAGCCGCCAACTGATGCTGCAAAAATGCAGTGCCATGGGTAGTATAATGCCAACTGATGTAAATGTTTTCTTTTGCCATAGTTTTGGGGGTTAGATGAGGGGGGGTGGGGCCTCCCGCAGCAAGCTGCGGGCGCTATGCTTTGGGGCTCGCAGGTCTGCTCTGCCCTGCGGCGGCTTTGCCGCCTAGGTCTGGCCCTTTGGGCCACCCCGCCGCAGCGCTAGGCCATTTGGCCTTCGGCCAAGGCGGCTTCGCCGCCTAAGTATTGCCTTAAAGTTCTCCTAAAACTGTAAAAAAATACATAGATTCCAAAATTTTACAGCAGCTTTAAATTAGCTTGTTTTTGTAAGTTGTTGGTTATTAGTTGGTTAGTTTATTTTTGCTTTTTGGCACATCCTTTTGATGATTTGAAATAAGTGGAGCACAAAAGGAGCACAAAGACAAAACTCTCCTTTTGAGCTAGTTCCCAACAGCCTTCCCTAAACCATAAATTGAAAAAATGCACATTCTAAAAATTATTCATGGCTATCCGCCGGGCTACAGTGCAGGCTCCGAAGTCTATAGCCAGAGCCTCTGCCAAGAACTGCATCGGCAGGGGCATCGGCTCACAATTTTCAGCCGAGAGGAGGAACCTTATCGGCCAGATTTTGAGCTGCGTTCTTTTAAAGATGAGCAGGGCTTACAGTTTCATTTGGTCAATATGCCCAGAGACAAAGACGGTTATTGGCAGCCGCAGGTCGACCAAAAGCTGGCGGCTATTTTGGCCCAAGACCGTCCAGATGTAGCTCATATTGGCCATCTTAATCATCTGTCTTTGGGCTTGGTCCAAGCGCTGAAAAAGGCGGGGGTGCCTATTCTCTTTACCTTGCACGACTTCTGGCTGATGTGTCCCCGAGGCCAGTTTTTACAGCGCAACTTTGATGGACAAAACTGCTATCAGCTCTGTACGGGCCAAGAGGACCAAAAATGTGCGGCCTCTTGCTACAAAATGCTCTTTTCTGGCCATCCAGAAGAAGAAGCCGAAGACCTAGCCTATTGGAGCCGATGGATAGGCCGACGTATGCAGAAAACAAGAGAAATTATTGGGCTAGTCGATCATTTTATTGCGCCCTCGCGCTATCTGATGAATCGCTTTATCAAGGACTTTAATTTGCCTGCCGAAAAAGTAAGTTATTTAGATTATGGCTTTCCGACGCATTATTTAAGTCCGCCCAAAACAGCTCGAAAAGCTGGACCTTTTCGCTTTGGGTATATCGGTACGCATATTCCCGCCAAGGGGGTCAACCTATTAATAGAAGCATTTAAGGGTTTAGCCCAAGCGGTAGAGCTAAAGATTTGGGGCTGGAAAGACAGCCAAAGCCAAAAGGCTTTAAGTGCCATGAGCGCAGCGCAAAGTCAGCGGATTTCATTTTGTGGGGGCTATGCCAATGAAGATTTGGTCCAAGAGGTTTTTGCTCAGGTAGATGCCATTGTGGTCCCTTCTATCTGGGGCGAAAACTCTCCTTTGGTGATTCATGAGGCGCAGGCGGCTCGTTTGCCTGTCATCACGGCAGATTATGGCGGCATGGCAGAATATGTAGCGCATGGGGTCAATGGCCTGCTCTTCAAGCACCGAGATGGTCAATCATTACAAGAACAAATGGCCTGGGCCATCCAACATCCCGAAGAAATGAAGCAATTGGGCCAAAGAGGCTATCTCTATGATGCAGCCGGAGAGGTCCCTGATATAAAAACACATACAGCAACCATTTTAGAACAGTATAAAGCTATTTTGCATGTCCAAGCCTAAAGACTTTTGGCGAATTACCATAGACACCAACCCTGAAGATTGCAACTTGCATTGTATTATGTGCGAGGAGCATAGTCCTTATAGTACATTTATCGCAGACCTCTATAAAAACACGGGCGTCAAGCGTCGCCGTATGCCTTTTGAGTGGGTGGTCCAGATTTTTGAGCAGGCCCAAGCCTTGGGCGTCAAAGAGATTATCCCCTCTACCATGGGGGAGCCTTTGTTGTATAAAGGCTTTGAGCAAATCTTTGATTTGAGTGAGCAGTATGGGATTAAAATCAATCTCACCACCAATGGGACCTTTCCTAAAAAGCCCGTAGAGGTTTGGGCCAAACTGATTGTACCGCAAACCACAGACATTAAAATCTCTTGGAATGCGGCCAGCGCCAAAACGGCTGAGGAAGTCATGCCTGGAATTAACTTCGAGCAGTGTGTAGATCATGTCCGTCGCTTTGTGGCTGTACGAGACCAGCATTTTGCAGAAACGGGCTATTATTGCCGAGTAAGTTTCCAACTCACCTTTATGCAAAACAATATGCATGAACTAGCCGATATCATCAAGCTAGCGGCTAGTCTTGGCGTAGATCGAGTAAAAGGGCATCAGTTATGGGATCATTTTGATGAAATCAAGGACTTGTCTTTCCGTAAGGATGCGGAGAGCATGGCCCAATGGAACCAATATGTAGAAGAGGCCTATGCGGCTAGAGACCAATACTTACTGCCCAATGGGAAACCCGTTTTACTAGAAAATATTGTCCCCCTAACTGCAGGCGCAGCAGAGGCGGTCCCAGAAGACTACGACTGCCCTTTCCTAAATAAGGAACTTTGGGTTTCGGCCACAGGGAAAATATCGCCCTGCTGCGCCCCCGATGAGCAGCGGCAAGCCTTAGGCGATTTTGGTAATATTCAGAACCGCAGCCTTGTGGAGGTCCTACAAAGCAAAGCCTACGTAGAATTGGTGGAAAACTATAAGAAAAAGCCCCTTTGCCAAGGCTGTACGATGCGGAAGTAGGCTGTTTTAGCTCTCTAGCTCAGCCGCAGGCCTTTTTTGGCCTAGCGATGTGCAGCAGTGCGGCGCAGCCGCAGACCAAGGCCGTCAGGCCGCAGGGCCGAGCGAACAGCGAGCTGCGGAACGTAGCGCCGACGAGCGAAGCGAGGCGGAGGCCCCAAAAATAGCAGCGAGCTGTGGAACGACAACAAGAACTTTAGTTCGCAGTTCGACGACCGAAGGGAGTAACCGCCGACGAGCGTAGCGAGGCGGAGGCCCAAAAATCAAATCATATAGAACAGAAAAAAATGAGTATTAGTCAGGAGTTGAAGAATAGTTTTACCAGTTATTGGCATTATTTGCCCTTGCGGACCGCCTGTCAGCTGGGGGTATTTGATGCGCTTTGGGAGGGGCCGCTTAGTTTGGCTGAGTTGGCGGAAAAGCTAGGTGCCAAGCGGGCAAGTTTGCAGTTATTATTGGCGGCCTTGGAGCAATTGGAGGCCTTGAAGACCGAAAATGGGCAGTATATTTTGGCCGAAAAAGGGGCGCAACTGGCGGAGGAACATCTCCAATCTTTGAAGTATGCTTGTTTGCTTTGGGGCGAGGAGCATTTGCGGGCTTGGCAGCATTTGGCGCAGAGTATTCGCAGCGATGAGGCCGTTTTTGAGCAGCTATATGGACAGCCTTTTTTTGATTATTTGGATGAGCAGCCCGAGAGCAATCGGATTTATCATTTGGCGATGAACGAATATGCGCGGGATGATTATGCGCAGTTGGGCGAGCAGTTGGATTTGTCGGAAGCCAAAGCCGTGATGGATTTGGGGGGCGGCTTGGGGGCTTTGCTCAAGGCCTTGGCGAGGGTTCATCCTCTGCCTAAATATTATTTATTAGACAAGCCCAAAGTATTGGCTTTATTGCCAGAGGGAGAGCTGCCTTTTCGGCCTATTTCTGCTGATTTTTTTGCGCCCATTCCCCAAGTCGCCGAGCATATTTTTCTGGCCAGAGTGCTACATGATTGGCCCGATGAAGCTGCCTTAAAAATATTGGAAAACGTTTATGCGTCCTTGCCAAAAGGAGGGCGCTTATACATCTTAGAAATCCTAAAAGAGCAGCTAGCCGATGGGGCCGAGCTGCTTAGTTTGAATATGTTGGCCATTTGCAAGAGCCAAGAACGGACCTTAGCGGCCTATCGGAAATTGGCAGAGCAAACAGGCTTTGCTTATCTAGAAAAGCGTTCGATCAATGATTTACAGACCCTATTGATATTTGAGAAAAGATGAATTGGAAAAACATAAAAGTCAATGCTGCAGGCAATGGATTTTGCTTGGAAGGGCAAGCTATTTTTGGCCCTTATAAGTCGGTATTAAAGTTTCATGCGCCGGGTTTGGCGCCTGTAGAAGACGAAACGGGCAGCTATCATATCAACAGCGAGGGCATGGCCCTTTATCGGCAGCGATATTTGCGGACCTTTGGTTATTATTGTAATCGGGCGGCGGTATCTTCGGAGCAGGGGCAATTCCATATAGACACAAAAGGAAATGCCATTTATGGAGAGCGTTATGACTGGTGTGGCAACTATCAGCAAGACATTTGCACGGTCCGAAAAGGCGGGGATTACTTCCATATTGACTGGCAGGGACATCCGCTTTATGAGGAGCGTTATCGCTATGCGGGAGACTTTAGAGATGGCTATGCCTGTGTTCGTCAGGCCGATGGCTATTGTTTGCATATTGATTCTCAGGGCAAGGCCTTGCATCCTTATCGCTATCTAGAGCTAGATGTTTTTCACAAAGGATTTGCTCGGGCCAAAGATGAGGCGGGTTGGTTGCATATCGATTTGGCGGGGCGGCCCATATATAATCGTCGATTTTTGCAGCTAGAGCCCTTTTACAATGGCTTTGCATTGGTGCAGAACCAAGGGGGGGAACATGAAATTATTAACGAAAAAGGAGACTGTCAACATAAAATATGAAGCTTTATTTAGTGCGTCATGCCCAGCCTGCCCCCAAAGAATATCGGGGTTTTCCGGGTCCAGCCTTGGGCGAAAAGGGAAAAGAGCAAGCCTTAGCCATTGCCCAGTATTTGGCAAAGAAAGATATTCAGGCCGTATATTGTAGCGATTATTTGCGGGTAGGGCAGACCTATGCGCCCTATGCTCAGCTTGCTCCAGCTTTGCAGCCGAAGATAGTGCAGGCATTAAGAGAAAGAGAGAAAGAAATAGAGCCGCATGAGTCACTAGAACAAAGAGTGCAGGATTGGTATCGGGGAGAGGAGGAGCAGTTATGGGCTCGGCCCACGGCCATCTTTAGCCATTGTGGGCCCATCAATATGATTTTGGAGTATTTGGACCCCAAGAAAGAGCAGCTCGACTACCCCTATACTTGTCCCTATGGTTGCCATACGCCTTTGGGCAGTATTTGGGAGCTAGAAATTGGAGAGGCTGGGGGAGTAGATGGGGCGCTTTGGTGGAATTGGGAGTAGGGCTGGGGCTGTTTAGGACTTTATATATCAGAATAAAATTTTGCTTTTTAGCTTACTAGGAGCTAGCCAATAGTCGCCTCAGCAAAGAGGGGAAACACAAAATGTTGAACAGTCCTCAAATAACATCTAATTACTTAAACAATACCTTTATGAAATTTTTAGCTAAACTCAAATTATGTTTTCTACTAGCAAGTTGCAGCTTGTTAGTTAGTCAGTTAACTGCCCAAAGGCGATATGTAGAGCCTTTGCCTCCCTATACCCCTATAGAGGCGGACCAATTAGAGCTAGAAAAAGAAAAGTGGATGAAACTGGCCTTTGCTATTGACAACATAAATGAAGATACTGCTTATTACTTAGCCCCAGAGCCATATGTATGCGAAAATGAGCGGCGAATGCTTGTTTATTGGGATACCACATTTTACTATAAAAAAGAAGAAGAACTATACGCCTTGGTTTTCTTTCGTCATAAACCTGCAGTGATAGAGGTATGTTTTGGTACAGAAAGGGGATCCGTTCTCGCTCAGGAAAATCTCAGTATTATGCGTCTTCACTGGGATAAGCAAAGATGGAGTTTAGAACAGATGACTAAAAATGTAAAAAACTGTTTAAAATCAGAGGCCTTTAGTATGGGCTACTCTTGGAGCTCTTATTATGAAACGAACTCAAGCCCAAAGGCAGTTGCTTTTGAGGGAGGACGCATTTTTCTTCAGCGAGAAGATACAGAGGAATCTGATCCATCTAATATTAGCACAGCAGATATCAAACTTTTTAGCATTAACAATTATACTCGCTCTGCTTTAAGCTGGCTCAGTGAGATAGACCAAAGAGCTCCTACAGAAGATTATCAAGTTAAACCAGATTATGTCTATCACTACAAGACAAGGGTCAAGTATTTCATCCTAAATGATCAGTTTTATATAGAACTAACAGAAACGGGAAATCTGCCCAATAAAGAAAAGAAGAAGTTAGAGTATATCTACAAGACTACCTACTACCGCTACCTAGATGATCAGAAGATTTTTGTAGAAGATAAAAACTTAAGAAACTAGTTCACTGAGCGCTCAAAAAACCAAAGCCGCAAGTTGTATGACTTGCGGCTTTTTTATTTCCTCATCTTATACAGCACAAAAAAAAATCCCGACATCTTCCGATATCGAGATTTTTTGGTGCCCAGGACAAGAGTCGAACTTGCACGCCTGTAATTAGGCACTACCCCCTCAAAGTAGCGTGTCTACCAATTCCACCACCTGGGCAAGAGTAATTATGCACTATCGTTCCCTCAAGTGCGATGCAAATATAGGCGCTCCAATTGGTTTGTCCAAATAAAGCGCCTATTTTTTTGCCTAAATTTTAAATTTCCATAGAGTGGAAAACCTTCTGCACATCGTCATCATCCTCAAACTTATCAATAAGGTTCTCTATTTCAGCAATTTGATCGGGGTCTTCCAACTTTTTACTCGCATTGGCAAAACGCTGCAAACTAGCCTCTTTTACCTCCAAGCCCAACTCTTCCAACTTGGCTTGCATGTTTCCAAAGTCCTCAAAGGCCGTATAAATACAAATCTGATCCTCATTGATCTCAATCTCTTCGGCTCCTCCATCAATCAATTCCAACTCCAACTCTTCCATGTCCAAACCCTCGGCATCCAAAATGAATTCGCCCTGACGGTCAAACATAAAAGATACCGAACCCGAGGTCCCCAATGAACCATTAGAACGACTAAAATAAAAACGCATATTGGCCACCGTCCGCGTCGGATTGTCCGTCAAGGTCTCAATAATAAAGGCTACACCATGAGGCCCATAGCCCTCATATACCACCTCCTGCAAGTCCTCCGCATCCTTAGAGGTCGCCCGCTGAATGGCCGCCTCTACGTTCTTTTTAGGCATATTGGCCACCTTGGCATTCTGTACCGCCAAACGCAATTTCGGGTTGTTCTCCGGATCAGGGCCCCCCTCTTTTACCGCCAATGCGATCTCTCTACCAATTTTTGTAAATACCTTGGCCATCTGGCTCCAACGCTTCATCTTGCGCTCTTTGCGATATTCAAATGCTCTTCCCATGATATATTATTCGTAATACGGTTTGTTAATATCTGCTCAGGACCCTAAGCCCCAAAAACAAGCCCCAAATTTAACAAAGCTTCAGCAAGATAACAAGAATTTACTTCAGCCTTTTTATTTGGGGCCTCCGCAGCAAGCTGCGGCGCTACGCTTTGGGGCTCGCAGGTCTGCTCGGCCCTGCGGCGGCTGCGCCGCCTTGGTCTGGCCTGACGGCCACCCCGCCGCATCGCTAGGCCGTTTGGCCCTGCGGGCCATGGCTGCCGCATCGCTTACTCCTTTCAGTCGTCGAAGACAGCCTAAAGGCTTTGTTGTGGCCGTTTGGCCCTGCGGGCCATGGCTGCCGCCTCCTCAACCCACAAAAAAAACAAGCCCCACAAAAGTAGAGCTTGCCTGTAACCAATTTATAAACCACAGATTAAACAACTAAAACTAGTTAGTCAACAAT
Organism: Saprospira grandis; assembly: GCF_027594745.1. NCBI lineage: Bacteria > Pseudomonadati > Bacteroidota > Saprospiria > Saprospirales > Saprospiraceae > Saprospira > Saprospira grandis. The sequence goes on along the minus strand of NZ_CP110854.1, from coordinate 1,222,444 downwards.
AGGCGGCTCCGCCTCATCATTGCTCTGTTCTTCCAAACCATTGTTAGTGCTACGCTTGAAAAACTGAGACATCTCCTCTAGCCAAAAATCAATGCCCGGAATGTCTTCTTGGCTCATGTTCTTTAGATGGCGATATAGACTGTAAGAATACTGAAGGGTATCATAATCCAAAAGCGTCCGAGTGTCGCGAATTTTTTCCTGTAATTCTACCGCCTTTTGTTCAAAACGCTCAAATAGTTTACGCCCCTCAAAGTCTTTTTCATACTCCACAGTATCAAAGTAGCTCGGAAGCAACTGCCCCTTGGCCCGATAAAAATCATGCGCCTTAAAGATAAATAGTTTGGCCTGCTCATCTACACTCCCATAACGCTGACGGTCCTCCGGGCTGATGTTTACAACATGACCATCAAGCAACTGCTCAATAGTCTCAAATGCGCTCTGAACTTGCTGGACCGTAGCCGCAAGCAATTCAATGCTAATCATGTTTCTTCTAGACATAGTACTAGGTATTTATTTGATTAATAATTAGATGTCTAACAACTAGAGCTCTTTAGTAAAAATAATGTGCTCTTATGTTGTCTATGTTATAAACATAGGGTAAATAATTTTAAGATGCAAGTTATAACTAATAAAAAATACTTTAATAGGCTATTTTTTTGTGTTTTATAGAGTTTTGGATCTTATTAGCAGTTGTTTTAAGGACTATTTCTAGCTGAGGGCCTGCGCATTGCTATCAGTCAGAAGGTTGTAAAAGTTGCTCAGCTTTAGTGATATAAAGGAGTCAATAACTGTTTTTATATTGCCTTTAATTTAAATCCATCTACCCCTCTTTATTGCTAGTATTTTCCTTCCGATGGGTAAAGCACCCCCCTCTCGATGGGTAAAGCACCCCCTCTCGATGGGTAAAGCACCCCCTCTCGATGGGTAAAGCACCCCCTCTCGATGGGTAAAGCACCCCCTCCCGATGGGTAGAGCACCCCCTCCCGATGGGTAGAGCACCCCCTCCCGATGGGTAGAGCACCCCCTCTCGATGGGTAAAGCACCCCCTCTCGATGGGTAGAGCACCCCCTTTCGATGGGTAGAGCACCCCCTTTCGAGGGGTAGAGTAACCCCTTTCGAGGGGTAGGGTAACCCCTTTCGAGGGGTAGGGTAACCCCTTTCGAGGGGTAGAGTAACCCCTCTTGAGGGGTAGATTAACCCCTTTCGAGGGGTAGAGTAACCCCTCTTGAGGGCTAGAGTAACCCCTTCCGAGGGGGAACCTCAATATTTTGTATGTTGGAATAAAATAAAGGCCCTCGCAGAGGGCTGTCCGAAAAGCTAGCCTAGGGGCTTGTCGGGACTATTCAGGATTTTGTGTATCCGAATAAAATTTGGGCCTTTAGCTTGTTAGGATTCAGCCAATAATCGCCTAGGGACAAGCCCCTAGGCTAATCCAATGGAGTCAGCCCTCTTTGAGGGCCTCAACTGTTGGTATACAAGGCCTTGTTTAGTTATTATCGCAGAGAAGAACCTTATCCAAAGGCCCTCTTTAGAGGGCTGTCTGAAAAAGCTAGCCTAGGGGCTTGTCCCTAGGCAGCAAAAGGAGAAACACAAAATTTTAAACAGTCTCGGCTTGTCCCTAGGCGATAAAAAAGAAATGCAGCATATTTTAAATAGTCTCAGCTAGCGCATAGCCCAAACAACAAAGCCCCCTAGCCGCTGCAAGCAACTAGGGGGCAAAGTATAAATCAGGACAAAAAACAGCCCGCTAAGGCAATGACTGAAAAAAGGCCAGTATATTTTTGGCCTCAGCTTCCCAATAAGCATAGTTGTGCTCGGCCTTGGGGGGCGCAGAGTAATAGAGTAGCTCCTGATCTAAACGACTTTGTAAGCTATCAAAGAGTTGTTTAGACTGGGCGGGGGGGGACCACCTTATCGGCTCCGCCATGCCCAATAAAGATAGGCGTTTGCCAGTCGTCTATGCGAGCAATAACATTATCCACCATTTTCCAGCGCTGACTAAATTGTTTGTAAGGTCCATAAAAGTTGCGCATCAGTCCATCATTGGGTATCTGGCTTTGGTCAAAGTCTCCAGACAGGCTGGCCACTGCGGTCCAACGCTCGGGCGCAGCCAAGGCCAAAAGAGCAGCCCCTCGGCCCCCAGTAGAAATGCCCACTAAGAAATTGTCTTGCCCATCTACTAATAGCCCATATTCTAGCTGCAAATGAGGGAGCAGACTATCTAGGACCCAGTTTTGGTCGGGATAGCGCTTGTAACGAGCCTGGGTTTCTGGAAAATACTGACTACTATATAAGGAGCGTCCCATTTCAGGCATAATGAGTAGATAACCCGCCTCCAAAAAGGTCTGGCAAAAGAGGGGAGCTTTCTGGCAGGCATCCTCCTTCGGGAAATTATAGCCAGGCAAAATAATGATACTGCCCTTAAAGGCGGCCCTAGGGAGTTGTATATCCACCTTATGCCCCCCAATACTTAGGGTCGTCAGACTGTCGCTAAACTGGGCTAGCCGAGGCTGTGGCCCTTGGCGAATAGCGGGGGGGAGTTGGCTTGGGGGCAAACTGTCTGTTTGGCTACTATCTGCTAGGAGGGGGGCGGGTTCTGCCTCTGCTGATTGAGCAGGCTGGCAGGCGGGAACTAGGCCCAAGAACAACAGCAGTAAAAGGCCCAAAATAAGGGGCGACCTGCCAGCCTGTTGGGCCCTATTAGGCGCATTTAGTGGGAGGGCCGAAAGGCCCTCTTTGGCTGCCCCTAGGGCAGTTTTTGGTTTTGGCCTAGCGATGTGGAGGGGGGCGGCGCAGCCGCAGACCGAGGCGGCCAAGCCGCCGAAGGGCCGAGCAGACTTGCGAGCCCCGGAACGTAGCGCCGACGACCGAAGGGAGGCGGAGGCCCCAAAAGAAAAGAAACTAATCATAACGGTAAAGGATAAAGTTATTGAAAACATTGGATTGGCGGGCGGTGGGCTGCTGTTGGCCCTGACTGAGCTCTAGCACCCTGAGGCTGAGGAAGTCTCGCAGCTCGAGGATAGGAATTTGGCCATCATTATTGAGGTCGGCTTTCTTGCTTTTGATGCCCTCCAAAAGGGCGTAGGTAAAGAGGCCGTTGCCCCATTCATCCGATTCATAGGCCAGTTCGAAGCCGCCAGCGGCAGAAATAACCGTGACCCCGCTCTGCTGTTCTAGGTCCGAAAAAAGGGCCTTCATATAGGCAAAAGAGTTGTTGAGTCCCGTTTTGGGGCGGATCAGGGTACTGCCCGACTTGCTTCTTTTGAGTATGTTTTGGGCAAAGCTGCTGACCGATTTCTTCTCGGTTTCTACCTCCTTATCCACTTCCCCAGAATGGCAGGCATCGAGCAGGAGCAGGCGGTTGCGGCAGGGTAGCCCATCCAGTAATTGCTCTATATTATCATAGGCCCAGCTTCCATTTTGGGGCTGATCAAATTGGCTATTGGGGAGGGCTAGGTAGTAGTTCAGGCTATCGTCTAGCAGGCCATGCGAAGAGATATAAAAGACAATTTGGTCATTGATTTTGGCCTGCTCCATAAAGTCTCTAGCGCTTTTTTGCAGTTGTTCTATGGGCATATTAGGGTCGAGCAAAAGTTGCTGGAACTGTCCTTTTTCTTGGGCTTCGGCTAAGGTTTGGGCCAGGTCATGGGCATCTTTTTGGGGGTACTTTAGGTTGCGGCTACTATCTTTAAACTCACTGACTCCAAGGCCCAAAAAGTAGAGTTGACTAGTTTGTTTCTCTTTGGGTTGGTAGGCCAGTTGAAAGCTCTGTTTGGCACTTTCTAGGCCTGCGGCATTGACCACCGAGAGTTGAATTTTATTGGGGCCTTGGCCTAGTGGAATACTTAGTTCTTGGCGCAGGCTATCGCCAGGGCTGTTGTTTAGCTCGATGCCTTCTGCATTGGGGTAGGGCACGCCATTGACAAAGATGCGCAGTTTTTTTAGGGCCTGTTGCTGGTCAAAGGCGGTAATTTGGAAATGGATGAGGCTATCTTCTACAAAAATGGGGAGCTGCAATTGATTGACAATTTGAAGTTGGGGCAGGTCTAGCTCTTGCTCTAGTTGTTCCTCGGTAAAGCCGAGTCGCCGCACTCTTTTTTTCCAGGCCTTGGTATAGATATTTAGTTTGCGAGGGGCATCGCTAAAGGGGGCGAGGACCTTATCTGGGCGGTTAAATCGGAGGTCAAACTGATCGTAGGTATAGAGGTCGCCGGCATATCGAAAGCCAAGGCCAGCGGTATTGCTTCGGCTAGTTTTATAGTAATTTTCGGGCGAGATAATGAGGTAATCCAATTCATTATAGCCAATAAAAGAAGCGTCTAGGGCACATTTTTCTATATCCCAGGCCTTAATCAATCCATCTTCTGAGCAGCTATAGGCCTTTTTGCCTAGGGGGTCAAAGGCCAGGTCATTGATGCCGCCATTATGCCCTTTAAATTGGCAGAGCAGTTGTTTTTGGGGCCAATCCCAGAGCAGCACATCAAAGTTGATGACCGCCTGATAGGCCGTTTGCCCCGTGAGTAGGTATTGACCATCTGGGCTAAAGGTTGCGCTTTGGATAACCCCCTCTTTGGGGCTGCTTACTTCCTCGATGAGTTCGCCTGTTTTATAGTTGTAGAGCAGCAGCTTGCTGAGCTCCTCCACTCTTTTTTCCTCCTGATTATAGACCACCTCCGTGACCGCAAAGAGTAGGGCGGGCTGTTGTGGGTGCAGGCAGAGCATTCGCCAATAAGTAGCCGAGCTAGGCAGGGCAAATCGGATGCGTTTTTGGCTGCTTAGCTCTAGGCTGTAGGCTTGGTTTTGGGCGGCAGCAAGAAGGTAATCGCCAGCAGAATCAAGCAATAGACTTTTAAATATGGGTAGGGCAGATTCCTTAGATTCGATCTCAATTTCTTGTTCTAGTTTGTAGTTGGGTAGCTTCCATATAGAGTAATAAAAGCGGTTGTTTAAAGGGTTTTTGAGATTAACATCTACTTGTAGGGCCGCTATTTTTTTACCATCGCCACTTAGGGCAAAGGCGCTGCAATTGTCGAGCTTCTTCTTGGCTAGCTTTCTAAAACTAGGGAGCTGATAGACCGTTAGTTCTGGCTGAGCTTTTTCCTGAAACTCGAGTAGGGCCAGTTGTTTTTTATCTTGGCTTTGGCTAAGGCTTTGGGAGCTATGGATATAGCGTTCAATTTCTCCTTTTTGGATGGTCCAAGAGCGCAGCCCTCGGGTTTTGCCCATATTGATGGAGAGGAGTTTATCGCCTTTGGGCGAGATACCTAGCTGGGTAATCCACTTAAAATGCCCCTTAAATAGGCCCCTTTCTTTGCCCGTTTGGGCATCGACTAGTTGGACTCCTCTGAGGTCATTCATCTTGCTCGTCTTGCGGTTCACTTCGGTGCGAGTAATGGCCAGCCCCATAAACTGCCCATTGGGGCTGGGGCGAATCTGCTGACCAATATTTACCTGTACCAAATCGCCTTGGCCAAGGCCTTCTTGCCCCCAGCTCTTTTTATTGACAATTAGCTCCATTTGGAGTTTAGGGCAGCTATAGACCCTGCATTCGGCATGTAGGTCCATAATCCAGAGCCGCTGCCCCGCCATATCAAAACAAAAGTCTTGTAGTGGGCCAAGCCCCTCAATACTGCCAATCAATTTTCCGCTCTTATAGTCCCAAACATCTACGGCCAGACGGCTGCCCGAATAGGCTGCCAGATAATCCTCATTGGGCGAAAGCAGCAGCTTATAATAGCTTCCTTTACCTACAAATAGTTGTTTTCTTTGGCCCTCGAGGCTATAGGCCCAAATGCTATCGGGCCGTTCTGGAATAATCACACGGGCTGTTTTTTGTCCCAAAATCCAGTTGCTCCAATTTCGCATAAAGGGCTTTAGGCTGTAGTCTATGGCCCCTGTTTTTAAATCTACCCAGGCCATGCCCTCGGGCAGTCGGGCCATAACATGTCCTGCCTTAGTCTCCGAAAATTGCAGGCGTTTGCTCAGGGCATCTACCTCCATCTGATGCAAAAGTTTGCCTTCAGGCATAGACCATATACAGAGCAGCCGACTGCCCACAGAGGCCAGAAACTGCCCATCTTTAGAAAAGCCCACATCCGTAATAGCCGCCTTATGTCCCCAAAGGACCTTATATTCTTGCTGTAGCCGCATCGACCAAATGCGCAGGCTGCGGTCATCGCCAGCCGTGGCCAAAAAACGCCCATCTTCCGAAAAGGCAAGGGCTCGGACATTACTGTGGTGGCCTTGGCTCACCACCAATTCAATATCTTCTGTTTGGGCCAAAAGGGACCCACTACTCCAAAGCAGGAGCAAGAATAGGAAATAACGCATCATCATGTTTCTTATTTAGCAAAGCTTTATGCTCTTATTTTGGGGCTGCCCCGCCCTTCGGCCGGGTCGGGCTGTGTCGCAGCTCGCAGGTCTGCTCGGCCCTGCGCCGCCTTTGGCGGCTGGGTCTGGCCCTTTGGGCCACTGCTATCCATCCCTCAGCCGCGTCGCTGCGCTCCTTTGCGGCGGCTTCGCCGCCTGTCCACCGCAAAATGGACCAAAAAAGAGCGGGCTTAAGTCTAGAGAAATCTTTTTTTAGTCTAAAGAACTGCAATATACCAATACTAAAGTCTACATTAGAATAGCTAAGCCTCGCAAAACTAACTGCTTTACTCAATGAAGACCAATGAATAGCTATTCAATCAAAATACTTAGCCTACTGCTGCTTCTGCTTGGCAGTAGTTGCCTATTTAAAAATCCAGCCCCCGAAAAGGAAGTTGATATGCAAAAGAACGAGAACTTAATTCCCTTAGAAGACTTTTTCCGAAATCCCGCTAGTAGTGCCTATAAGTTATCTCCAAATGGGGAGTATATGGCCTATTTGGCTCCTTATGAAAACCGCAAAAACATCTTTGTCCAAGATGTCGCTCAGAAGCAAGCTCCTTTGCGCCTCACCAAGGTGACCGACCGTGATCTTTCTGGCTTCTTTTGGGCCAATAATGATCGCTTGGTCTATGTGCGGGACCAAGGCGGAGATGAAAACTTTCATCTCTTTTCGGTAGACCGAAGGGGCCAGAAGGAGGTAGATCTCACACCCTTCGATAATGTTCGGGTAGAAATTATTGATGATCTCCGCAGCGATGAACAACATCTCATTATTGGGATGAATAAACGCAACCCCCAAGTTTTTGACCCCTACCGCCTCAATATCCAAACGGCAGAGCTAGAACTCTTGGCCGAAAACCCGGGTAATATTACGAGTTGGAAAACGGACCATCAGGGGCGGCTCCGCCTCGCTATTGCTACCGATGGGGTAAATAGTAGTTTGCTCTATCGGAAGAGTGAAAAAGATAGTTTCCGTTTGGTCCTTAATACTTCGTTTAAGGAAACACTCTACCCGCTTTACTTTGATTTTGAAGGCAAGGAGGAAATCTACGCCCTCTCTGATTTGGGCCGAGATAAAACGGCAGTGGTCAAGTTTGATTTAAAAACGGCCAAGGAGAGTCAGCTCATCTTTGAGCATCCCGAGGTCAATGTTTCTTATATGTCTTATTCCCGTAAGCGCAAGGCCCTGAGCACCATTTCCTATATTAGTTGGAAGCGAGAGTATCATTTTCTGGACCCTCAGGTGGCGGCCATTTATAAGCATTTAGAAAGTCTTTTGCCCGATTTGGAGATTGTATTGAGCAGCACCAATGAAGAAGAAAACAAGTTTATTGTCCGCACCTATAGCGATCGTTCTTTGGGGGCCTATTATTTCTATGATTTGGACCAAAAGGAGTTGCGCAAAATAGCGGAGGTGAGTCCCTGGCTCCCCGCCAATCAATTGGCGGAAATGCGTCCAATTAGCTACCGCAGCCGAGATGGCTGGCAGATTCATGGTTACCTTACCTTGCCCAAGGGCAAGGCGCCAAAAAACTTGCCTGTGGTGGTTAATCCACATGGGGGGCCTTGGGCCAGAGATGTCTGGACCTTTAACCCAGAAGTGCAGTTTTTGGCCAATAGAGGCTATGCCGTTTTGCAGGTCAATTTTAGAGGAAGTACGGGCTATGGCCGCAAATTCTGGGAAGCTTCTTTTAAGGAGTGGGGCCTCAAAATGCAAGATGATGTCAGTGATGGAGTAGATTGGTTGGTGCGGGAAGGCATTGCCGACCCTGATCGAGTGGCCATTTATGGCGGAAGTTATGGGGGCTATTGTAGTTTGGCGGGCATTACGTTTAGTCCAGAGAAATATGCCTGTGCTATAGATTATGTGGGGGTGTCTAACCTCTTTACATTTATGGAGACGATTCCGCCCTATTGGGAGCCCTACCGCAAAATGCTACATGAAATGGTAGGCGACCCTAGCAATGAGGCCGACAGTATTCGGATGCGGGCCACATCTCCTGTTTTTCATGTGGATAAAATCAAGGCGCCCTTATTGATTGCGCAGGGGGCCAAAGACCCTCGGGTCAATCAGGCGGAATCGGACCAAATGGTGGCGGCCTTACAGGCAAGAGGAGTCGAGGTAGAGTACATCCTTAAGGAAAACGAGGGCCATGGCTTCCGAAATGAGGAAAACCGCTTTGAGTTTTATGGACGAATGCAAAGCTTTTTGGCCAAGCATTTAGCTAAGGATTAAGGCCTGACTTTTGGGCCAAAAAGAGCGCCCCGCTGCCATTGGCAGCGGGGCGCTTTGCTTATGCTAGGGCCAGTAAAAGGGTTTTGCCTAGCTGGTTCGGCCCAGCTGCGGCCTTGGGCCGCAGAACTAGCCTAGCGATGTGGAGCAGTGCGGCGCAGCCGCAGACCAAGGCCGTCAGGCCGCAGGGCCGAGCAGACCTGCGAGCTGCGAAACGTAGCGCCCGCCGAAGGCGGGAGGCCCCAAAACAGCAGCGAGCTGCGCAACGATAACAAGGACTTTAGTCTGCAGTTCGACGACCAAAGGGAGTAACCGCAGCTGAGGCCCCAAAACCTACTCCTCTAAACCGGGATCCTGAGTTTCTCCTTTTTTATCTAGCAGATAGGAGAGGGGACTGCCGGCCAGCAGATTGCCAAAGACCTCGACAATACTTTTGCCGCCGATAATAGAGAGCGGGGCCATGCTTTCGGCCATTTTTTCGGCCAGGGCTTTGTCGCCAAAGGCTTGTAGGGCCGCGATCAGATCGGGGCTAACGGCCTCGGCTTTTTGGACCACCGCCTGCACTTCGCCCTCCAATTCTTTGAGGCGTTGTTCTAGGGCTCCCTTCTTGAGTTCGAGTTGGAGTAGGCCGGCTTCTTCCTCATCTTGGCGCTGTAGTCGGGCAATATTGAGAGCCTTTTCTTGCATCTCCATTTGGGCTGTAAGTTCTTGGCGTTCTAGATCAATGCGGGCCGCTTGGCTCGCCAACTTGAGCATTTGGGCCTGTTTTTCTTCTGCCTCTTGGAGCTCGAGAGCAAACTGCTTCGTTTTAGAGCGGCTAGCGGCGATTTTCTGGGCCATTTCTTCTGCTTCTTGGCTATAGAGCAACTCCTTTCGCTTATTGTCTAGCTCTAGCTGGCTGCGAATATCTTGGTGCTTGCTAGCAAAAAGTAGCTCTTGGATTTCCTCATCCAGAATCTCGATATCGAGGACCTCCAGCTCATAAATGTGCATGCCATTTTCGGTAAATAGGCGGCCGGGGCGGCGGCTATCCTGCTCTTCGCCTTCGGGGCGGCTACCTAGGACGATATTGCGCAATTCGGCAATCCCTTCGGCATAAAAATCGGCCAAATTATACTGCTTAATGGCATTTCGGAGGACCGAGCGGAGGTGGTCGGTGAGGAACTTGACATAATTCTCCACATTGAACCATTTTTCGGGATCTCCCGTAAAATTGACTCGATAAGAGAGGTGGATATCCAGCTCGCAGAAGTCGGCAGTTTCTACCCGCACCAAATCAGACACCTTATTATTGAGAATGCGGAGATAGACCGTTCTCATTAGCTTTGCATCAGATTTTGGGGTGCCTGTAGAGAGCTCAATGCCCTGTAGAACCTCATCATAATCGAGTAGATAAGTGCTTGGGCCCACCACCACTTTGCGGTCGCCTAATTTGCTGGTGACCAAAACGGCATAGCCGGTCCAGGCATCAATAGTAACAGCCCCTTCATACTTACTATCGAGGACCAGGCTATTGTTATTTTGGGGTTGTCGGCTTCTAGAAAAAGAATTGCTAACGATGCCTTCATAGACGCTTTCGCCTTCTTCTTCATTTTCCTCCGAGAAATCCATATCAATCAGGGCCTGTTGTTGTTGGGCCATGGGCGGTAAATTGAGTTTATTCCGCTTTTTGGAGGCTTTGCGCAGGCGGGCCTGCTGTTGTTTAGAGAGCTCTTGCAGTTGGAGGTTATATTGCAGGGCCTCTTGATTGCCGGGGAACCAAAGCTCTACTTGTTTGGGGCTAAGGATACGGCGCAAAATCATCTCCTCTCTGGGGTCGGCCAAAAACATGGCGGGCCCTTTTTGCAGGCTGATTTTTCCGCTCTTTCTGTTCAATACATAGCGGCCCTCGCCGGGGGGGATGGCCACCGCTTGATAGATTTCCTGTTCCCCATATTTGATCAGGGCTTGCTCTGGGCGGGGGAAATAAATCATTTGTTCTCGGCCCGTAATAAAGAGCTCGTCGCCCACCTTATAACTTTGGCCATTTTCGGTATAGGGAGCAATAATTTTGACATAAATCCCGCTATTTTCATCTAGTTCTATCGCCTTAAACTTGCGGCTGCCATTTTTCTCAATAAAGCGTTCGGTGGGGCGAGGAAAGACCACATCGGGTCCTTGGATATAGCGTTTATTGCCATCTTCATCGAGTAGAATACAATACTCTAGGCGCTCCAAAGTGACGGCAGAGCGGACATAATTTCCTTTTTTGTCTCGGAGCACTTCAATTCCGGTGGGAGGAATATAAAAAGAAACATTGGTCCCTTTGATCACATGCAATTGGCCCATACTGAGGCGGTTGGCATCAATGCTATCATTGGCTTGTTGCTCTTCTTCTAGGCCTTCGGGCTGGGTATGTTGAGGCGTAATTACGGCATTATCCCAATTGGCGCGGGCTTGTTCCTCTTCATAGACACGGACCAGCAAATACTCATTGGAGCGCAGATGATGGCCCTCTAAAACTTCAGCCATTTGGCCAGGCCAAAGCGCAAAAAAGTTGGGACCAGGTAAATTGACCTTGCGTCCAATCTGCAAAGAAGAAAGCTGGTTGGAGGTCCCAATCTGGGGCGGTTTATTATCAATTGCAGGGTTTTTCAGGATAATATACCAGCCTTCTGGGGCCGTGCAAAAGGTCTGAATAGAACCATCCAAATTGCAAATGTCAAAGGCTTTCGTCTTTTTATTAAAAAAAACGGGCTTGTCTGTATTGGCCATACTGGTTTTATAAGGCCCTACATAAGTAATTACATTCCCCTTGGTTTGGTCAGAAATAAAGGCGTACTCGTTGGGGGCGAGGACTAAATCGCGTTCGCGGCTGTCTCCCATAATAAAATGATTTTGAGGTTAAACATGGACTTAGTTTAATATCTAAACTAAGTGTAGACAGCAGCAGAACTCAAAGCTTTTGGGATAAGTTCCAAGGCCAAGAAAAAAAATAAAAAAAAAGCCGCAAGCGGATGAGGCTTGCGGCTTTTGCTAGCTTAAAAGCTATTTAATCGAGAACAGATTATCTACTCCAATGCTGCGGTTTACGGTAAAGGCTTCGGCATAATGGAAGCCCGCGGGGCGGCCGTAGGTGGCATTTTTTGCTCGGACGAACTCCAAAAATTCTGCGGAAGAAATGGGCGTTTGGGGTTCGGTAGAATTGGGGTCGTAGAACTGTGATTTAAAGGCTTGAATCAGCTCCATTTTTTTGTCCATATAGGGGCTAATATCAAAGACAAAATCGGGTTTTAGGTTATAATCTTGGATATAGTGGTAGACGACTTCTGGTCGCCAGGCATTTTGTGCTTGGCCCTCCCATTCGGTCTCAATTCGGCGCAAACCGGCATAAAAGCAGGCATCGGCAATGAGTTTAGCGGCCCGGCCATGGTCGGGGTGGCGGTCATGGATAGAGTTGGCCAAGACGATTCGGGGCTGGGTCAATCGGATCATCTGCACAATTTCCAGAATATTGCTTTGCTTGTGCTCAAAAAATCCGTCGGCAAAGCCTAGGTTGGCTCTAAAGCTGGCCCCCATGAGTTGAGAGGCGGCATGAGCTTCTTTTAGGCGAATTTCGGCAGTGCCTCGGCTGCCCAATTCTCCAGCGGTGAGGTCCAACAGCCCTACCTTATGCCCCAATGAAATATGGTGCAAAAGGGTGCCGGAGCAAGAAATTTCAATATCGTCGGGATGTGCGCCAATGGCAAGAATATCAACTTTCATTTTAGATGTTTTATGTAGTTTTTTTTAGGGTATTTTGGGGCCCGCGGCCGCCCTTTATAGTAGGGCGGCCGCCGCTATGCTTTGGGGCTCGCAGGTCTGCTCGGCCCTTCAGGCTCCACTTCGTTTCGCCTTTGGTCTGGCCTTCGGCCACCCCGCCGCAGCGCTGGGCCATTTGGCCTTCGGCCAAGGCGGCCAAGCCGCCCCAAAGCGCTTTAACAGCAAATGGGGCTTAGGGTTGTAATAGCTTTTTACTGCCTAGGCATTGGCCATTTTCCCAAACCGAAAGATAATAAATACCGCTGGGGAGTTGAGGGAGGGTCCAGCGGCTTTGGGCGGGACTTTGGGCCACCAACTGGCCCAAACTATTATAGAGTTGGAGCTCTGCCTGGGGTCGTTCTTCTAGTCCTTCTATCATCAAAACTTCTGCTAGTGGGTTGGGGAATACCTTCCAGTTTAATGTTGTTTTTGGGGCTAATGTTGTTGTACTAGACACAATCACCGGATTAGCAGAGGGGCTAAGTACTGGCCGAATCATTACGGCGCCGCCTAGGGCCAGATCCTGCCAAGCATTTCCTCCTACTTTGACATGAGTAAAGGCTTCGGCATCGCTGTTATTTCGGTCAAAACCTACTGGAACTGGTGTACTAGAGGCCTGTTGCCAGCCAATATGAAAGCGGCTACCGGCGGCCAGGGCGATAGGCGTTAGGCTATCGGCAAAATCACTGAGGGGCATATAATGAAAGCCATTAAAGCCCTCTACATAACGCAATTTATAAATATCCTTAGAAAAGAGTTCTTGACCAGGAACGCCCGCAGAGTCTTCCCAAACCTTAACATTGATAAAGTCGAGTTCTGCATCTCGGTTGGTAAAATAGGGCAAATGAAAATAGATGCCTCTGAGGGTATCATCTACTTGGGCCTGAAAAGCTACGGCTAGTTGGGTTCCAATTCCTTGGACAATAATGCGCATTTCTGCCGAGGCATCATCATAAGCAAAATAGTTCGAGAGTTGGGTTTTTAGGTAGGCGGTATCATTGGCCTGATAGCGGGCTGCAGATTGAAAATCGCTAGGGTTTTCAATAATATAGCGGCTGATGAGCTCTGTAGTTTGGCTAGGCAAAAAGGGCGAAAAAGCATTTAGGCTAAGGTCTCGATAGTCATCGTCTGCGTTGGGGCTAGGGGCATAGGTGGTTGCGGGCACTTGGCTATTGAGTAACAAAAAGCCTGTTTGTGCGCTATCATAAACTTGGTATCTGCGGTCTAGGGTACCCGATAGGCCATTATGATTAAAGCACTGCATCACAACAGAATCGGACCAAAGGGTATTATCAAAATGGCGCCAAGGCACTGCGGTATAGGGGGCCAGAGGAGATTTTGGTCGCATGCGAAAGCTCACATCGGCATAATTGCTAGCTTGGCTGGTATCGCGGTTGGCATCTAGATAAATATAATCGAGGTTCCAGTGGTCGTTACTTCCGGTAATAGTGGCTAAATTTCTAAATCTGAATTGAAAATTAGCATGTAGGAATTGGGTATCGAGGACCACCAATTCTTCTTCAAAGTCAATGAGGTCGGTAGTAGAGAGGGAGCTGGGCACCCCAGCATGGGCCCGGACGGCTTGCCAGTTGCCGTTTTGGTCCAAAAACTCCAGCAGCAGGGAGTCGCCTTCTTCGGGCCGGTCGCCCCAGCCTTGGGGCTGATAGAAGTAGCTCAGGACAATTTGGTCGCTTAGGTTGCGGTTGTCTAGGTCTATAGCTTGAGAAGTAAGGGTATCGGCGGCTTCAGGGATAGAGACGCTAGCATTGGCATCATAGGGAGCGCCAGTTTGGTCCAAACCGTCTAGAGTGGCTACTCCTAAGCTGGGGGGCAAATAGCCAAACTGATCATTGATATAAGCTTGATTATCTTGCCAGCGGCTACAATCGGGGTAAATGCCATTGGGGTTATTGGCAAAATCCTCGAAGAAGGGGAGGCTCAGTTGGAGGTTGGGGCAGACCTGATTATTTTTGAGTTGGCTTCTTTTTTTGAGGGCCAAATTTTCTTCTAGTGGAACCAGCTGTACTCCTTGGGCAAAGAGTGCGGGGCTGCTTAGGCAGCAGATCAAAAGGTATAAAAGCGTGCGATAAAACATAAATTCTATTTTTAGGCTAGGCTAGAGCATTTTGCTCCGAGGGGCTCAAAAGTAACAAAAAAGAAGTCAGTTGAGGATCAACTGACTTCTCTTTTTACTAACGTAAGTAGGGCTTAAAAAGGCTACTTATCTTGTTTGGCAAAGACTTTTTTCATGAGGTCGGTAGCGCGGGCCACGGGATTGGCGCGAATATTTGCCTCTTCTTTTTCGACCATTTTGAATAGGCCTTCCATGGCTTTATTGGTGACATGATCATCTAGATCGGGGTTCACTTTTTGGACCAGTGGAATTTTATTGTAGCGAGTCATTACATTGTTCCAGGCGTTTAGGGCACCTGTTTTATTCAATGATCTTTTGATGACTGGCTGAAAGCTTTGGTACAACTGGTTGGAGGTGGTTCTTTTGAGATAGCTGGTACAAGCATCTTTGTCGCCCATCAGGATATTCGTAGCATCTTGGATGGTCATTTGGGTAATCGCCTTAACAAAAATGTCTTTAGCTGATTTGGAGGCATCTTCTGCCGAGCGGTTTAGTTTTTCGATGGCATCATCGACTAGGTTGCCAGCGCCAAGGGCACGGAGGCGACTTTCTACTTGTTTGGCCTCGGCGGGAAAGAGGATTTTGACCGAAGGATTTTTAAAAAATCCGTCGCGGGCGGCCAGTTGGCTGGCTCCTTTGCTGGCCCCTTGCTTAAGGGCTTGCTTGAGTCCTTCGCCAATTTGGGCTTGGGTAAGGGCGGCGGTTCCGCCATTGAGTTTTGAGGCCTCATCTAGGGCAGATTGTAGGCTATCGCAGCTACTAAAGCTAAAGAGGATGAGGACAGCCATGAGGCTTAGAGAAAAGATATTTTTCATGATGATAAGTATTTTAAGAGGTCTTATATTTTGCGTTATGCAGGCGCGGAGCGCCGCAGGCCTAGCGATGTGTAGGGGTGGCCGAAGGCCAGACCCAGGCAGCTTTGCTGCCGCAGGGCCGAGCGAATAGCGAGCCCCGAAACGTAGCGCCGCAGCTTTGCTGCGGAGGCCCAAAAAAATCAGCGAGCCCCGAAACGACAACAAGCCCTTTAGGGCGCAGTTCGACGACTGAAAGGAGTAACCGCCGCAGCTTTGCTGCGGAGGCCCCAAATTAGGAGCGTACTTTTTCTAGTAATTTGGCCGATATCCAGCCTTGTACGGCATTGGGCAAGCGAACATAATACCAATCTTCTTTTTCTTCTAGAATTAGGGCTTTATTTCCGCTGCCGACCAGCTCTACTTCTTTGCCTTGGATAGAGGGTTGGTCTAGGATGGCGGCTTCTGGGCTCATGACGACGGCCCATTGGCGGTTAAATTGCAGATAATTGGCTCGGCGGCTGAGCATAAAACTAAAGAAGGCCAGCAGCAGGCTAAGTAGGATGAGCAGCCAAGTTTTGCCTTTTTTCTGTTGCACAAAGAGGTAGTAGGCGAGGCTGCCGGCGGCCAAAAAGAGGAAAAACAGGAAGCTATAGGCCCAGAAATGGCTACCGAGGCCGGCGGCTAGATTGTCCCAAGTTTGGAAGATAAAGCCAGCTTTTTCTTGAGCTTTGGGTCGGCTTAATTTGCTGGCAATGGCCTTAAGGTTGGCTTGGGCGGGCCCAAATTGGGGTTGGCAAAAGAGGGCGCGCTCGAAGGCGAGTACGGCGGGGCCATATTGTCCTAATTTTTCGTAGGTCAGGCCCAAATTATTTTGCAATTCGGCAGAGCAATAGCCTGGCAAGGCTGCTTTTTGGTAGGCAGAAAGGGCTTTTTCGTAGTCTCCTTTTTCATAATGGGCATAGCCAATAGCAAACTGTTTGGCCAAGCTGTCGGGCAGTTGGGCCCAGCTTGGGGCTGCTACGGCAAGGAGCAAAATGAGGCTAAAAAGGCGTAGCATTAGGCAAGGCGTTTTTCGAGTTGTTTAATGAGCTTTTGGCTATGTTTGAGTTGTTCTTCCATGGTTTTATGGGGCGATTGGCCAGCAAAGAGGGCTTGTTCGCAATGCTCAAGGATTTCGCCTAGTTCCTGCGCTTCTTTTTCGGGCAAAAGTGTTTGCAGGCGTTCTTTGCTTCTTTCGCCTAAAGGGATATTCATTTGCAGGCCGATATAGCCTTTTAGGGCCTCTTCAATGGCCCGGTAGAAATCGCCTACATTGTCTGTTTTTAGGGCTGTTTTGGCTAGTTGAAGCTGCTCCTTCGCATGTCGGTAAGGGGCATTTTTTAGGGCTTGTTTTTCTTTGAGCGCTAGGCTTTTCTTTCGGCCCAAAAGGAGCAAATAGAATCCGCCAAAGGCCAAAAAGGGCAATACACTGAGCAGATAAAAGCGGTAAGTACCAAAAAATGGCTGGGGTGTTGGCCGCCAACTTGCCGATTTTAGGGCCGCTTGCATGCTCAATACTTGGCTGCTATCTACGGCTGTTTCGGCTACTTCTTGGTTCAGGATGCGTTTGCCTTGTTTTACCTTGACCTCTAGACTGCTGTCTATGCGGATCAATTTTCGGTCGCGCACATCAAAGTAGACAAAGCTGGGCTGCAAGCTCAAATCCCCCACTTCTTGCGGGTCAATTTTATAGATAAAGGTTTTTTCGCCGCCAATGCCTCGGCCCCCTTCTCGGATATCTTCTTTTTGTTCGACCTCCAAAATCTTAAAGCTGCCCTCCTTAAAATGGACGGGCGGGGCCGTGATGGGTTTAATATCGCCTAGGCCTCGAATGCGCATCACTAGTTCTAGGGCTTCATCGGTTGTAATTTCATCTTTTTCCAGATAAAGCTCCATATCGTATTCGCCCACGGCCCCGGTATAATCTTTATCTTGGCCAGAAAGCGAGCGAACGGGAATTGTTTTAGGCAGGCTGAGCAGGGGATATTGTTTGAGGCTGCGGCTGGCAAAAGGATTGCGGGGATCTTGTCGGCCCACACTAATTAGGATTTCGGCGGGGGGGATGCTCAGCTCGCCATTTTTGGTTGGAAAAACCCCCATAGAGTAGATGATTTTCGTGGCATATTGTTGGCCATTGATGACCTCCACCCGAGGATCTTTGTCAAAGAAGCGATATTCTCTGGTATACATTTTAGGAAATTCGGGTTCCTTGACCAGCTCAATATTAGAAATATCTATTTGGGTGTAGACCTTATAATTGAGTCGGATTTGTTCGCCCACCACGGCTTCTTGATTTTCACATTCGAGGCGAAAAAGCACTTTCCCCGCCAATTCTGGGGGCAGGTTGTGGTCATTTAGGCTTTGTACATTGCTACTACTTGGGGCCACGCACTTGATCTTAACGGGCATGGTTTTCAGGACCTTACCGCCATAGGTGGTCACTTCTGCGGCCCCAATCGTATAGTTGCCCTCATTATTGGGGGCCAAGCTAAAGGTATAGGCCTCAAAGGTATAGCGGTTGCCATTAATATTGGTGTATCGACTCTCATTAACAGGCCCCTCCACAATTTGAAAGCCCTGGGCTTCAAAATCTGGAAATCGAATCTTCTTAATTTCGGCATTTTCTAAACGAAAAGAGAGCCTGAAGGCATTGCCTAGCACCACCTTAGAGGCGTTGCAATCGGCTACAAAAGCGATTTTTTGGGCCAACAAGCTGCTGCTCATGGCCCAAAAACTAAGGAGAAGTAGACTTAGTTGGTAGCTTTTCAAAACGGTAGTTTTAATCTGGTAGTTGTTGACTTATCTATTTATTTGGGGCCTCCGCAGCAAGCTGCGGCGCTACGCTTTGGGGCTCGCAAGTTTGCTCAGCCCTTCGTTTTTTTCGCTACGCTCAAAAAACTCGGTCTGGCCTTCGGCCACCCCGCCGCATCGCTAGGCCAAGTTGCGCTTGGCTGCCTCCCTTAAAGCCGATAGGTTTTTTGCTCTTTGGGTTGTTTCTTTTTGGGGGCATCTGGTCCAAGCAAACCGGGAAATTGGTCTTCCATTTGGCGAAAAAGCTCCTCAAATTCTTGGTCCATATTTCTAAGTTGTGGATCTAGTTGTTTGAGCAGGGAATCGGGATTTTGCAAGCGTCGCATGAGTTCCTCTTGTTTTTGCATCAGTTCTTGCATGCGGCCATCGCTCAAATCGCCAAAGCCTTCCATATCAAAGTTGAAGTTATCGGGCTGTATATTAAAGCCTTGGCCAAAAGGCGACTCATTAGAAAAGGGCGAATTGCCAAAAATATTTCCTTTGCTGTTGCCTCTTAGCGCTCCTTCTACCACAAATACAGACCCATTGGGGCTGCTATAAGTCTGGCCATCAATATAGGCCGTGGCGGAGGGTAGGGCCAGATAGCCCGCATAGCGGGGCTTTAGGCTAAAGCTATAGGTTTTTTTAGCGGTCTTTTGGCCATTAATAATAGAGGTTTGGCTGCTGCTAGATGTGCCAATTACCTCAAAGTCGACAAAATCGGGCTGTTTGAACTCTACTTGCTCTCCCTGCTCAATATGGTAGTGCAATTGAAAAACATCTTCGGTCCCTACGGTATCATAAGGAACTTCCAGAGAGATAGTAGGCGACTGGGCTCCTAGGCCAAGTGCAAAAAAGAGTCCCATCAAAGTACTAAAAAGCGTTTTCATAATGCAGTTGAATTTAAAAATGAAGAATAGAAGGTAGAAGGAAGCCCTGCTTCCTTCTGCTCATTATAAATACAATTTGCTTACCAGTCTTTTTCTGGATTTTGGCGATTTTTAGGTTGCTTTTTCTTCTTCTTTTGGGTGTCTTTGTCTTCCTCCTCAATCATATCCATCATGCGTTCTACCTCATCCTTAGACATTTCATCGGGGGGCGGAGATTCTTGTTCTTCCTCCTGTTTTTTATTATCGTCTTTGGGTTTAGGGGGCGGCGGTTGCTGCTGCTTAATCGTTCTGAGGACCTGGGCCAGGTTGTGTTTGGTTTCTACATCTTTGGGCCGAATGCGCAGGGCATTCTTATAGGCTTCTACGGCCTCTTTGAGTTTTTTCTCTTTGGCGTAGAGGTTTCCCAGGTTATGGTAGGCCCGGGCTTCTAGCTCAGGGTTATCGGCTTTCTGAAGGGCTTCCTTATAGTGCTGTTCTGCCTCTTCATAATTTTGTGCCTGATAAAAGACATTGCCTAGGTTGTACCAGGCCTTGCTATTGTTTTCATCGGTTTGTAGGGCTTTCTGATAACTTTGCCCTGCCTTTTCTTGTTCGCCCAGCCGATAGTGCTTATTGCCTTCAATCAAGTTCTTCCGAGAAGATTCTTGGGCCAATAGCCCCAAAGGGAGCGCAAGAAGCAGAAAAATAATTACTCTCATCGCTTATGATTTTTTGCGGTAGGCCAGAAAAAACTCAAAGAGGAGAAGGAGTAGGGCAGGAGCCAACAAATACTGATAGTAGCTGTCAAAATCGTCATATTGCAATTCATCAAACTCTTGTTGCTCCAACTTCTTAAAGTCTTTGAGCAAGGCGGGCAAGATATTTTTCCCTTGGTCAATATCAAAGGCTCGGCCGCCCCCTACTTTGGCCAATTCGGCCAGCATCTTTTTGTTGGTAGCGGTCACTACTTCTTCTCCTCGCTTATCTCTATGAAAACCCAGTTCATTTTCTCTTTGTAGTGGAATTTTGGCCCCTTGGCTAGAGCCCACACTAATAGTATAACTAAATACCCCATTTTTGCGGGCGGCTTTGGCCGCCTCTAAGGTTTTGGGGTTGTGTTCTTCTCCATCACTAACAAAAATAACCGCTTTTTGATGCTGTTTACCATCTGGCTGTATTTCTGATTTTTGGACCAGCTCCAAGACTTTCTCTGGCATACTGCCTTGCATGAGTTCTACTTCTTCCAAGCCATTATAAAGAAATACCTGGGCCGAACTATGGTCCAAAGTAAGCGGCATTTGCAAAAAAGCCTCTCCAGCAAAGAAGATAAGCCCCACCCGATTATTGGCCAAACCCTGCAGTAAATCTAAACTAAACAGACGGGCCTTCTCCAAACGGTCCATGCCCTTGGGCTGCACATCTTTGGCCCACATACTTCTAGATAAATCAAGGGCCAAATAAACATCTACTCCGGCCCGCTCTACTTTGCGGCTGCGGCTGCCCATCCTCGGGTTGGCCCAGGCCAAAATCATTAGCGAAAGGGCCAAAACAGAAAGCACAAACTTGAGCTTGTTGCGGCCAGGAGCAAAAGCAGGGATCATCCGCTGAAAGGCTGTCCAACTGCCAAAACGAGCTCTAATTTGGGCATTGAGCCGCTGCGCCCTAATAAATAATATAATAATTAGGGGAATGCAGACTAGTAGGGCCAGCAAACTGGGTGATTCAAACTGCATAATAAAAGACTATTGGACGATGCTACGCAATACCGTTTGTTGAAGAATAAGATGAAGGAGCAGTAAAACCACTGCTAAAAAGAGAAAGTATTGGTACAATTCCCGATGACGAATAAAGGTCTCTTTCTCAATTTTAGAGCGCTCCAGTTTGTCAATCTGAGCATAAATTTTCTCTAGGCTTTTTTCATCTGTGGCCCGAAAATAAAGCCCTTTGGTGCTTTCTGCAATCTGCTGCAAAAGCTTTTCGTCAATTTCTACCTCGGTGGGGCTAAATACAAAGCTGCCATTGGCCTTGCGGTAAATAGGCGCCAAGGCCCGCCCTCTGGTCCCTACCCCAATGGTATAGACCTTTATCCCCAGCTTTTTGGCGGCTTCTACGGCCACCAAAGGCGGAATTTTCCCCGAGTTATTCACTCCATCGGTCAATAAGATGATAACTTTGCTCTTGACCTGGCTTTTTTGTAAACGCCGAACCGCATTGGCCAAGCCCATCCCAATGGCTGTCCCCTCTTCAATTAAGCCACATTCTACCCGACTAATCAGCTGCTTGAGCATGCCATGATCGGTCGTTAGCGGACATTGGGTGTAGCTGCGGCCCGCAAAGAGCACCAAGCCCAAACGATCGTAGGGCCGCTGGTCAACAAAGCTCTGCACCACCCGCTTAGAAGCATCCAAACGGTCTTCCTTAAAGTCCCGAGCCAACATACTACTCGATACATCTAAGGCTACCACAATGTCAATGCCATCTGCCTTGATGTTTTCCTTGACCAAGACTTTCTGCGGACGGGCCAAGGCCAAAACCAAACTCCCCAAAACAAAGAGCTGCAACCAAGGCAATATGGGCCGCAAACGACTTCGCCAACTCTGCGCCGGGCCCAAACCCGCCGTAGGAGATAACTCTAAGTCAGCATAATAGGACCTCCGCTTCCGCCAATACCAAAACAAAGGCAGTAAGGGCAAAAGAAGCAAGACCCAAGCTTGTGCAAATATAATAGATGAAAGACCGGACATGCTTTTGCTTAATTTGAACTATTGCGGAGGGCTTCCTGCCGCTCTACATATTCCAACATTTTATGAATAAATTTCACGGAAAAATCATTGGCCGCCGCCAAAGGCGAAGCCTTGGCATATTTGACCAAATCCGCAGTTTCTAGTACTTCTCTCAATTCTAAGAGTAAACTCTGCTCTAGATGCTCATAATTTAGCCGATCCAATAGCTGATTAGTGGTGGCCTCTAAAGCCCGAACTCTAAAACGAAGCCGCAAATAACTCCGGATAATCCAACTGATGCCCGTATGAAATTCTGCCCATTCTTCTCGCTCCAAATAGCCCTTGGCCAATAGCTTTTTTAGGGCTATACGTGCCCGCTCTTCAGGCGTTTTGTAGATTCTTCTAGCCTGCGCTTTTTTGTAGAGCAAATAGGCCAAAAAGCCCAAGACACTAGCAAACAAAATGAGAAAAACTACCGCAACAATTGGCAGATAAAAAAAGAACCATTCTAGCAGCTTTTCTATAAAATTCTGCGGCTCATCCATAATGTCCTTAATCGGTGCAACATAACTAGAATCGCCCCGAATGCCCGGCGGAAACTTGACCCGAATCAGGGGCACTTTCAACCAAAGACTGTCTATTTGTCCATCTTTCTGATACAAAATGGGCAAATCGGGCAGCTGATAATGGCCCGTATCCCAAAAGGTAAAAGTGATCTTTTTCTCAAAACTATTTAATCCATCAGGGCTAATCTCCTCCAATTGATCCGAAAGTCGAATGACTTCCACTAAGTTATCATCCCAATATACCGTAGGGTTGGGCAGGCGGACCAGCACATCTTCTCGACTTTCTAGCCGCATCCGAGCCGTCAATTGGTCGCCAATCAAAAGTTCGGTACTATCTACCAAAAACTGAATATTGGGTTGGGCCGAAGCCAGTACAGGCAGTAAAAAGGCAAGGATAATTAGGAGGAGTTGGGGCCTCCGCTGCAGGCCTGCGGCCTTGGCGGCGGGCTGTGTCGCGGCTCGCTTTTCGCTCGGCCCTTCGGCGGCGAAGCCGCCTCGGTCTGGCCTCCGGCCACCGCTTTCCATCCCTAGGCCTGCGGCGGCTATCGCCGCCTGTAGGACGCTATTGGGCCGAGGGCGGGCAGGGCCTAGCGCTGGTAGGCAGTGCGGCGCAGCCGCAGACCCAGGCCCGTAGGGCCGCAGGGCCGAGCAGACTTGCGAGCTGCCGAACATAGCGCCTGCCGAAGGCAGGAGGCCCCAAATCCTACTTAGCATAGAATAAAAACAATAAAATATATAAGGAATCCACAAAAGGAGGCGGTGCATCATGGTAGTTTCAAATCATTTATAAGGCCGGACGTTCTTGGAAAAACTGCCGCAAAGCGCCCACAAAAGGCTGGTCGCTGCACAAACTCAAGGAGTCGAGCCCTAGTTTTCCAAATTGCTCCTTAAAGCTGGCGGTTTGTTGCTCAAAACGAGCTTTATAGGCCTGACGAACGCTAGCAGAAGCGCTGTCTATCCAACGCCAACTGCCGGTTTCGGCATCGCGGATAGGCAAAAGGCCCAAATTGGGCAATTCTACCTCTCGGGGGTCATAGACCTGTAGGCCGACCAGATCATGGCGGCTAGCGGCCACCTTGAGATAGCGGCCATAATTGGGGTCCAAAAAATCGGATAAAAGAAAAGCGGTGCAGCGTTTGCGAATCAGGCCCGTCAGGTAGCGCAGGGCTTGGTCTATGTCTGTATGCGGACTTTCTGACTGGCATTGGAGCAGCTCCCGAATAATCCGCAAACCATGGTTTCGCCCCTTTTTTGGCGGCAAATACTGCTCAATTTTATCTGAAAAAAAGATGACGCCCACCTTATCGTTATTGCGAATAGCGGCCAGGGCCAAAGTGGCGCCCAGCTCGGCCATAAACTCTCGTTTATTGACATCATGGCTACCAAAATTGGTGGAGGCACTGACATCGACCAAAAGCATGAAATTCTGCTCTCGTTCCTCCTCAAAGACCTTAATATAGGGCGTACCTGTGCGGGCCGTTACATTCCAATCAATGTTTCGGATATCGTCTCCATATTGGTAGCTGCGCAGCTCGCTAAAGGACATTCCTCTACCCTTAAAATGGGTTTTGTAACTGCCCGAAAAGGCCATGGCAGAGAGGCCTCTGGTCCTTAACTCGATTTTGCGCACTTTCTTGATTAAATCTCGAACTTGCTGGCTCATCTTTAGGGGACCTTTACGCTATTGAGCAATTGCTCAATAATATCTTCTTGACTAATATTTTCGGCTTGGGCCTCATAGCTTAGGCCAATACGGTGGCGGAGCACATCGGGGGCGATAGCTTGCACATCTTCTGGAATCACATAGCCTCGGCGGCGCATATAGGCATGGGCTTTTGCGGCTAGGGCCAAGTTGATACTTGCCCGAGGCGAGCCTCCATAAGTAATGAGATCTTCCAGTTGGGCGAGGCCGTGTTCTTTGGGAAAGCGGCTAGCAAAAACGAGGTCCAAAATATACTGCTCGATGCGGTCATCCATATAAACATCTCGGACCGTTTTGCGGGCGCGCAAAATATCCTCTACACTGGCTACTTTTTGGACCTGGCTAAACTCTCCGCTCATATTTAGGCGGATAATTTGGCGTTCTTCGCTCTTTTTGGGATAGCCAATTTTGGCTTTGAGCATAAAGCGGTCAGTTTGGGCCTCGGGCAAGGGGTAAGTTCCTTCTTGCTCGATGGGGTTTTGGGTAGCGAGGACCAAAAAGGGCTCTTGCAATTTATAGGTTTTTTCGCCAATAGTGACCTGTCGCTCTTGCATGGCCTCTAGCAGGGCCGATTGCACCTTGGCGGGGGCACGGTTAATCTCATCTGCAAGAATAAAGTTGGCGAAAATGGGGCCTTTACGGACCGAAAAGCTGTTGTTGGCGGGATTATAAATCATGGTCCCCAAAATATCTGCGGGCAGCAAATCGGGGGTAAATTGAATCCGTTTAAACTCTGCATCAATAGCCTTAGATAGGGTATTGATGGCTAGGGTTTTGGCCAAACCGGGCAAGCCTTCCAGCAGAACGTGTCCTTTGGTCAGCAGGCCCATTAGCAGGCGCTCAATCATGTATTCTTGGCCAATAATCACCTTAGAGGTTTCGGCCAATAGGCGCTCGATGACTTGGCTTTCTGCATAAATGCGTTCGTTCAGGGCTTGAATATCTGCCGAAGATTGCATCTGTATTATTTTTTGACCCCTTAAGGGTTTGGATGTTAATTATATAGGGTAGCCTGGGCCACCTTTATTTTTCTAGTGTTTAAGGGCCCTAAAATAGGCATTTTTTTAGGCTCTACTAACTTGGGCCAAAATTAAATCGTTTTGAAAGGAGTTTAAGCCTATTTTTCGCTTTTAATTTCTTCTTAATGACTAAGCTTGGGCGAGAGGCGCGCAGCGCCTCGGCTGAGGGATGGAAAGGGGGGCGGCGAAGCCGCAGACCCAGCGGGCAAAGCCCGCGCAGGGCCGAGCAGACCTGCGAGCCCCGACCCGAGCGCAGCGACAACCAGTCCCAAAAAAAGAAAAAAGGTCCAAAAATGGACCTCTAATCATTAGGGTTGATGTTTTTTTCGGCTAAACTCTCGGCTATCGGCCTTATGAATTTCTCGGCTATCGAGGGCGGCTAATTCGGGCAGCCAGAACCTAATATATTCGCCATCGGGATCATAGCGTTTACTTTGGCTGATGGGGTTGAAATAGCGATCTTCTCGGGGGTCATTGCCCACGCCAGCGATATAGAGCCAATTGACCCAATTGCTGGTCACATCATAATCAATCAGGACCGATTCAAAGTATTCTGCGCCCAGTTGCCAATTCACTTTTAGGTCGTTGATGAGGTAGCTGGCCACATTTTGGCGGCCTCGGTTCGACATAAAGCCCGTTTGGGCCAGTTCTCGCATATTGGCGTCGATAAAGGGCTGTCCGGTTTTGCCCAGCACCCAACTTTCAAAGGCTTGTATATTATTAGAGAGCTTTTTTTTCTTTTTGCCCCGTAGGCCGGTGGGCAAGAAAATCTGCGGGCCATATTTTTTGCCCATCAGGCGGAAAAAGTCGCGCCAGAGCAGTTCAAAATAGAGCCAATAAGTCGATTTATTCTTTGTTCTTTCTTTTTCGTAGCGTTTAATTTCGGCATAAATCTGTTTGGGCGAAAGGCAGCCTTGGGCCAGCCAGGGCGAAAACTTAGAGGAATAATCGGCGCCCAGCAGGCCGTTTCTCGTTTCCTTATAACTAGCAATACAATCCGAATCCCAGAGATAATAGTGTAGGCGTTTGAGGCCCTCTGTTTCTCCGCCTTTAAACTGCAGGACGGTCCGATCATCTTGGGGCGGCATTTCCCAGCCAAAATTGCTCAATTGGGGCAAATCGCCTAGGGGCAAACGGTGGCTCCAAGGGTTAAAAGCCTTGGGTTTGGGCAGGGGGGCGCGGACCGGCGTTAGTTTTTCCACCTCCTTGCGAAACTGCGTAAAAATATCGGGGGTATGGGCAATAGGGAAGGGGAGGTCTTGGGTATAGTAGAGCATTTTGCCTCTAAAAAAGCGAATTTCTTGGCCAATAGACCAAAGCTTTTCTTCTAGGCGATTTTGCTGAAGTTCCTCCTCATAAGTTTTTTCTCGGTTGCAAAACACCCAGCCCGTTTTGAGTTCTTGGGCCAGCTTAAAGACCTCCTCCTCGGCCTTTCCTCTTCTGATAAGGAGGTCGATGCCAAGGGCCTGTAGTTGTTGCTTCAGGTCGGCCACCGCCTCAATAATAAACTGGCATCTTCTGGGGCCAGTTTTGGCAAAGCCAGACTCCGTCTTGCCGCCAAAGGTCCGCTCATCAAAGACATAGACGGGGTAGACCTCTTCACCGGCCTTAATCGCTTCGGTGAGCATTTCATTATCGTGTAGTCGCAAATCTAGGCGAAACCAAGCAATAACTCTTTTGGCTTTTTTGGGCAAAACAGACATATCCATAAGATTTAAAATTGTAGCTGTTAAGCTAACAATATCTAAGCTTTTCGGTTTGTTTTTTATTGCTTTTTTGTGGGAAGTCGGTTTTTCTGAAAGATTAGGGTTGTTTTTTGGGGCTGCCCCTCCCTTGCGGTCGGGTCGGGCTCTGTCGCAGCTCGCAGGTTTGCTCGGCCCTGCGTCGCCTTTGGCTCCTTGGTCTGCCGCCTTTGGCGGCCCTGCTATCCATCCCTCAGCCAGTCGCTACGCTCCTCTAGTTGCAGATCTAATTTTAGGGAGTAGATAGGGGAGGGAAGAGGGTTTGTTTTCCATTTAAAAATCCTTAACTTTACCTAGGAAGATTTCACAAATTTATTAACTCTTCATCAAATTTAATTTTAAACGATGCGAAAAACGTTAACACAATTAGGCTATTGTGTAGCGCTGCTTTTGGCGAGTTGGACCTCCTTGCAGGCCCAGCTAACCCTTCCTTATAATGAGGACTTTGAGGGGGCCACAGCCGGCACTTATGTAGCCACTACCAACCCTATTCCTGGCCTTAACGGCACAGGCTACCAATGGGATTTTGAAGAAAATACCACGAACTGTCGTCTTCGTACTGATGCTGGAGCAGGTTTTTATCATGGCGGTAACCGCGCCATGACCCTAGATGCAGAAGTGAGCGGTACTTTGGGGATTTCTTATTTGACTTTTACCGGAGACCTTAGTGCTTATTTAGGTTCTAATGACCTAGAGCTTAGCTTTTGGTGGATGGAGCATGGGGATGAAGTTCATACTCAGGACCGGGTTTGGATCCGTGGAAGTAATACCGATGCTTGGATTGAGGTCCTAGATTGGTCTGGAAACACAACCAATGGTGTTTATTTTAATGAAACGGGTATTGATATTGATGCTACTCTAGCAGCCAATAGCCAGTTGGTCAGTAGTACTTTTCAGGTGCGTTTTGGTTGGTCTGATGATTTTCAAGCCACCAGCATTACCGTTTCTGATGGATTTACCCTAGATGATTTTAGCATTACAGGTACGCCTCCCGTTCCCGATAATGCTGGAATTAGCGCTTTGGTGGCGCCCACTGTACCCGGTACAGCAGGTAACCAAGCCGTAGATGTAACCCTAACCAACTTTGGCACCAATGCCCTTAACTCAGTAAATATTGACTGGGAAATGAATGGGGTCATGCAAACGCAGGTCAATTATAGCACCTTGGTGGCTCCTCAGGCTAGCGTAACTGTAAACCTAGGAAACTATAACTTTGCTAATGGTTTGACGACAATCAGAGCTTGGACCTCTTTGCCCAACGGTAATGCAGATAACTTTCCTGGCAATGATACTTTGACTGCTTTCTTCTGTACCAGCCTTAATGGGGCTTATACGGTAGGGGGCGCAACTGCCGACTTTGCTACTATTGGAGATGCTGTTGCCGCTTTGTATAGCTGCGGAATTAGTGGTCCAGTTACTTTTAATATTCAGCCTGGCACTTATACCGAAAATATTGCCCTAGTTGGTCCTATCACAGGGGCCTCTGCAGTAAATACGGTAACCTTTGATGGTGGAAATGCCGCTAATACTATTGTAACGCATGATGGTTCTGGGGCCAACGGCAATGCTACTGTAGCTCTAGATGGCGTAGAATGGGTGCGTATCCAAAACCTAGGTATCCAAAGTACAGGAACTACTGATATTTGGGGAGTATTCTTGACCAACTCGGCCAATAATAACCAAATCCTCAATAACCAAATTACAATGCCTTATCAGTCAGGTATCGTTGATGCTGTAGCTATTCTTGCTTCTGCTAGTTATACTAGCACCTTTAGCGAAGGCGACAATGCCAACTATAACCTGATCCAAGGCAACTACATTACAGGAGGAGACTATGCCGTCCGCTTTGAGGGCGCTAGCGCTAACCGCAATGTAGGCAACCGCTTTATCAATAATACAATCACTGGCGTAGATGATTATGGTTTCTATATGGATGATCAAGATTCTGTCGAGATCATCGGAAACACTGTGAATGATCTTCGCTCTACCTTCTCTGATGCCATCTATTGCCTTGACTTGATGAACTTCCGTATCAATAGCAATAATGTTTATGCACAAGATTATGGCATCTATATTTCTGATGGAAACTTTGATGCGACCCCTAGCCGTCGTGGAGAGGTGATCAACAATATGTCTATCGCTGAAGGGTTCTATTGTATTTATCTAGATGATGTGAACGAAACGGATGTTTTCCATAACAGCACCTGGAACAAAAATACAAGTACTACCAGCGCATCTTTCTATGGCAATGACTTGATTGATGTTTCTGCAGTAAACAATATCTTTACCTCAGACTTTGGCTATACTTTCCGCCATGCCGATGCCTTGGCCCTAACTGATATGGACCATAACCTGTTTTTCCGCTTCAACCCCGGAACTAACTTTATTCAGTTTGGTACCTCTAACTATGTTGATGTAGCGACTTGGCAAAATAGCAACACTTTTGGCCATGGTACTAACTCTGTAGAAGCTGATCCCGTTTTCATAGGCCCTATGGACCTACACGTAGATGGTGCTTTTGCTAATGATGCTGGAGATAATACTGTTGGCGTTACTGTAGATATTGATGGCGAAAGCCGTCCATTTACTGGCGCCACTACCGTAGATATTGGAGCAGATGAGTTCCGCCCCAAAGATAATGATGCTGGTGTGATCGCTTTGGTCAATCCCGTTTCTCCACTAACTGCAGGCTTCCAAGCCGTAACCGTACGTGTGCGTAACTTTGGTGTACAAGATTTGACCTCTTTCAATATCGATTGGACCTACAACGGAACGCCTCAAGGAACAATTGGCTATACTGGAGCTCCTCTTGCTCCCCAACAAGAAGTAGATGTTACCCTAAGTAGCATTAACTTCCCCGCGGGCCAAAATGTAGACTTTGTCTTCTGGACCAACATGCCCAACGGCCAAACCGATGACCGCATGAGCAATGATACGCTCTATGCCGAGCTTTGCCAAGGCCTAGTGGGTACTTATACTGTAGGTACGCCCACTTCTGATTTTCCCGCTATTACAGATGCTGTAGCTCGCCTCTACCAATGTGGTGTAGCTGGTGCAGTCACTTTCCAAGTGGCCGCAGGTACTTATAGCGGACAACAATTGGCGCTTATCGGAGAAATCTCTGGCGCTAGCATGAGCAATACCATCACTTTTGATGGTGGCGATACCGCAACTACTTTCCTTACTCATGACGCTTCTAATAGCCAATATGCCACTGTACTATTGGATGGAGCCGATTATGTAACCGTACAAAACTTCAGTATCGCTACTACTGCCGTTTCTGGCGGCGATGGCTGGGGGGTACAATTGACTAATGGCGCAGACCATAACCGCATCAGAAATAACCGCATTAGCGCTACTTTCCAAACCTCTGTTTTTGATGTGATTCCTCTAGTGATTTCGGCTAGCCTTACCGATGACTACTCAGAAGGCAATAACGCCAATTATACCCTCATCGAGAACAACTATATCACGGGTGGAGAAATGGGAATCCATATCGAAGGCGCTAGCGCTGCTCGTAACAAGTATAACCGCATCATCAATAACACAATCATGGACTTTGATGACTATGGTATCTATATCGATGATCAAGACTCTCTAGAGATTAACTATAATACGATTGAAACAACTGTAGGCTCTACCTTCAGTGATGCAATCTATTGCTTCGATATCATGGACTTTACGATCAACTACAACCGTGTGGTGACAGAAGATTATGGTATCTATATCTCTGATGGTAACTTTGATGGCGCAATTACTCGCCGTGGACAGATTATTAACAATATGGTCTTCTCTAAGAGTGATGATGCCCTCTACATGGATGATATCCAATCTGTAGATATCTGGCACAATACACTAGTCGGTTCTGGTAGTACACTGGCTTCTGGTCTCTATATGAATGACCCCACCGACCTAGATATTCGCAATAATATCTTTGTGGCCGATAATGCTTCTGCCTACGCCTTTGAATCTGCCGATGCTTTGCCTTTGGCCGCTATGGATAATAACGTATTCTATAAGGCAAGCGGAACGAACCATATCGATTATGGGACAACAACCTATGATTTGGCTACTTGGCAGGCTTCTGGCCCCTATGGCTATGATGCTAACTCTTTGGATATCGATCCTCAGTTTGTAGCCAACTACACGGACCTACACGTTCAAAATATCCAACTCAATGCCGCTGGCGCCCTTGTAGGCGTAGCTACAGATATCGATGGCGAAACCCGCCCCTCTGCTAGTACTACACTACCCGATATCGGAGCCGATGAAATTACTATCTTTACCGATGATGCCGTAGCAGTTGGTGTTGATGCACCTAGCGTAGGTACCTGCGAAAATGCCAATGAAGTTTTGGTCATTACGCTTTCTAATAATGGTAGCAATAGCATTAGCAATGTTCCTGTAACCGTAAACTTGAACGGCCCCAATGGTACGCAAACCTTTAGCGCTACCTATGCTGGTCCTCTAGCTTCTGCCGCTCAAGATACTCTCACTGTAGGTACTTTTAATACTACTGGTGGTGGAAATTACTGCTTCGAAATTATTACACAACTTGCCGCCGATGGCAACGCAAGCAATGATACCGCTAACGTTTGTGTGAGCATCGCTAATCCTAACCCCACTTTCATGGGCGATACGACTTGTGTCGGAAATAGCGCTAGCTTGACCTCTATGCCCGCTGGCGGAATTAGCTGGTACGACCAAGCTACTGGCGGTACGCTCTTGTCTACCGATCCCGTATTTACTACTCCTGCGCTCCAAGTATCTACTACTTACTACGCAGAAATTACTTCTTGTGCTGGCGGTACAACGCGTACCCCCGTTACCGCTACTGTGGTGGCAACAGCCAACCTAGACCTTGGCCCCGATGCAACCATCTGTGAAAGTAACCCTATCGGCCTTGCTGCCGCCCCAGGCGCTCAAGGCTATCTCTGGAGCACTGGAGAAACTACTCCCGGTATTGTCGCTAATATGGAGGGCCAATATGCAGTCACAATGACTGACGCTAATGGCTGTCTACTTACCGACTCTATCCAGATCTCTTTCTTTACTGGCCCCACAGTTAGCGCTCAGTTGAGTACGCTGAACTGCGGACGCGATGGCAACGGTGCTGTTGATATTACTTTGGCTGGCGGTACGGCTCCTTTCTCTTTCAATTGGACCACCGGCGCTACTACTGAAGATATCACTGGACTAGATGTTGGAACTTATACCGTAACTATTACCGACGATAATGGCTGTGAGTTTAACGAAACATACCCCGTTAATGGTCCCGCCCCACTCAACTTTAGCTTTATGGCTAGTGGCGTAGATTGTGGCAATGCAGGTACACTCCAAGTAGGCGTACAAGGCGGTACCGCTCCCTATACCTACAACTGGAGCAATGGCGCAACAACTGCCGCACTAAGCAACGTCCTCGATGGCGAAACTTATAGCGTAACGGTAACCGACGCTTCTGGCTGTACCTACAACGAAAGCTATACCATTAGCGCTAACCCCGCTTTGACCATCAATGTGGATAATGTAGTGAACGAAAGCAGCGACTTCGCCGGATCTATCGATGTTTCTGTATCTGGCGGTGTTGGTCCTTACTACATCGTTTGGAATACTGGCGATACTACCGCTAGCATCAATAA
The DNA here is from genome assembly GCF_027594745.1 of Saprospira grandis. Taxonomy (NCBI): domain Bacteria; kingdom Pseudomonadati; phylum Bacteroidota; class Saprospiria; order Saprospirales; family Saprospiraceae; genus Saprospira; species Saprospira grandis. The sequence continues at coordinate 1,190,042 of NZ_CP110854.1, read as the reverse complement.
CCTCGTTTCTGGCCAATATGAAGTGACGGTCTACGATCAAGTAGGTTGCTCTACTAGCCAAACGATCACAGTGGCTTACACTCAACCCACTAACATCAGTGGCGTTGAAGGCCTCAATCAATTGAATCTCTTCCCCAATCCTACTCAAGATGTCGCTCAGCTGCAAATTGAACTAGCCAAGGAGGAGGAAGTACAATTGACGATCTATAACCTCAATGGCCAAGAAGTTCAACGCTTCCCCAGCCAATTGGGCCGCAACCTTAACTACCAAATTAACCTAGCCGATTATAGCGCTGGCGTTTATCTCGCTCGCATCATCATCGGTGAACAAGTATTGACCGAACGCATTATTTTGCAGAAATAAGCCAAAATATTGTACTTTTGAGGGGAGGACAGTTCGCTGTTCTCCCCTTTTTTATGCCCTTTTGGGGCCTCCGCAGCAAGCTGCGGCGCTACGCTTCGGGGCTCGCTGTTCGCTCGGCCCTTCAGCGCTGCGCGCTTCGGTCTGGCCTGCGGCCACCCCTGCACATCGCTAGGCCGTTTGGCCTGCGGCCAAGGCGGCAAAGCCGCCATTTTTTGGACCAGAAACTCCTTTCCTATGGACCTACACGTTCAAGATGTTAGTTACCAATATCCCGATGGAAAACAAATTGATTTTCCCAATTTTACTTGCCCCGCAGGCGAGCAACGCCTGCTCTTAGGCCAATCTGGCTGCGGCAAAACAACCCTGCTCCACCTGATCGCAGGCCTCCGAAAATTGCAAAAAGGCAGTATCCGCCTAGGCGATTTGGCCCTAGAAAATATGAAGGGCAGCCTAGATGAGTATAGAGGCCAAAAGGTCGGGGTGGTCTTCCAACAAGCCCACCTTATCCGCTCCCTAAATGTGGAAGAAAACCTATTGGCCGCCCAGCATTTTGCCCAAATTAAAGAAGACAAAAATGCCATTGTCCATTTGCTAGATCGCCTAGGTCTAGCCGATAAACGCAAGGCCAAACCCCAGCAACTGAGCCAAGGCGAACAACAACGCATCGCTATTGCTCGTGTGCTGCTGCGCCGCCCCCAACTCATCTTGGCCGATGAACCCACGGCCAGCCTAGACGATAAAAATGCCGAGGAAGTGGCCCAGCTCCTCCGAGAACAATCAGAAGCCCTAAACGCTAGCCTGCTGATTGTTACCCATGATGCCCGCCTCAAAAAACTCTTTCCCCAACAAATTTTATTGGGCCAATAATTTGCAGCAAGCAGGCGCGAAGCGCCTCGGCTGAGGGATGGAAAGGGGGGCGGCGAAGCCGCAGACCCAGCAAAATGAGCGTAGCGAATTTTGCGCAGGGCCGAGCAGACCTGCGAGCCCCGACAGAGCCCGACCCGAGCCGATAGGCGAGGGGCAGCCCCAACCCCCCCCCAACCCCAACCGAAAAACAAGAACTATATAATATTATGTGTACCGTAACTTACTTGCCCCTAGGCAAGGACCAATTTGTACTGACCTCTAACCGAGATGAGAGCCCCCGCCGCCAACCCGAGGGGATTTTTAAGCATGAGGAAAAAGGATTGATTTATCCTAAAGAGCCCAGCCAAGGGGGAACTTGGATTGCCGCCTCGGATAATGGCCGCCTGCTTTGTTTGCTCAATGGCGCCTTTGTGAAACATAAACACCAACCGCCTTATAAGCGCAGCCGTGGCCTGCTGGTCCTCGATTTCTTTGATTATGAAGATGCGCCCAGCTTTTTTGAACACTACGATTTTGAAGGCATCGAACCCTTTACCTTGGTCATTTATGAGCGAGGCAATTTGTATCAATTGCGCTGGGATGAGGAAAAAGCCCATGTAGAAAAATTGATGCCCACCGAAGCCTATATCTGGTCTTCAGCCACCCTTTATCCAGCGCCTATTCAGGCCCAAAGAGCGGGCTGGTTTACAGATTGGAAGTGCCAACAAGGAACTTACCGCCCAGAATCTGCCTGGCAGTTTCATCAGGAAGGGGGCCAAGGCGATATCGAAAATGGCCTAGTGATGTACCGCAATAATGGCATTGTGCAGACGGTCAGCCACACCCAAGTGGTTCTCGAAAAGGACCGCTTTAAGATGCGCTATTATGACCGCATGAGCCAAGAAGAATATCTCGCCGAACAAGCCACTCAACTATGAAACTCCTGATTGTCGCCGCCACCGAACTAGAAATTTCGCCCCTTTTGCAATGGCTGTACAAAAACTGGGAGCCTCAGCGCAGAGCGGGCAGCTTTAAGCAAGGCCAACTAGAACTGCATTGCCTAATTACTGGGGTGGGCAGTATGCATACCGCCCATGCTTTGGGCCAAGAGCTCCTCCTAAATCCCCCCGATTTGGCCATCAACCTAGGGGTAGCTGGAGCCTTGAATCCCGATTTGGTTTTGGGCCAGCTCTATCACGTTCGGGCCGAAATCTTAGGAGACCTAGGGGCCGAGGAAAAAGATGGCCGCCTTCTAGACCTCTTTGATTTGGGCCTCTTAGAAGCAAGCAACCCGCCTTATATCAATAAGCGCCTCTATAACCCCCAAGCCGATGAAAGCGAGTTTTTGCCCTTGGCTACGGGCCTAACGGTCAATAAAGCCCATGGCTCTGCCCATTCTATCGAGCAGATTCGGGCCAAATATCCCGAGGCCGATTTGGAGAGTATGGAGGGAGCCGCCTTTTTCTTTGCCTGCCTGCAAGCCAAACAGCCTTTTGTGGCCCTGCGGTCTATCTCCAATTATGTAGAGCCCCGCAATCGAGCTGCCTGGCAAATGGAAAAAGCCCTAGACAGCTTGTTTGAAGGGGCCAAAAGCCTTTTAGAAAGCCTTAGCAAATAGCTAAGAAAAGGGAAAGGAATAAAGCCTTATGTTTGTGCCTATGAATAGGCTCCGCACATATATTAGTCTGCTCTTTTTGGGCAGCTTGCTCTTGCTGGCCCCCTGCAAAATGCGCTGGGCCCTGCAAAGCAGTTTGGACCAATTGCCTACGGCCGTGGCCGCCAAAGCCAAGGGCCTAAGTTGTGCGAAAACAGAACAAAAAAGCGAAAACAGGCTCCTGCAATGGAGCCAAACAATAGTGAAGCTAAAGAAAATGGGCACAGCGCCTCTTTCTTCGGCTTCGCTATTTTTTTTGAGCCAAATAAAGCGGAAAAATAGAGCGATGCTGGATGCAGAAGGCCCTCGCGGCCCGCCTCGGCCCTATTTTCTGCTCTACCAACAATGGAAAAATGAGTTGATGAATGCTTGGCAATTAAGCGATTCATTCATTAAAAAAACTCATTTATATGTCAAATCAATCAGCAGTTTTGCCCCAAGATGGGCAGCAGTTCCTTTCTTATAAATTATTGGGCGTCTTTAATTTGGGCCTCCGCCTAGTGGTGGGCTGGACCTATTTCTCGGCTTTTTGGCGCCGCCTGATTCTCTCCAATAAGCTAGATCCCGATGCGGCCAATTATATCGGCATCAAGTTTAATCATTTTTTGCCGCAGGCCCTTGGCATTGGCCCAATCATCGAGTTTTTGCTCGAACATCCCGCCTATTTGTGGTGGGCCATGCTCTTCTTTACCCTGATAGAGGGGGTTGTGGGCCTCTTTTTTATGCTCGGTTTTTTAAGTCGCCTGATGAGTCTGGCCGTTTTGGGCCTTGCCCTAGGCATTTTGCTGGGTTCGGGCTGGCTGGGCACCACCTGCTTAGATGAATGGCAAATTGGCATTTTGGGGGTATCTGCTGGGGCCAGTATATTGATGACGGGCGGCGGCCGCTATAGTCTAGACCATTATGCTTTGGAGTGTTGGGGCTGGACCGGCTACCTATCGTTTTGGAGCTCGGGCCCTATCCGCTGGGAAGGCTTCCAAAAGCCCGTTTTATGGGGCAGTTTGCTCATTTTTGCCCTAGCGCTTTACACTAACCAATATTTTCATTCTGGCCTTTGGGGGCAGCTACACAACAAATCGGTTAAGCCCAAATTGGCCCTTTCGGCCCCGATTTTTCAGGCTGATAGCCTAAGTTTTGAGCTCTATCGCATAGAGGGTGCAGATGTTTATGGCTCCTTTCTCATCCAAATCGAATTGCTAGATGAGGAGGGCCAAATCCTTAAGTACTGGGACCAAAAGGCCCTTTCTAGCCTGCCCGATCAACAAATTCAGAATGCTTATCCCGCTAAAATCAGGGCGGGGGCGCATAGCCTCGTAGTTCCCCTGGGGGCCAAGGCCCGTCTGAGTCTGCCGATTTCCAAAGCCTTAGCGGCCAAGGCCAAAACCCTAAAATTAGTTGATATTTCGGGCTTGAGTTGGGAATTATCGCTTTAATACTAGATGATGATTTTTTGGGGCTGCCGCTACGCCCTTCGGTTGTCGAACTGGCGCCCCTTTGGGGCTGGTTGTCCTTTCAGTCGGGTCGGGCTGTCCGCAGCTCGCTGTTACTTGCTTCGCTGCGTCGGCTCCCGTTGGTCGGGTCGCTCGGCCCTGCGGCGCTAAAGCGCCTGGGTCTGCCGCCTGCGGCGGCCCTGCTCTCATCCCTCAGTCTGCGGGCCTTCGGCCCTGCTAGGTCCAGAAGGCTGAGGCCAGCTTTTGAGCTGGCCCTTTTTGCTGCGGCTGAAAGCCGCAGTGGCTATCGGCCTAGGGGCCTGAAAGGGTGGCCGCAGGCCAGACCGAGTTTTGAGCGCAGCGAAAAACGAAGGGCCGAGCAGGCTTGCGAGCCCTGCAAGGGCCCGGCCGCCGAAGGCGGCAGGCCCCAAAAAAAAGAGACCTTCCAAAAGGAAGGCCTCTAGATGAGAAATCAAGAAAAACCGGAAAAGATTAGTCTTGAATAATCCATTTGAGTAGGAGTTGCTCCTGTTCATTTTGCATGCGCAAGAAATAGACGCCGGGGGCGAGCTCCTCATTAAGGTCTAGGCTATTTTGGCCAGCGGGCAGTTCATAGCTTTGGAGGATACGTCCGTCTAGGGCAATCAGTTGAACGCTTAGGGTATTGCTGAGGGCGCTAGAGAGTTGCAGGCGGCTTTGGCCGAGGCTAGGATTGGGCAGGATGCGTACATCAGTGCCATTGCTCCAGCTTTGGATAGCCGTGGGGCCAACCGTGACCGTATCGGTATAGCTGCAGTTACCATTGATCGTCAATTGGACCAGATAAACGCCAGGGGCGGCATAGCTGTAGCTAGGATTTTGTTGCGTCGAGCTATTGCCATCGCCAAAATCCCAGCTCCAACTATTGGCTCCAGCAGATAGGTCCGTGAAGTTAACGGCAAGAGTACTCGCATTGGCATCATGATTAAAGTTTGCCTCATCGGCAGAGACATTAACCGTAACAGCAGTAGAGCGGCAGGGGGCATCTTGGACCTCCCAATCGTAGAAGAAATAGTAGTAATCGGGGCTAAAAGAAGAGCCCGTGATGCTCATCAGGCCAGCGATACTATAGGGATAGGCTGCGCCGGCATTATTGCGGTAGAGATTTAGAGCTGTTCCGCCGATACTATATGTACCTGCAGCGGGCAGTTCAAAATTGAGTGCAATGCGGCTTTGTCCGTTAGGAACATTTACGGTAGTGGATTGAATTAGGTTACCGCCGCCATTGGCTGCATCATAAAGCTCAATGGTTCTGTTGCCTGCGCCATCGGCATCTACCAAAACGGAAACGATGCGAATGGGGCTGCTGGCGTCGAAATTCAGGTATTGGGTACCCGTAAAATAGCCTCCAGCTCCTAGAGCGGCGGGGTTGGCTGGGCCAACCTGCTGAGAGGGAGAAGTGACTACATTTTGGACCGAATAGTTGCTGCTTGTAGCCGTAGGCGTTGCATTATAAGTATTGCCTTCAAAGAGGAAATTACCGTTTGCATCGGACCACCAGATGCTGCCTGTGCCGGTAGCGCTAAGGGCAACAGTTTGGCCAACACAGCCTGTAGCTGGAGTTGCAGCAGTGGGGGCTGTAGGGAAATTCACTGTTACATAATTGCTTTGGACCAGGGTATCGCTACCGAGTTGGTTACTTGCAATTAGTTGGACCGTATAGCTACCATTGGCAGTATATTGATGGTTGGGGTTTTGTTGCGTAGAGCTATTGCCATCGCCAAAATCCCAGGCCCAGCTAGTGGGCGTATTTGTAGATTGGTCCATAAAAGAGACCGAACCATTACAGCTAGTGGTGCTTCCAGCGCTAAAGGCCACGCTGGGCGCATTATTAAGCGTTGTCACATTGATATTATCTAGGAAAAGGTCGTTACCATAGCCACAGATATTGACAAAGCGGAAGGCCACATTATTACCAATGTAAGGGGCGAGATCGATGACCTCTGTTCTCCAGTCGCTAGCGGCGGCGGGGCTAAACTGCCCAGTTTGGGTACCTGCCGTAGCGAGTGTAAGGTCCTCTTTAAAGTAGAGTTGGCTATAGGTTTGGCCACAATCGGTAGAGACCTCTACTCTTAGGCCATCATAGAGCGAGGCACTATAGCGAGCATAAGCCACATCAAAGCTGAGTTGAGCGGCGGGAGTGTTAGTGAGGTCCATACTAAAGAAGCCGAGGACATCCTCTTCACCGGCGGCATTATAGACAAAGTTATTGACCACAATAGCGGTAGTGGGGTTGCCATCGCTACCCGTCACATTATCTTCCTGCCAGCTGAGGTCGGCATCATTATTTTCGAGATAGCTATTGGCGGGAGGGAAAACGCCAGATTCAAAGTCCTCGATATAAGGGAAAGCACTAATCGTATTGCTAAAATCAATTGTCATAGCGATCGTATCATTACAGCGAGCGCCATCTCCAGGGATATTGGTCCAGACCTTAAACTGATATTGGCCGGGGCCAGCAAGCGTAAGGGCTTGGCTAAAGCTAAAGTTAGCAACAGCGCCTCCGGCTAGGCTGCCAGTAAAGGTATCGGTGACAATAGTTTGGTTATCGACTTGGTAGTAGACCTCAAAGTTACTTTGTGTTTGATTGCTAATGTTTGTCAATTCGACTTCTACGGGCAGGCTATTTCCATTACAACTTTGCTGTTGTGTTTGGGGGCTAAAGACCTGGCTAATTCCGGCATCGTCATTTAGTCCACAATCCATAAGGCAGGCTGCGCTGCCTGTATTGCCTCCTTGCATTTGGACCGCAATAGCGCGGCGGCCTCTAAGGCCGTTAGGGCCTTTGGCTCGAACCGAGAACCATTGGTCATCATTGATATTGTTGACGGGGACATCAAAGCTAAGGTTAGCCGTAGAGCCTACAGAATCCATATGTGTGGCACCAAGAACAAAGACATCATATTCGGCGGCACCAGCTACGGCATCCCAATTGATGCGGATGGTATTGGCAGAGGTACAGACCGCAACTACCCGAATATTTTGAGGAGTCTCTAGGATCGAGAAATTGGCATCGCTCATATCCGAGTTGCTACCTCTAGTAATACGAATAAGTCCTTGGCCAGTTACAGCAGTGGGGACGGTCCAGTCAATAAAGCGAGCTGTACCAGCTACATTAGATTGCACTGTAGCCCAAGAATTACCATTATCGGCGCTATACTCAATATTAAAGCTAGCGCTTGTGCCATAGGCATCCCAATGGATACGGTCTTGGCTGCCAGGGATAAGTCCTTCGCCACCAAGGGGGTAAGTGAGTAGGATGTCATCGGTCAGAAACTCATAGACGATATAGTAGTCTTGTGGGCCAAAGGGCACCGCAGTACCACTTACGTTAATGATATAAGTTCCTGCAGTAGGGTTATCAATAGCCACCTGTTCCACATTATTGAGGGTATCGACTCCTCTGGTAGCGGGCAGGGCTAGGGTAGTGGCATTAGGTGTTGGGTCGAGGATCCAGGGCAGATGCGTGCTATTACTAGGATCGCTAACTGTAAGGTCTAGGTTATTAACTAGGGCAAGGGCGGCTGAAGTAGAGGCCTCCTTATCGTGCCAATAGACCATAATTTTAGCTCGGCGAACATTAGCGGGTATACTGATAGTATGGCTAGCGCTGCCTGCTTGTCCCACAGATCCGTTAATGTATCGGTTTTCTTCTAGGGTTTTGAGTGCGCGATAGGCGTTCACTTTCCCCCAGCCAAAAGAGTAATCGGGGCCATCATTGCCTAGATCATTGGCAGAGTTGAGCAATGCGGCTTTTAGTAGGGCCGAGGGGGCGTTAGCGCCAGCATTGAGGTCTCGATAAGCCTGATGCAATTGGGTGAGCACCCCTGCGATACCAGGAGCAGCGGCAGAAGTTCCTCCACCAGGCACATAAGTATTATCGGGGTCGGTAGACATTTGGCCTTGGCCATGAGCGGAAATATCGGGTTTGATTCTTCCGTCGGAGGCGGGGCCACGGCTACTACTATTGGCGAGGCCGTCATCATTAAAGAGGTTGGCGGTAGCCAAAACATTTTTTCCAACTTTATGGCCTCCAGTAATATTTCCCCATTGGCTACCGGCGCCATAGCCACAGTCGCTACCGTTGCTATTTCCGCCAGAAAAGACCTGAATGAGGCTAGGGTTGCTATAAATCTCTTGGTCTACGGTTCTGGCTAGGGTGGTATAGCCCGCATTACAGCCATTAGAATAAGAGCTAGAGAAAACCATAACGGCGCTATCTTGGTGGAGGGCCACCGTGCCGGGCAGGCTACTATTATATTGGCGAACGTGCAAATAAGCATGCGGGGCCATTCCTCTCATGACAGGGTCTAGGTTACCTGCGGCACCCACAATCCCCACAGTCATATCACCATGAGAGCCAGTAAAGTCGCCAGCTACATCTTGTTGGTTGGCTCGGCCTTTAAAGTCGATATGTGGACCAGCAAAACCGTCATCGTTAATAGCGACGGCCACGCCAGCGCCATTATAGGCATAGGCCCCATAATAATCGCCATCGATAAGGTTGGCGCGGTGAAGATTACGGCCATCATCTGATTCTGGCTGTCCAGGATCAGAGGGTAAGTCTAAGTAGCGAACAAAGGGTTTTTGGGCTAGTTGTTCAATTTGGCTAGGAGGCAGGGCCGTGACTAGGGTTCTGCTTAGGGGGTTGACAAACAGCAGGGGATAGCCTTCTGTTTGTAGTTCTTGGAGAGCCTGCTCCCAGTTGATGCTTTGATGAATTTGGACAAAAAGCTTAAGTTGTTGCCCTTGCATGGCCCAAATAGGAAATGGACGCTCCTCTAGTCGGGCGTCCATTTTATGTTTGGGAGCGAGCAGTTTGAGCCCACGAATACCAAAGCCTTCTAAATCTTGAACAGTTAGGCGGCTCGGAATAGCAAGCAGGTAGCTATTTTTTGGCAAGTATTCTAAAAATACAATGCCTTGGTCTTGCATGGCTGCCCGTTTTTTGGCATTGGGCAGTTCTTTAAAATTGGCTAAGCGAAACAGCTTGCCTTGATAAACATCTTGTTGCTGCGGGCTGCTAAAGCTAATGAGGTCGGCGGCAATAAATTCTCGGCCCGACTTCAGCGCTAGCCAGTCTCCTGCTGTCGTTTGGGCTTGTAGACCAAAACTAGAGAGCAAAAGTGCAGCTGCAAAAGCATAAAGTATACGCATACACTATAAGGTTGTAATGATGAATTGGTTTGCCCTCTAATTTAAAATTTTATTAGCTGAAATTTGCTTTTTATTGTTTTTAGTTCTGCTTTGAAATTATTCTAGCTATTCGTTTTCTGGGTTTTGTAGGCGGCGAAGCCGCCGCAGGCCTAGGGGCCTGAAGGGGGGGCCGTAGGCCAGACCCAGCCGCTGAAAGCGGCGCAGGGCCGAGCAGACTTGCGAGCCCCGCAAGGGCCCGGCCGCCAAAGGCGGCAGGCCCCAAAAAAATAGGCTAGTCCTGAATCAAGAACTAGCCTATAGAAGGATAAATTAGAATTACTTAAAGCGCTTTTCTAATTGCGTCACGCGAATTGTTTTAGAGAAAATATCTGATTTCCCGATAATTTTGAGCTCAAAAACGCCTCGGCTTTTGGGCGGAACAGGCAATTTGAAGCTGAGCTCTTTTTTGCCTTTTACCTTTTTGATTTCTTGGCTTTGGAGAATTTTATCCTCCAGAATATCTACGCCATTGGCTTTTTGAATGAGCTGAATCTCGATATTTTGCTTTTTGGGGCTCTCAAAACTGAGGGCAATTTTGCGGCGGCCCTGGCTGGTCTTGATGCTCATGTTTTCAATGGGGCTGCGGCCAGACAAGATTTCTCGGCTATATTGGAGGTCCTTGAAAATCCAGTTGAAGGGATCGAACTCAAGTTGATTAAAGTCTTTATCGAGCTCAATTTCTATCGTTTGATCGGCTAGGGCTTTGAGTTGCACAACCTTTTCTACAGTGCTGCCATCTTCTAGGGTAAAGCGGATGCGGGCGGGCATCTCGAAAAACTGTTTTTGGCCCTCTACTTTTTCTTGTAGGACCCGAAGATTGACGCCGCTGCGGGTTTTTTCATATTCTACCTTATAAGTGGGGTAGTACTCGCCAAAGACCCATTGGTCAAAGAAGTATTTAAAGTCCTTGGGCTCATTTTCGCTGGCGTAATATTCACAAATTTCTCTAAAGCGCTGGGTGCTCAGATAAGTGCTTTTGCCTCTTTTGAGCTCTGTAATTCCCTTTAGGGTTTCATAAAAATACTCATCGCCCATAATGCCCCGGAGCATGTGAATGACGTACATTCCCTTTTTAGAAAGGCGTTCTTGAGAGTACTCATTGATATTGTCCAGATAGAGTTTGCCGCCCTCATAGTATTCTTTTTGGTCCAAAATGATTTGGTAAACATTGAGCCCCCGCTTATACTCCTGCCAAGTGGCCTCGGCATAGGTGGCTAGGGCTTCGGTGATCCAGGCATCCTGCCAAGCTTCTGGCGAAATATGATTGCCAAACCACATATTGGCGGCTTGGTGCACCACTTGGTACATATGAAAACTCTTGAGGTCTTCTACCAAAACGGCGGTTTGGGTGGGCATACCGTCCAAGCCTAAGGGCAAGCCCAGCTCAATCACGCTAAAGCCCTCATCTTTATAGGGGTAGGGGCCAAAGGTACGGCTCAAACAAGCCATAATTTCCTTAGAGCGATTGATGGTGGCATTGGCCTCTTCTAGATGCTCGGGAAAGATATAAAAGTTGATCGGGAAGCTGTAGCCCTTGGCCTTGTACTCCACTTCCATTTTTGCAAAATTAGAGATGGCTATGGTCAAATGATGGGGGGCAATGCGGTGGCGATGCCGCCATTTGAACTTTCTTTTTTTGCCATCTTCCAAGATTTCGGTCCCTTCCAAAACGCCATTAGAAACAGCCGTATAAGGAATTTTGCGCTCTTTTTCTTGCACCATAGCCGTACTAAAACGAACGGGAATCGTCACATCTACATAAACCGAATCGACTTTGTCGCCAATACCTCTGCGGCAGGGAAACCAGCGGTAACCCGCCTGCGGATAGGCCGCTAGGGCAACTAAGCGACTCTGAAATTTATCTTTTCCACGGTTTTTAACTAATAGGCCCTTGGTCACGGTTTCTCCGTCTACATCCAGCTGTTCGTTTTGCGGAACGCCCTCATAATGAACCGTAATTTTGCCTCTTTCTTCTTTGCGTAATGGGCGGCCCGATAATTTGACTAGAATTTCCTCTCCTTCTCGCTCAAAAGCGCTGGCCCCATCAATTTTACTTATTTTCATCCCCTCGCCAAGGTCCAAGTAGAGCTCGTCTATTTGGTCCTTCACGGCCACAAACTCAATATAGACCGAGCCCTTAATTTGGGGCTTGTCGATGTCTATATACAAGTCGAGATGATAAAATTTCATATTGACATTATAAAGGCCATCCGAGTCTTGAGCGCTCAAATGAAGCGGCAAGAAGAGGAGGGCCAGTAGGGCAAGTTTTAATAAGTTTGGCATAAGTTCTATTAAATTAGGTGAAACTCAATTAGCTGGCAAAAGATAAGGCGCAACTGGGGTGCTGAAAAGTAAAATAACCGATTTTTTAACTGCGCCTTCTTTATCTTTGTTATTTTTCTGTTTCTAAAGACTTAAAGCCCTATACGATTTCGTTTTTTTTGGGGCCCGCGGCCGGCTAGGCTGCGCCTAGGTCGGCCGCCGCTATGCTGCGGGGCTCGCAGGTCTGCTCGGCCCTGCAGGCAGGCGCAGCCTGCCTTTGGTCTGGCCTTCGGCCACCCGCTCCGCAGCGCTGGGCCATGGCCCTTTTTGATGCTTTAGGTCTATTATGCGTTTAATTAAGTCAGAATTATGCCAAGTATACAATCCACTTTTGTAAAATATGCCATGCGTGCTATGCGCCAAATGAGTCTCATCTATTTAGATGATATTGACCGAATGCGCCTAGAGCATGATAAAGCCCTTTGTCGTTTGCCCGCCCCCAAGGGCTTGCATTACCAAGAAGTTGAGCTGCCTACTTGCTCGGCCGAATTTTGTCATCCTTCTGCAGAAAAGAACCCAAAAATCATTTTATACCTGCATGGTGGGGGCTTTTTGTTGGGCTCGGCTAGGGCGCATCGGGCCTTGGTGGGCAAAATTGTCTCGCAGTCGGGCATTCCCGCTTTAAGTGTAAATTATCGCTTGGCGCCGGAGCATCCTTTTCCTGCTGGCCTAGATGATGCCCTTTCTGCTTATCATTATTTATTGGACCAAGGCTATGGACCAAAAGATATATTTTTTATGGGCGATTCGGCTGGGGGAGGGCTGGTCCTTAGTCTGCTACTAAAACTAAAAAGCTTGGAGCTGCCGCAGCCTTTGGGGGCCGTGGTGCTTTCGCCCTGGACCGATCTGACTTTGTCTGGAGATAGCCTAGAGCGTTGCCAAAAAAATGATCCGATTCTGCGGGCCGAGCATGCAGGTAGTTGGGCCAGGTCTTATTATGGCTCGGCAGATCCTAAGTCGCCTTTGGTTTCTCCTTTGTTTGGAGACTGGAAAGATACGGCCCCGATTTTGGTCCAGGTCGGTACAGATGAAATTTTATTAGATGATAGCCGCCGCTTAGGAGAAAAAGCGGCGGCTGCTGGGGCCAAAATTTGGGTGGACCTTTGGGAGGGCATGCCGCATGTTTGGCAGTTTGCTTGGGCCTATGTGCCAGAGGCCCAACAGGCCATAGACAAAATTAGTCGCTTTTTGGCTATCCTGAGCGAAGAGCAAAACCCCAGCGCCGAACAACCCATTTTAGAGCAATTGGCCGAAACGGAAGAAAAAAGCCAGCCCTTTGTAGAATGGTGGCAAAAAAGTAGTGAGTGGCTGCAGCAAAGTTGGTCCTTGGGTAAAAAATAGCATAGATGAAGATACTAAAACAACATATAGGGAAGATTCTAGGCTTGCTGTTGGGTGGCTTGCTCTACTTTCCAATTGGTCTTTTGCTGGGTTTAGGTATTGGCTTTTTTCTAGATATACTGCTTCAAAAAGGAGGGGGGAGAGGCCCAAAAAGGCGCAAAAAACAATTGCCACAACCCAACGACAGCATCAACTTTATTTTGAGCTCCCTCATCTTGGCCGCGGCGGTGGTCAAATCAGATGGAGAAGTAGAAGAGTTGGAGCTGAGCTATATTCAAAAGTTTTTGGTCGAGCAGTTTGGCCAAGATAACTTGCAAGAATATATGGGCATTTTGAGTGCGGCCTTAGAGCAAGATTGGGATATGGCCAAAACTTGTCGGCAGATTTATTTGAGCAGTAGCTATGAAACCCGCTTGCAGATGCTCTATTTTCTGTTTGGCATTGCCAATGCAGATTATAGTATTGACCAGGTGGAGGTGGATACCATCAAGCGCATTAGCTTGGAGTTGGACCTACCGCATAGTGATTTTGTATCGATTAAGGCGATGTTTTATGATGAAATGGACAGCCATTATAAGATTTTAGAGTTGCCCCCTTCTGCCTCTGATGCCCAATTAAAGGCGGCCTATCGCAAGATGGTGAAGAAGTATCATCCGGATAGTTTGGCGAGTTTGGGAGAGGAATTTCAGAAAGTGGGGGAGTCTAAGTTTAAGCGTTTGCAAGAGGCCTATGATACGATTTGTGAAAAGCGGGGCCTGAAATAGGTCCAACTGCGTTTTGCAGGCGCGGAGCGCCTCGGCTGAGGGATGGAAAGTGGGGCGGCGCAGCCGCAGACCCAGCAAAATGAGCCTAGCGAAATTTTGCGCAGGGCCGAGCAGACCTGCGAGCCACGACACAGCCCGACCCGCCCGCAGGGCGGGGCAGCCCCAAAAGGAGGAAAAACTTGGCCTATTAAGGAGAAGTTCTTATCTTAAAGACCAAATTTGAACTAATTTTATGGAAGAGAAGAAAGCTATTGGCGCCAAGGATGTATGTATTTTGGCGCAGGGGACCATTATCGAGGGGAGTTTAGAGACCAATGCCAACATTCGTTTGGAAGGAGAGGTGCATGGAACAATTTCTTGTGGGGGCCGCCTAGTGATGGCGCCTAAAAGCAAGGTGATGGGCCAGATTAACTGCAAAGAAATGATTTCTGAGGGCGAGAGCAAGGGGAATGTAAAAGCCAGTGCTTTGGTCTATTTGCAGGCTTCGGCTCAATTGAAAGGAGATATTGACTGTGAGCGATTGCAGGTTGAACAAGGAGCAATATTTAATGGCCAATGTACTATGCCCAAAGAGAAGGCTTAGGGCCTTGGATAAAGAATAATATGAAAAAAGGTCTGGACCAATTGGCTCAGGCCTTTTCCCTTTCTTTTTGGCAAGAAAAAGCAAAGGTAGAGGCGTTTTTTCCCTTTTATCATGCGGTAGAAGCGGAGCCGCAGCCCCATATTTCGCCCCTTTATCCGCTTATTTCGCCTCAGCAATTTGAGGCCGAGCTAAAGCTCATTTTGGCCCATTTTGAGCCCATAGATTTAGGCGAACTGTTGGCTTGGGTAGAAGCGGGTCGCCCTGCTCGAAAGCCATTTTTTCATTTGAGTTTTGATGATGGCCTGAGTAGTTGTTATCATGTTATTGCGCCTATTTTGTTGCGTTTGGGGGTTCCTGCTACTTTTTTTATCAATGGGGCTTTTATTGATAATAAGTGCTTGATGTTTAGGCATTTGGTGGCTTTGATTTACAGCCATTTGGAAGAGCGAAAAGCCTTGGGGACCAAAGAAGCAGACTTACTTTTTTCGGTGGGGCATGCTCAGGAAGGCGAACTTTTGGCTTGGGCGGATCGAATTGGCTGTTCGGTCCCTGACTTTTTGGCCCAAAAACAACCTTATTTAAAGCTAGAAGAGCTAAAAGCCCTGCAAAGTATGGGGTTTAGTGTAGGCGGGCATAGTTGGGATCATCCTTTATACAAAAAGCTTTCGTTAGAAGAGCAATTGCATCAGACCGAGAAAAACCAGCAGCAGTTGGCAGCTTGGCTGCCGCAGCCTATTCGGGCTTTTGCTTTTCCTTTTACGGACCATGAAGTGGGGCTAGATTTTTTTGATCGGGCCAATTTGGACCTTAGTTTTGGCGGGGCGGGGATTAAGGAAGAAATGCAGTTGGGGCGGCATATACAGCGCTTTCCGATGGAAGAAATGCGGATACGGTCTGGGGAGCAAAAATTAAAATCGGCCTTTGCTTATGGGAGCTTATTGCGGACCTTAGGGAAGAGCAAGATAGATAGGAGGAAGACAGCGAGAAGGTTGTCTTAGGGCAGCAGTCCTTTTTAGCAGATGGCCTAGGGCTGTTGATTGTCGGCATTAGACTGATTTTTACTAGGGCGGATAAGGAATTCTCCTATGCGCAAACTTAGCCATAAGGCGGAAAGGAAGGCTATTGCTTGGCGACTATAAAGTAGAATATACATAACCTGAGGTCCCTCTTCTTTTTCTGAAAACTGCTCTGTGTAAAAAATGTATCCGTAGCCAACAACTGCAAATAACAAATGGGCGAGCTGAAAGAGCAGTTCAAAGCAAACGTAATAGATAAGAAGACCAATAAGTCCCCAATTTAGTGGATTTTTATTGTAGCGAATGGCTTTCTTTCTGTAGAAATAAAAGTTGAGGCCAAGCATAAGTAGGAAGGGGATGTAATAAGCATAGTAGTTGATCATGGGCGTGTTTTATGCTAGGTTTAGGAATGTAGGGGGCGAAGCCCCCTTGGCCCGCAGGGCCAAATGGCCCAGCGCTGCGCAGCCGTGGCCCGAAGGGCCAGACCAAAGCCCGCAGGGCTGCAGGGCCGAGCAGACTTGCGAGCGGCGTAGCCTAGCGGCGGCCGCCCCTATATAAAGGGCGGCCGCGGGCCCCTAAATATCCGCATCTAGAATATCTGAATTGGAGGAGGAAGGAGCGGGGCCTTTTGCTTGGGGCGCAACAAAAGAAGGGGCCAGCTTAAGGCTAAGGACGCAGGCGATTAGGGGGAGAAGGAGCAGGCCAATCGCCCAATAATCATTGATGGGCCAAGAAAGGATTTTGAATAGGGCGATAAATACCTTACTGAATAGGATGAAAAGGATAGAGAGGCCCGTCTGAAAAAGAAAGCCAAAAGCTGCCCATAGTAAGGTGTTCTTGCTGTGTTTAGGGGCAAGAGAAGCATAGTAAAATAGGCTGATTAGGCTAAGGATATAAGTGAGGAGCTGGGGGCTAATCGCGTTCATGTTCTGCTGTTGTTTGGACCGTAGAAATTAGGTAAGGGGCCATAAAGAAAATGGCCGCAAAGCTAAGAAGGCTGCCTGCTATACTGAGGGCGAGAAATAAATCAATATTACTGATGCTCTCCCGAAGGGCAATAATGAGCAGGCTGAGGTAATGATTGAGGCCAAAGAAAAGCATGGGGCCAGCTAGGCCCCAAATTTCTGGATTTAGTCTAGCAGCTTGAGCTTTGAGGCGGTAATGTCCGTAAAGAACTAAGGTCAGAAAAAAAGAGAACAGGAGTAAATAAATAGTCAATTGCATAGGAAACTGGTTTATATATCCGCATCTAAGATATCTGATTTTTGGGGAGGGCTATAATTTTCTAGCCAGCGTTTGTTGCCCCATTTGCAGACACTAATAGCCAAAGAGGCGGTAATAAGAATTTTGCCAATTTCATGTATACCAATGGCCAGATCGCCAAAAACGAACTGAAAAACTAGGGAGACCACTATCCCGATGAGGATATAGCTGCCAATAAATAGGCCCATACCAATGAGTAGCCATTTGAGTTTGGGCAGGGATTGCTCGGCGGCGCTATCCCAATACCATTTGCCAATGGCTAGGGCGCCTGCAAGGATAATAGTGAGTATGATCATAATGATAATTTAAAGGCCAGCATCTAAGATGTCGTTTTGCTCCTCCAAAGAGAGGGCCTTATCATCTTTAATAAGGACTGGGCCTAGTAAATAAGTGAAAAGTAAAGATAGAATACCAATAACTAAATTGAAGAGGAACTCAGAGGCGGTATCTTCTTCAATATAATCTCCTAGGAAAAACATAATGGCGATGGCCATGAGTAGCATTAAGCCATAATAAATAATAAAAGATAGAAATGCCCATAAATAAGCATTCTTGCCTCTAGCTTTTGCTAAGTTCCAATAATTGCGAATAACGCCAATAAGTATAAAAATACCAATCATTCTAGAAAGGATTTTGATAAATAGAAAGTCTGGTAAATGTAAAAGATCAAAATTAGTTTCTCTTTTGCTTGGTTAATTTAAAACCACCAGATTGTTCCAGAGATTCATCTATTTGCTTTAGGGCTAAGTTTAGACTTCTATAAGAAGTCTGTACATTTACATCAAATCATCTATACATGCATAAAATTATACTTCTATTATTGATTAGCTTTTTCCCTTTATTCTTGGGCGCACAAGGGCTATTTTTGGGCGAGCGCCAAGAGCGATTAGGTAACTATAAAACCTATGCGCTTTTAGAGTATGAGGAGAATCGCTTTCAGATTTTGCGCTTTAATAAGCAATTCGATAAGGCCGAAACCGAAATTTACGATGGGCAGCTCAAGCTAAAGGGCCGCTATATTTCAAGCGACCGAAAGCGAAAATATGGCGGAGCCATGCACATTCAGGACAAAAACTATTTGCTCTATTCCTACTATATAGACAATAAGGCTCTTCAGCGCTATGAGGATGTGAGCCTCTATGCCAAAGAAATTTTGCCCGATAGTTTTCGCTTATCTCCCGATAGCATTGCCCTGATTCCTCCCTTTAATATGACAGAGCGCCTCTACCGAGGCAATTTTGTCCTTTCTCCAGATGGGAGCAAATTGCTGCTTTACGATTATGAGGAAGAAGGCGATATTGAAGATATTCGGGGACTTACCAATAGCATCCGCCTGCGGGTGCTCGATGCCAGTCTTCAGCTGCTTTGGGAGCGCAAGCTAGACCTTTCTCCCAACCAAAGCGGAAAAAGAGTGATTGCCATTCAAAAACTAAAAATTAGTAATCAAGGGGTGGTGGCTATTCTGAGCGATCAGTTTAGAGAAAAACGCTCTTATCAACTCAAAAAGGTGACGGCAGACCCTCTGGTCTTTTTTGTGGGCCAAAAAGCGGAGGAGTTTGTGCGCTTTACGCCCAAATTAGGCGAGTTTTTCTACAATGAAATGGAGCTCCTCTTTGATGAGGAGGGCAATATTTATTGGACGGGCCTCTACTCGCAGAAAAAATATTATAAACAAGCTGGCTATTTTTTTATTAAGATAAATGCCGCCCGAAATCAGGTGCTCAAAAAGTATAAGCAGTCCTTTTCCGACTCGCTAAAATCCCGATTATTGCATCGGAAGTTAGGGCGAATTAAGGAGAAAACAGAGCTGCGCAATTACAAAACGATTAGCTTCCGACAACTGGCCGATGGTCGCTTGATCCTCCTAGCTGAAGAACGTCCCTATGGCATTCATAACTTTAAAAGCCACAATATTTTTCTGCTCTGCTTCTCTGAAGCTGGAGAGCTACTCTGGGAGCAGAGTATCCTCAAACATAACTCTTTTCCCAAGTCTAAGGCTAGCTTTTTACGCCCTTACCTTTGGGAGAAGGCCGACAAGCTGTATCTGCTCTTCAATCGAGGCCTCTATGGCCGCGAATCAGGCGCCTACCTAGCCCAAATAGATGCCCAAGGCAAGCTAAAAGAGAAACAGTTATTATCTTACGAATTTAAAGATGAGTTGCTCTGTCCCGAATTGAGCTACCCCCTAGAGGATGGCCGCCTATTTCTCGGTCTGCAATCCCTTTATTTCAGATATTATCAATTTGCTTTTCTAGAGCCCCAAAGCTTTATGGAAGCCCCTGAATCAACATCAAAATAAGTATATCATGAATCAAACTTGCTGGAAAAGCCCCTCCAATATTGCCATTATTAAGTATTGGGGCAAATACGGCCGCCAACTTCCCAAAAATGCTTCGCTAAGCTTTACGCTTTCTGCCGCCTATAGCCAAACGACCCTCCGCTATAGCCCCAAAGCTAAGGGCGGTATTCAGTTGCGCTTTTTGTTTGAAGGCCAAGAAAAACCAGCTTTTGCCCAACGTATTCAGGGTTTTCTAGAAAGCATTCTCGAAGAGCTGCCTTTTCTCGATGAATACGCCCTAGAACTGGATTCTAAGAATTCTTTTCCCCATTCTGCGGGCATCGCTTCCTCCGCTTCTAGCATGAGCGCTCTGGCCCTCTGCCTCTGCGATATGGCGGCCGAATTGGGCCTTGGCCCCGCTTCCGATCAGGCCGAGTTTTGGCAAAAGGCCAGCTATTTTGCCCGACTGGGCTCTGGCTCTGCCTGCCGATCGCTTTACCCTATGGCCGCCTCTTGGGGCGAGTCTAAGCAGCTAAAGGGGAGCTCTAATCTTTGGGCTAGCCCCTGCGGCGAGCTCCTGCATGATGATTTTAAGGCGGTCCAAGATACTATTTTGCTGGTGAGCCAGGCTGAGAAGTCGGTCTCTAGTACTGCCGGCCACAAACTGATGGAGGGCAACCCTTTTGCCCCCCTTCGCTACCAATTGGCGGAGGAGAATTTGGGCAAACTTTTGCCCGCTCTCCAAGCTGGCGATTGGGCCACCTTTGGCCAAATTGCCGAGGAAGAGGCCCTGATGCTACACGCTCTCATGATGACTTCTCGCCCTTCTTATTTGCTGATGCAGCCCAATAGTTTGGCCCTGATCGAGAAGGTCCGAGATTGGCGCCAACAAACGAATTTCCCCCTCTATTTTACCCTAGATGCAGGCCCCAATCTACATCTGCTCTACCCCAAATCAATCCAGCCTAAGGTGCAGCCTTTCCTCCAGGAGGAGTTGCTCCCCCTCTGCGAAAATGGCGGCCATCTAGCCGATGAATTAGGCTGTGGCCCCGAGAAATTAAGGCTGCTCTAAATATTAAGGAAAAGCTTCCCTAGGGAGGCTTTTTTTATGCCGCTATTTTGGGGCTGCCCCTCGCTTCGCTCGGGTCGGGCTGTGTCGCAGCTCGCTCTTCGCTCGGCCCTGCGCCGCCTGCGGCGGCTGGGTCTGGCCTGACGGCCACTGCTGTCCATCCCTCAGCCTGCGGCGGCTTCGCCGCCTGTCCACCGCATTTTTAAGGATAAAATCAATAGTTTTAGCTATTTTTGCCCCTCAAATTAAAGACATATACCATGAGAAAAATAAGCGCCGATTATATTTACCCAATTAGCGAAGCCCCCATCAAAGAGGGCGTTTTGGTCCTTGATGATGAGGGCCGCATCCTAGAAATAGGCCAAAGGGCCAATTATCCCGATGAAGAGATCGAGATCCATGAAGGGATTTTGGTCCCAGGCTTTATTAATGCCCATTGCCATTTGGAGCTCTCTCATATGCTGGGTAAAGTAGAAACGGGCACGGGCCTCATCGACTTTATTAAGCAGGTGGTGTCTAGACGCAATGCGCCCGAAACCGAAATTGCCGAGGCTATCGCTTGGGCCGAGGACCAAATGATTGCGAATGGTATTGTGGCCGTAGGCGATATTACCAATGTTCCCGATACCTTTTCCCAAAAGGCCAAGGGCCGCCTGCGCTATTATAGCTTTGTCGAATGCTTCGATTTTTTACAAGCCGCCAATGCCGAGGCCGAATTTGAAAAATATAAGGCCGTTTATGATGCACTCCCCCTAGCAGAAGGCAGCAAAAAGGTGATGGTGCCTCATGCCCCTTATTCTGTTTCTCCCCAATTGTTCGAGCGCATCAATGCCGCCAACCAAGGAGAAGCCCATACGGTAAGTATTCACAATCAAGAGACGCCTCCAGAACAAGAACTTTTCCTGACAGGAACAGGCGGCTTTGTCGATTTTTATGGGCAGTTTGGTTTTTCTCTGGACCAATTCCAGCCTAATGGCCGCACGGCCATTCATTATGCCCTCTCGCAAATGGACCCCGAACAACGAACGCTTTTTGTGCATAATACCCTTACTTCTGAGCAGGATATTGCTTTTGCCAAAAGCTGGGGCAAATCGGTTTATTGGGCCAGCTGCCCCAATGCCAATCTCTATATCGAAAATCGCTTGCCCAATTATCAGGCATTTTTGAAAAAAGGCGCTAAGGTTTGTTTAGGCACCGATAGCCTTACCTCTAATTGGTCCCTCTCTATTCTAGAAGAGATAAAGACTATCCGCCGCTACCAGTCTTATGTCCCTTTTGAGACACTCTTGCAATGGGCCACCCTAAACGGTGCCGAAGCCCTCGGCTTTGAGGAGGAACTAGGCAGCTTTGCCCCAGGTAAAAAACCTGGCGTTAATCTACTTAGCGTTGCGCCCGGCCAAAACTATGGAGATGCGAGTACTGCCGTTCAAAAATTAGCCTAATGCGCTGCTCTTGAGGAGGCCCAAAAGCGGTATTCGTCGCTGCGCTCCTCATTCGCAATATAACCCGCCCACCCACCCCTCTGCGGGATTCCCTAAGGAATCCCTTAGGGGAGTGGCTGGGCTTTTTTGTTTGCCCTTTTTGCTGCCTAGGGGCTTGTCCCTAGGCGATGATTGGCCAAATCCTAGCCAGCTAAGGCCCAAACAAATGCCATTTCACAAATTGCGAATAGCTTAGCGCAACTGTAATATGCCGTTTTGCAGTTGCAGAATAGCTTAGCGCAACTGTAATATGCCGTTTTGCAGTTGCAGAATAGCTTAGCGCAACTGTAATATGCCATTTTGTAGTTGCAGAATAGCTTGCCGCAACTGTAATATGCCATTTTGCAGTTGCAGAATAGCTTGCCGCAACTGTAAGATGCCGTTTTGTAGTTGCAGAATAGCTTGCCGCAACTGTAATATGCCATTTTGCAGTTGCAGAATAGCTTAGCGCAACTGTAAGATGCCGTTTTGCAGTTGCAGAATAGCTTAGCGCAACTGTAATATGCCGTTTTGCAATTGCAGAATAGCTTAGCGCAACTGTAAGATGCCATTTTGTAGTTGCAGAATAGCTTGCCGCAAATGGGCTTTAGCCCATGGGGCCAAAACAACCCAGCCGCCAAAGAAGAAACTTAAGCTAGAAAAAGGCAGATGAGCGGCCTAGCGATGTGTAGCAGTGCGGCGAAGCCGCAGACCAAGGCCGTCAGGCCGCAGGGCCGAGCGAATAGCGAGCTGCGGAACGTAGCGCCGCAAGGCGAAGCCGCAGCGACAACAAGGACTTTAGTCCGCAGTTCGACGACTGAAAGGAGTAACGCCCCAAATCCTACTCCCTCAAATAGACCGTTTTACCATCTACAATAGTTTGCAGGACCTTAGTTTGGGGAATATCTTGGAGCGGGACCTGCATAATATCTTGGGAAAGGATGGCAAAATCGGCAAACTTTCCGAGCTCTAGGCTGCCTTTTTCCTTTTCTTGAAAAGCGCCATAGGCGGCATCTAGGGTATAGGCCTTTAGGGCCTGCAGGCGGCTCAGCTTTTGGTCGGCTTCATAGACTTGGCCATCATTGGCTTGGCGGCTGACTAGGCTATAAAAGCAGGCGATCGGATTGATCGACTCGACGGGGGCATCGGTGCCGTTAATCAGTTTGGCGCCAGAGTCCAGCAATTGTTTCCAGCGGTAGGCGCCCATAGCGATGCGCAGGCGGCCTAGGCGGCTTTGGGCCCAGGGGCGATCGGAAGAAAAGTGGATCCCTTGGACCGAGGCAATAACATCTAGCTGGGCAAAGCGGGGAATATCTTGGGGGGCAATATGTTGGGCATGTTCAATTCGGAAGCGGTGGTCTTTGGCGGCTTGGGGTTGGGCTTTTAGGACCCGTTCATAAATATTGAGCAGCTCTCGGTTGGCGCGGTCGCCGATGGCGTGAGTACAGAGTTGGAAGTCGGCCAGCAGGGCTTTTTCGGCAATCTTCTCAATGGTTTTCAGGGGGAGAGTAGGGTGGCCAAAATGGCCAGCTCGGTCGCTATACTCCTCGAGCATCCAAGCGCCTCTAGAGCCTAGGGCGCCATCGGCATAAAGCTTAATGCCTCCGATACTGAGAAAATCGCCTTTTTCGGGGCCTTTTTTCAGCCATTTTTCTAGGAAAGGATCGTCTTGGCCTTGGACCTCGGCAGCATAATTATTATAGGCCAGCATTACCCAAAGGCGGAGCGGGAGTTCATTTTGGGCCAGGGCTTTTCGGTAAAGCGCAATAGCGGCAGAATCGGAGCCTGCATCTTGCAGGCTGCCAATACCGTAGCTAAGGGCCTCTTGGATACCCGCTTGTAGATCTTGGTAGCGGCTATTTTCATCGGCGGGCGGCAGGGCCTGCTTAATTATCGACATGGCATTTTCGGTAAAAATGCCTGTGGGGCGGCCATTGGGAAAGCGGATAATCTCGCCTTCTTCATTCATTTGGGTTTCGGGAGTTAGGCCCGCCAACTGCATGGCTTTTTCGTTGGCCATTAGGGCGTGGGCGCTAGCGTGCATCAGCAAAACGGGATGATCGGGGACGGCTTGGCTGAGGGCATCATGCGTTTGGTAGCCTTTGATAGAAAAGGGGAGAGAGTCCCATTTACTTTGATGCCAGGCGCGGCCAAGAATCCATTCGCCTTTTGGCGTTTTGGCAGCTTGTTCTTGGACCAATTGGATCAGCTCCTCATAGCTTTTGACTTGGCTGAGGTCCAGTTCTCGTTTAAACTGCCCTAGGCCCAGAATATGGGCATGGCTTTCAACAAAGGCGGGAATCAGGGTTTTGCCCTTAAGATCGAGCAGTTCGGTACTAGGGCTTTGATACTTTTGGATATCGCTCCAATTTCCGAGAGCGATAATTTTCCCATTGGCTACGGCCAGGGCTTCGACCTGAGCTTGGCTACTATCTAGGGTATAAATAGGGCCATTAAAGATGAGCAGCTCCGCTTTTTGGGATTCATTTTGGCAGGCGAGGAGCAAGAAAAGGGCAAAAAAAGAGAGCAAGCGCATAGCATATAATCGTTAGTCGAAAGAGAGGGTATCTGGAGCCAGCACCCAGGGTGATTCTGGGCGGAGCAGGAGCTGATCATATTGGTCCAGCTCAAATCGTTCGATGAGAGAAATGAGTTTATCGGGATATTTGGGGTCTGTGGCATAGCCTGCGGCTTGTAAGCCTTTGGCCCAGGCCTTATAATCTTTGGAGGGGAGGAGAAAGAGCTTTTGGTAATACTTGCGGTAGCGCAGGAAGTCGGAATGTGCTCTAAAAGAGGCTTCGGCAGAATCAAAAACGCGGAAGCAGGCCAATTGGCGGTAAGATTGGGCTTCATTATTCCATTCTCCGGTAAACTTAGAGTAGCTATCGCCATCCCAGTTGCCGCCGCACTTCATGCCGAAGTGATTATTGGCTTGTTGGGCCAATTCGCTTTTTCCGTATTGAGACTCTAGGATACCTTGGGCCAGGGTAATACTAGCGGGCACGCCTAGTCTGTGCATCTCGGCAATAGCGAGAGGGTGGAAGCGTTCGACATAGGCGGCAATAGCTTCATTATTGGCCGCAATTTTCTCGGCTTTAGTTGGCGTTTTGGGCTGAATCCAGTGGAACCAAAAGAGGAAAAGGAAATAAATTAGCATAGGTATAAGCAGAAAGTAGCGGAGCCTGGGGGATGTCGCCATAAGTTAGATTTTGGTCCAAAGATAATAAAGAATAGACAGCCAAGACATAAAAAAGGCGAGTCAACCTAAGTTGACTCGCCTCATTATTGGAGTTTTTGAGTAGGCGACTACTTATTGTCTACCTCTTCAAATTCTACATCGGTTACATCATCGCCACCGGCTTGGCCGTCATTGGCGGGGCCTTGGGGGCCTGCTTCGGGGCCACCGGCGCCGGGCTGTCCACCCATTTGCTGGCTAGCTGCAGCCCAAGCGTTATTTACGGCCTCGATCCCTTTATTGATGGCATCTAGGTCTTGTGCTTGATGAGCTGCTTTAAGTTCAGTTACCGCTTTTTCGATATCGGCTTTGAGGTTTTCGGGCAATTTCTCGCCATGTTCTGTCATCTGACGTTCTGTTTGGTAGATGATAGAGTCGGCCTCATTGAGCTTATCTACTTTTTCGCGAGCTTGGCGGTCGGCTTCGGCATTGGCCTCGGCTTCTTGCTTCATCTTATCGATTTCCTCTTGAGAAAGGCCAGTAGAAGCCTCGATGCGGATCTTCTGTTCTTTTCCGGTCGTTTTCTCTTTAGCAGAAACGCTAAGGATACCGTTAGAGTCAATGTCAAAAACTACTTCAATTTGAGGTTCACCTTTGCGCATAGCGGGGATACCCTCTAGCTGGAAGCGACCGATTGTGCGGTTTTGGTTGGCCATGGGGCGCTCTCCTTGCAAAACGTGGATCTCTACAGAAGGCTGGTTATCTTGAGCGGTAGAGAATACCTGAGAAGCACGCTTAGGGATAGTCGTGTTGGCCTCAACTAGGCGAGTGAATACACCACCATAAGTTTCGATACCCAAAGAAAGGGGAGTAACATCTAGGAGAAGAACATCTTTCACCTCACCAGTCAATACACCACCTTGGATAGCAGCACCTACGGCCACTACTTCATCGGGGTTTACGCTCTTATTGGGCTTCTTGTTGAAGAATTTTTCTACAGCTTCCTGAATGGCAGGAATACGAGTAGAACCACCCACTAGAATAATCTCATCAATATCGCCGATAGAAAGGCCAGCATCATCTAGTGCTTTTTGGCAGGGCGTAAGAGTACGCTGTACCAAATCGCTAATGAGTTGCTCAAATTTAGAGCGGCTCAATTGGCGGACCAAGTGCTTAGCGCCACTTTCATTGAAAGAGATATAAGGAAGGTTGATGTCTGTAGAAGAACCACCAGAAAGCTCAATCTTAGCTTTTTCTGAAGCTTCTTTTAGACGTTGGATGGCCTCTGCATTTTTGCTAAGGTCAATACCTTCTTGTTGTTTGAACTCGCTAATGAGCCAGTCCATGATCACACGGTCAAAGTCGTCACCACCAAGGTGCGTATCACCATTTGTTGATTTTACTTCAAAAACGCCGCCGCCTAGTTCAAGGATAGATACGTCAAAAGTTCCTCCACCAAGGTCATAAACAGCGATAGTTACATCCTCATCAGCCTTATCCATACCGTAAGCAAGAGCTGCGGCAGTGGGTTCGTTGATGATACGACGAACTTTTAGTCCGGCAATTTCGCCAGCTTCTTTAGTGGCTTGACGCTGAGAGTCGTTAAAGTAAGCAGGTACAGTAACTACAGCTTCAGTCACTTCTTGGCCCAAGTACTCTTCTGCAATGCGCTTCATTTTTTGTAGCGTCATGGCCGAAATTTCTTGCGGGCTATATTCGCGGTCGTCAATTTTTACACGAATAGTATCGTTGGCCCCTTTCAAAATTTCATAGGGGACCTGATTCACATCATCGCCAGCTTCGCTGTGGCGCAAGCCCATAAAGCGCTTGATAGACATGATTGTTTTGTGCGGGTTGGTAATTGCCTGACGCTTAGCGGGGTCACCGATTTTGCGTTCGCCATTATCCAAAAAACCAATAACAGAAGGCGTAGTGCGCTTACCCTCTTCGTTGGTAATCACTACAGGTTCGTTTCCTTCCATTACAGATACGCAGGAGTTGGTAGTTCCTAAGTCGATTCCTATAATCTTACCCATAACTTGTAGATATTGAATTTGTTAGTTTGATAGTCAATTATTGTTGTTCGCCTCATTGAGCGACACTGCCCTAAGATCAAGGCTTGTACCAACAGAATTTATTCTCTTTTTTGCCCTTTTTTTTGCCAAATCGGCTGTTTTTGCCCGCATTTTGGCCTGACAAGCTGCCATTTTTTCAGTTTTTGTCCGCTCTCTTGTCAGTGATTGCTTGGCGGCCTGGCTTGCAGGGCATAAAAAAAGGCCCTCCAAAGGGCCTTTTATATTTTAGTTGCAGCTATAATCTCTAAAACCAAGATTTCGAGTGATTTCCCCAAATTTGAGGTACTCCAAAACTTCATCGTCTAATTCATAGCCTTTTCTAGTGGTAAACATTTTTGTGGTAAAAATGCCATAGCCATCAGGAACATTTGTGTAGGGCTCTGCCGGAAACAGTCCACCCACTAGGCTTTGGTTGGCTGCATTGGCCTTGAGGTAGTTGGCCAGCTCTACGCCAGCGGCATCTACCCGAATATCCAATTCGCTAAAGCAGCGGCGAATATTATTATCCGTAGTACTCGATAGGTTGTTGGCCAAATAGCGGAAGAAGCTCTCGCCATTGATTTCTTGGGCCACGGTTCCATCGCCTTCAATAAAGCGTTCATAGGTTTGTGGACAAAGATTGCAGAGTCCTCTAGGCGCTGAAGTACCCGAGGCCAAAACAGAGCGGAAGGGGGTCCACTTGAGGGTTTTACGTACTCGAGTTCCAGGAATCTCGGGCTCGCCCGTTTGGCTTTGGTCTACCTCAAATTCATAATAATGAATATCTAGTGAAAGATCATAAATAGCCGCATCGCTTGGGGTGGCCCAGTTGAAGCGGATATCTCTAAAAATCCAGTCTTGGCTGCCCTGGTCATAGTTGGCCCACTTAATCCCCAAACTCGTCGAGGGTGTGGTCACTCTAAACTCATTAAAGGTCGAGTCGGTAAAATCACGACTGCCAGGCTGAATGCTCTTTGTATATATATCATACTCTTTGCCCGTAGCCAAGTTCTTCACCTTGAGCATAAGGTAACGGCCTACAGGCAAAACGGCATCACTCTTATAAATATAGTTGGGACTAGCCGCAAAAATACCCTCTTCTCGGTCCGCAAAGCCTTCATCTGTGGCATTTACCCGCTCAAAAGTATCTAGAGGAGTGTTAATGATCTGAGAGCCCTGCTGCGTTTGCTCATACAAAATTACTTCTAGGTCAAAAGGACCATAATAAAGGGAGTCGGCCCGCTGCGCAATCTGAAAGGCATCCGTACGAGGGTCCAAAAAGGCCTTTTCAATACGAATATAGTGCGGCTCCATAGGCGAAAATAAAGGCAGAGGGTTAATTACGCCATAAACAATAGGCACCTCTTTCCAGTCGCCAACTACATCAACTTCATTATCGCAACTATTATTCAACAGGCCAAAACAAAGGAGTAGGGCCAGTACACTCCATCTTTTTAAGTACATAGATTTTAAATTCTAAGGATGAGACCAAACATTTTTGGGCAAAAAAGGACTTGCGCAAATTTAATAAAAGGCCTCACTAATCTTAAATTTTTAAAAAACTTTAAGGCCAGGCTCTGAATTCACAAAAAAGTATAGTTTTTTTCAGAAAACCTTTGGAAGTTTAAAAAACTGCCTTATATTTGTGCCACGCAAAACAAAAACAGCTGGTTTCGTAGCTCAGCTGGTAGAGCATCGGACTGAAAATCCGTGTGTCGGCGGTTCGAGTCCGCCCGAAACCACTTTAACCTTCAAGCTTTTGGCTTGGAGGTTTTTTTTTGCCCCAAAAAAGGCTAGCGATAAAAATCACTAGCCAGTGTTCTACTTCAAGGCCTATTTATGAGGGGCAGCGGGCTGCTCTCCTTGCAAGCTTTGGCCAGCCTCGGCAAAGGCGGTAATTTTTTCCTGAATGGCAAAACCATCGGGACAGTTTTGTTTGAGTTGGGCGTTCATAATGGCTATTTTGCTTTCGCTAGCGGCTTTGGGGTCCATATTTTCGCCCAAAATTTTGGCCATGGCCTCATCAATTAGGTTTTGATTGATGCTACTATCTGCCTGGCTGCCACATTCGCGATAGCCTTTCATCTTGCGCATATCGGGCATCAAGGGGCCCAGAACTTCCATTAGGCTAACCCCTCCTTTTTCTTTGGCTTCGGCAATAGCGGGCAGGGCCTTATCGGTAAAATTAGTGATGGCCTCGGCATGTTCTTGCAGGCAAGCGCAGGCCGTTTCATTGAGCTTGGCCATTTCGGCTTGGGCGGCGGGCTCCATCTTGGCCAATTGCTCTTCAGGGCTCAAGGGGCTAGGCGAGGCGCTGCTTTCCTCCTGGCTGCTATCGGCGGCTACCGTTGCTTCGCCCTCGCTTTGTTGAGGGGCATTATCTTGGCAAGAAAAAAGGAAAACACCAGAAAAGAGGGCCAAAAATAGCCCGATTTGAAATAAACGCATAGTTTGTTTTTTTAAAATGAGTTGCTCACTCTTGATCTAAATAGGAGGGGACAAACTTAGGGCTTTAACAGGAATTTAAGAAGTTTTATTTGGGGCTGCCCCTGCGGCCTACGGCCTTGGGTCGGGCTGTGCCGGGCTCGCAGGTCTGCTCGGCCCTGCAGTTTTTTTCGCTTCGCTTCAAAAAACTTGGGTCTGGCCCTGCGGCCCACCCTATCCATCCCTCAGCCGAGGCGCTTCGCGCCTTTGCGGCGGCTTTGCCGCCTGCTGGGCGCAGCTCGCTGCGCTCGTTCATGGCCTAGCGATGTGTAGCAGTGGCCCGCAGGGCCAGACCGAGCCAGCTTGCTGGCGAAGGGCCGAGCGAATAGCGAGCTGCGAAACGTAGCGCCGCAGCGAAGCTGCGGAGGCCCCAAAAAAATCAATAAAAAAATAATGGCTCCCCCTCGGCCTGTCAGGCTAAACTGACAAACTGCCAAAAAGCAAGAAAAAACTGACAAGATGTCTTTATCTTGCGGCTGGCAAAAAACTTGACAAGGGCCAAAGTGAAATCGTTTAAACACCGTCATACTATATATATATTATCATGGAAGAAAAGAAGCAGGAGGAACAACTAGATCCTCAGGAGGAGCAACAGCAGCAAGAAGAGCAGTTGCAAGCAGATGCACAAACTCAGGAAGAGGAGACTGTGAAGGAAACGGCAGCTCCCAAAGACGAAAAAGAAAAATTGGCCCAAGAACTGGCCGAAATGAAGGATAAATACCTGCGTATTTATGCTGAGTTTGACAACTTTAGAAAGCGCAATGCCAGAGAAAAACTGCAGCTGATCCAAACTGCTGCGGCCGATACGATTAAGTCGCTTTTGCCCGTACTCGATGATTTTGATCGGGCGGTAAAAGCTGGCCAAGAGCTAGATGATGGCATTATGCTCATTTATGAAAAAATGAAAAAAGCCTTGGCCCAAAAAGGATTGGAAGAAATGGAATCTACTGGCCAAGCCTTTGATCCCGATTTTCATGAGGCCCTCACTAAGGTGCCCGCTCCCACAGAAGAGCTCAAGGGCAAGGTGATTGATACCGTGGAAAAAGGATACATTTTGAATGAAAAAATCATCCGCTACGCTAAGGTTGTAGTGGGCCAATAAAAAAGAAGATAAAGAGTCATGGCGCAGAAAAGAGATTATTATGAAGTGTTGGGCGTAGATCGGAATGTGGAAAAGGCGCAACTCAAAAAGGCCTACCGCAAGGTGGCCATGAAGTACCACCCAGACCGCAACCCCGATAACCCCGAGGCAGAAGAAAAATTTAAGGAGGCAGCCGAAGCCTATGAGGTGCTCAATGATGACCAAAAGCGGGCAGCTTATGACCGTTATGGGCATGCTGGCGTGAATCAGGGCGCTGGACCTGGCGGTGCAGGCGGCTTCTCTATGGAAGATATTTTCTCTCAGTTTAGCGACATCTTTGGTGGTGGCGGAGGAGGCGGTTTCGACTTCTTTGGTCAGCAGCAAGGGGGCCGTGGCCGTAGGGCTGCAGGCGGCCAAAAAGGCTCTAATCTTCGTATTCGGGTTGGCCTAACCTTAGAAGAAATTGCCAAGGGCGCCAAAAAGAAGATTAAGGTTAAGAAGTACGTCAATTGTGCTAGCTGTGGCGGCTCAGGGGCCAAAGATAGCAGTTCAATCAAGACCTGTAGTGGCTGTAATGGCAGCGGCTATGTGCGTCGGGTGCAAAACACCTTTTTGGGCCAAATGCAAACCACCGTGGCTTGTCCCCAATGTAATGGCTCTGGAAAAAGCATTACGAGCAAATGCGGCAGCTGTGGAGGCGAGGGCCGTACTTATGGCGAAGAAACCCTAGAGATTGACATCCCTGCTGGGGTATCGGAAGGCCTACAGCTTTCTATGCATGGCAAAGGAAATGCGGGCATGAATGGTGGTCCTGCTGGCGATCTGCTCATCAATATCCAAGAAAAAGAGCATGAGCTCTTTGCTCGAGATGGCAATAATATTCATTATGAGCTAGACGTCAACTTTGCCGATTTGGTCCTAGGTACCGCCGTGGAGGTCCCCACCCTAACGGGCAAGGTCAAGGTGACGTTACCTGCGGGCACCGAGGGCGGCAAGGTCTTCCGTCTAAGAGGCAAGGGGCTCCCTTCTCTAAGAGGATATGGCCAGGGCGATCAGCTCATTCATGTTAAGGTTTGGGTGCCTAAAAATGTGTCTTCGGATGAGCGCCGTGCTTTAGAAAAAATGCGCGACAGCAAAAATTTCATTCCCAATGCCAAGGAAAAAGGCGGTAGAAAGGGCTTTTTGGACCGTCTCCGAGATGTTTTTGGAGGAAATTAGAAAAAATAATCGCTAGAAGTTTGGATCTTAAAAATATTGCCCTATATTTGTGACCACAAACAACAACGCTACTAGCGAATCGGGATGTAGCTCAGTTGGTAGAGTACTCGTCTGGGGGGCGAGTGGTCGCTGGTTCAAGTCCAGTCATCCCGACCAAAAGCTGAATAACTTTAGAGTTATTCAGCTTTTTTTTTGTGCCTATTGGGATGTTTTGGGGCCTCCGCCTCGCTGCGCTCGTCGGCGCTACGTTGCGGGGCTCGCAGGTCTGCTCGGCCCTTCGTCGCTCCGCTCCTCGGTCTGGCCTTCGGCCACCCCTCCACATCGCTAGGCCGTTTACTGTAGGTTGAAACCTACAGCAAGCAAGGTATTGCTCCGCAATATTTTTTATGGCATGCGGGTTAAAACCCGCATGGATTGAAATCTTTTGGCCTTTTATCTTTCTCAGTTAGTTAATCAATCCATTTCTAGCTATGGGGGGCTGTTTAAAACTTTGTCTTTCCCCTTTCCTGCGCCTAGGCGCAGAAAAGGCAAAACCATCAATAAAAAACAGCCCCCGCCTTTCTTATTATTAGTTTTTGTTGGAAAAAAGTACAAAATGCCCTATATTTAACTATTAGAGAAACTAAAAAATAAGTTATGGCTCAACAAATAAGAGAAGAAGATTTAGAACAACAAGTAGCTAATAAACGGAGTGAAATATCTACAGAAAGGATGGACCTTTCTTTTGGGGAGCTGGTTAATATGTATCGTGATAATGAACTAATCATCCGACCAGAATACCAGCGTTTGTACCGTTGGACAGAGGACCAGAAAACAGCCTTGATAGAGTCCATCTTACTGGCTATTCCTATTCCCCCTATTTTTGTAGCAGAAGTAGAAGATGGAGGTTGGGAAATCATTGATGGTTTGCAGCGGTCAGCAACCATTATTTCTTTTTTAGGGCATTTGTCAGAATCTGAAAATTATTCAATAACAACTCGTTTAGAGGATGAGGATGAAGCTGAGGAGCATGTAACTGAGGGAGGCATGAACAAATGGAAGTTAGCTAAGGCTATTTTGTTACCCGCTTTAGAAGGTTATGGGTTTTATGATTTACCCCGAAAGTTGCAGTTGAATATTAAACGAGCAGTCTGCCGAGTAGAAATACTAAGATCAAATACTGGTAGGAGTATGAAGTTTGAGCTGTTTAAGCGCTTAAACTCAGGCGGAAGTAAGTTGAAACCACAAGAAATTAGGAATGCTATTTTTCGGACAGAGGATAATGGGGTAAGGGTAGCGGATATGCTCTTAGAGTTAAGCCAGAAGGATAGTTTTCTGCGTCTAGTTGGAAACCAGCTATCTGCTGCTAAAAAACAAGAATTATATAATCAAGAGTTGGTCTTAAGGTTTTTAGCTTACTCTAATGGTAGGCATCAATCTATTAGCGATAAAATGGAGGTTTTCTTAGATAACTTCATGCAAAAGCTCTCAAAAGATCCATCTTTTGAGAAGGAGCCTTTTGTATCAAATTTTGAAAAGGTGTTTAATCTTTTGTTGGAATTAGGGGATGAGAATATTTTTAAAAATCAGAGCGGCCAGTTTACTCCTGCTTTATTTGATGGTATTTGTATAGGCGTAGAGCAAAACTTTGAACGCTTTGTAGATGACTATGATGCCCTAAGAAGAAAAATAGAGGAATTAAAAGAAGATGCAGTTTTTAGACAGGCCTCAGGCTCTGCTTCAAATTCTAGAAGTCGAACAAGAAATCGTTTGACAAGAGCAGTCTCTTTATTTAGCGAGTGATAGCATTTAGAAATAATAAACAAATGACAATAGACGATTTTAAGCAAACGACTGAAATCTTACTAGATAGTTATTTGAAGCTATTTAGAGAAATTGAAGATATTTCATTTATTAAGCCTACTAGGGGAGCGTTCAAAGAAGTTCAGCAAAATATACTTTCTCAGCAATCTATAGCTATGCTCTATGCTGCTTGGGAAGGTTTTTTTCAAAATTTACTTGCAGAATATATTTCCTTCTTAAATCAAGAAATGATAAGCGTGAAGGTGGAATTATTTGATCTTTTAGATAGCATTGTTGTCCGTCATCTTGAAGATCAGGTTAGCCAATTGGTTAATTCTCCTCAAAGAATAGCTCAGAAAATTAGATTCTACCAAAAATTTGAAACTACTGTTACAGCGACCCAATTAGGTTAAACACTATAATTAACACAAATAGTAATTTGGGATTTAAGGTCATGAATGATCGCTTGATTTTATTTGGTATTGAAAAGTTTTCAAAGGTCCATAAAGGTTTATCAGGAGCCAGACATTTTTTGGAAAGAGACCTAAAGAGTTTGTTAGACAGTCGAAATCGTATAGCACATGGAGTTGAGGTACTTACAGCTTCTAAAATCGATCAGAAAGACTATAACGATTACAAGCTATTATTAGGTGATTTAATGGCTGAAATAATTGAAAGAATGCTTGTAGCACTTAATAATAAAACATATTTAAAGTCCTAACCAACGGTCTATAGGGAAGAGCCTATAGACCGTTTCTATTTTCCAAAACGATAAAAAATAGCCCCCGCCTTCCCAATCCCCTAAAAGCGCAGTATTTTGAGGCTTTCACGCTAAAATATTTACTATGCGACTTAATATCTTATGCTTTCTTATCTTATGGATGGGGACCTTACCGCTTCTAGCGCAGTCTTCAGATTATCAGAATCGCTTTTCGGCTAGCATTATTGCTGGGGTAAATATGGCCCAAATAGATGGCGATGATGCCGCAGGCTATACCAAGCCCGGCCTAAACCTTGGCGCAAGAGGAACGGCCCGTTTGGCGCCTATTTGGGACCTAGGGGTAGAGATTCTTTTTTCTCAGCAAGGTAGCCAGTCGCCTTCTCTTCAGGGAGCGCCCCGCAACTTTTATCTACACCTTAATAATATAGAGGTGCCGGTCCTTATCTTACTCAAAGATTGGGAAATTTCCACAGAAGATGGCAAGGATAGCTACCACCGTATGCAGTTTGGGGCAGGCCTTTCCTATAATCGTATCCTTAATGCTACTGTAGCTATCAATGGACAAGATGACCCTGCTGTAATTGATAATTTTCGAAAGGATTATGTCATGATTGTGGCCGACCTGACCTTTTATTTTACCAAAAATTGGGGCCTCAATGTTCGCTGGCAAAGAGCCCCTATGAATATCCGCAAGGATACTTATTTTAATCCCTATATGTTTAGCCTGCGGGCTATCTTTACGCTCTAATTCGTTTTCATGAAAGCGCTCATTTATTTTCTGCCCTTGCTGCTTTCGGCCAGTGTTTGGGCCCAAACTAGCCAATATAGCCCCCTGCAGGGCCCTGCCGATGATTATTTGGACCGAGCACAGACCCTTGCCCCGCAATTGGAAGGACCACATAGCAGCCTGCGGCCCTTTTTGCGCAGCGATCTGCGCAAGCTGGCCAGCCAAAGTCCAGACTCTAGCTATCTTTTAGCCGATAATGCCCTTTGGGATAGCCTGGCCCCCGCACCCAAAAGTTTTTGGTCGCATTTCTACAGACAAAAGGCCAATCTATATGCCTTGCAAACTGGCGATTTCTATTTTTCGGTCAATCCTTTATTGCATCTGCAAGCAGGAGGGGAGCGCCTAGAAGATGGAAGCCAAAACCTGCTTTTCCTCAACCGTAGAGGCTTGCGCCTAGAGGGGGATATTGCTAAACGCTTGTTTTTTTCGACAACCCTTACCGAAAATCAGGCAGCTTTTCCCCGCCATATCCAAAACCGAATTAGTGAGTTTGGGGCAGTGCCCGGGGCGGGCTTTTATAAGGTCTATGATAGCCAACTGACCGATGCCCCAGAAGATGGGGTAGATTATCTATTGGCCCAGGGACATATTGGTTTTCAGATTATGCCCTATATCTCGGCCCGCTTGGGCCATGGCCGCCATTTTATTGGCGATGGGCACCGCTCTTTGCTCTTGTCCGATTTCTCAAACAATTATTTTTATCTGCAATTAGATACTCGCATTTGGCGCTTTCATTACCGCAATATCTTTGCAGAATTGACGCAGGATCATGCGCCTGTAGCCAATGGGCTCTATCCCAAAAAGTATTTGGCAGCGCATTATCTGGACCTCAAACTGAGCAAAAACCTACAAATTGGCTTGTTTGAGGCCATCGTTTTCGGTAGAGAGCAAGGGTTTGAGTTGCAATATCTCAATCCCCTTATTTTTTATCGGGCGGTAGAGCAAGGCCTAGGCAGCCCAGATAATGCTATGCTGGGCCTAAATTTTCGCTGGGATTTTCTGCGGCGCTTTGCCTTTTATGGACAAGTGGTCATTGATGAGTTTGTGTTTTCAGAGGTCTTCCGTTCGCCTTCTGCGGCCAATGGGGGCTGGTGGGCCAACAAACAGGGTCTGCAATTGGGCCTCAAATACCGAAATGTAGCCAATATCAATCGTCTAGATCTGCAATTGGAGTTTAATACGGTTCGTCCCTATACCTATACCTTTAGAGATAGCTCGGCTAGTTATACGCATTATAATCAGCCTTTGGCCCATCCGCTAGGGGCCAACTTTAGAGAGTTTTTGGCCATTATTCGCTATCAGCCAATGCCCAAACTGCAGCTTCGGGCCCAATGTACCTATGCCTTTTATGGGCAGGATAGCAGCGGCAGCAATTGGGGCAGCAATATCCACCTTTCCTATATTACGAGAGAACAGGAGTATGGCAACCAAATAGGGCAGGGGCTGGCCACTCATTTATTATATCTGGATCTATTGGGCAGTTATCAGCTGCGCCACAATTTATTTGTAGACCTGGGCCTATCTTTCCGCCAAGAAAAGATAACTGGTCTAACAGAAAGCCCGCAGGCGCTTTGGGGCCGCCTAGGTTTGCGTTGGAATATGCTAGAGCGAGGACAAGATTTTTAGGTCCTACAGGCGGCAAAGCCGCCGCTGGCTGAGGGATGGAAAGTGGGGCGGCGAAGCCGCAGACCCAGGGGCTGAAGCGAAGCGAAAGCCCCGCAGGGCCGAGCAGACCTGCGAGCCACGACACAGCCCGACCCGGCCGATAATTCATGAGGGTTTTAACCCTCATTTTGTATAAGCTCGCAAAGCGATGCCGCTTTGCGCTGGGTTTTAACCCGGCGGAAGGGGCAGCCCCAAAAAACAGTAAAAAGCGCTAAAAATTCCTTAAGTTTAGGCGCTGAACAGCAAGATCATCTAAATACGTTAAAAAAAACAGTAACATGAACCAAGATGCAATGCCCCTGTTGGGGACCGATCATGTGGAGTTTTATGTGGGAAATGCCAAGCAATCGGCCCACTATTATCAAACGGCTTTTGGCTATAAGTTGGTGGCTTATAGAGGGTTGGAGACTGGCGATAAGGAGCTTTGTACCTATGTATTGGAGCAGGGCAAAATCCGCTTGCTTTTGACTTCGGCTCTAGTGCCCGATCATCCCGTGGCGGAGCATGTGAAAAAGCATGGCGATGGGGTGAAAACCTTGGCCCTTTGGGTAGATGATGCAGAAAATGCCTATAAAGTGGCCCTAGAAAGAGGGGCAAAATCGGCTTTTGAGCCTAAAACTTTGAGCGATGAAGATGGAGAAGTGAAGCTAGCCGGTATTTATACTTATGGCGAAACCGTGCACACTTTTGTCGAGCGCAAAAATTATAAGGGCGCATTTATGCCGGGCTATATGGCCAAAGAAAGCCCTATGAAAATCCAGCCTGTCGGCCTAAAATATATTGACCATTGCGTAGGCAATGTCGGTTGGGGCGAGATGAATAAATGGGTAGAATACTACCAAAAAGTGATGGGCTTTAACCTCCTGATTACCTTTGATGATAATGATATTTCTACCGAGTATACGGCCCTAATGAGTAAGGTGGTATCTAATGGAAACGGCTATGTGAAGTTTCCGATTAACGAGCCCGCCGAAGGCCGTAAGAAGTCGCAAATTGAGGAGTACATTGACTTTTATCAGGGCGGTGGCGTGCAACATATTGCCGTGGCTACCGACAATATCATTGAGACCGTTAGTCAGTTGAGAGCCAATGGGGTAGACTTCCTTTATGTGCCCGATAATTACTATGATACGGTCTTGGATCGGGTAGGCAAAATTGAAGAGGATTTGGAAGAGTTGAAAAAACTCAATATTTTGATCGACCGAGATGAAGATGGCTATTTGCTACAGATTTTTACTAAGCCGGTACAGGATCGCCCCACCGTTTTCTATGAAATCATTCAGCGTTGTGGCGCCCAATCTTTTGGCAAAGGAAACTTCAAGGCCTTGTTTGAAGCCATCGAGCGGGAGCAAGAGCTAAGAGGAACCCTTTAAGATGATGATT
Source organism: Saprospira grandis (assembly GCF_027594745.1). Lineage (NCBI taxonomy): Bacteria > Pseudomonadati > Bacteroidota > Saprospiria > Saprospirales > Saprospiraceae > Saprospira > Saprospira grandis. The sequence continues at coordinate 1,152,067 of NZ_CP110854.1, read as the reverse complement.
TGGAGTAGGTCGTTTTTGTTTTGGGGCCTCCGCCTCGCTACGCTCGTCGGCGCTACGTTTCGCAGCTCGCTCTTCGCTCGGCCCTGCAGCGCTAAAGCGCTTTGGTCTGGCCCTGCGGGCCACTGCTGCACATCGCTAGGCCGTCGGGCCTTCGGCCCTCCCCAAACGCAAGGAGCTACTCCAAATCAGTTTTTTAGAAAAAAAAGAGGGGGCGCACACCCCTTTTTGAAAAAGAGGCGTCTATAAAACAAATATTGGCCCAAAAGGCTAAGGATAAGAGGAAATTAGGCGGCTCCTGAAAATGAAGGAAATAAAGCAAAATGGAAGCTAAAAAAAGGCGCTTGTTAATTTAGGCTTAAAAAAAATTTTGTTTTATAACTTTATTTTACAAATTTTGTGCGGTTCCGAAAGCCCCGAGGGCAGAGGAAAGAACAGGAGAGGTGCCGGAGCGGTCGAACGGGCACGCCTGGAAAGCGTGTGTGCCTTTACGGGTACCGCGGGTTCGAATCCCGCTCTCTCCGCTAATTCCCGAGCGCCTGAAGTAATTTAGGCGCTCAAATTTTCAACTACACTTTAACTTTAAAGCTGCTTTCTAAGAAGTAATTTCTTGCTTCTTGGTAAAGACGAAAAGTAATTTTCCGAAAAACTGTTAAATCGCACATCTATTATGAAAAGATTGTTTGCTTTGTTGCTTGTGCTTGTTTTGGGAGCAACGATTTCAACCACGGCGCTTTATGCCCAAGATCCTCCCGCTGATAACGACGGCGACCCTACTGAACAAGTAGAAGAAGGAACTCCAGAAGAGGGAGCCGATACTGCTGCTACTCTTGAAGAAACTCCTGAAGCCGCCCCCGAAGAAACGGGCGCTGATGTAGAAACTGCAGATGCTGAAACTGAGAAAGTAACTTTCTACCAGCAAATTAAGAAATACTATATTGATGGAGGTTGGGAATTCATGACCTTCGTATTGGTTTGTTTGATCCTTGGTTTGGCTGTAGCTATTGAGCGTATCATCACGCTTAGCTTGGCCACTATCAACACCAAAAAGTTGTTGACCAAAATTGAGGACCATGTTCGCGCCAACGATATTGCAGGTGCTCACGAGCTTTGCAAAGCTACTCCTGGCCCCACCGCCGAAGTACTCGGAGAAGGCCTCCGCCGCGTAGATAACGGCCTAGACGCTGTAGAAAAAGCCATCGTTTCTAACGGTAGCGTACAAATGGGCCTCCTAGAAAAAGGCTTGGTTTGGTTGGCGCTATTTATCGCTCTTGCTCCCATGTTGGGCTTTATGGGTACGGTAATCGGTATGATCTCAGCCTTTGATGCGATCGAAGCCGCTGGTGATATCCGCCCCTCTGATGTAGCAGGTGGTATTAAAGTAGCCCTTTTGACTACCGTATTCGGTCTGATCACAGCGATTATCCTTCAGATTTTCTACAACTTGATTACCAACAAAGTAGACTCTCTATCTAACAAAATGGAAGATGCTACAATCTCTATGATTGACATCCTCCTAGATAACGGCTACAACAATAATGGCAAAGAAGCCTAATTGATTTTCTCCATTCACATCCAAAAATCAGAAATGCCTTATGAACGGTGCATATCAGTTTTTGAAAAAGCATGGGGTGACAATTAGCTTCTCTTTAGGTGCCTTATTGTCTCTCATCTCTATCTTCGCAATCGTTGGAGGTTTTCCAGAAGAAGCAGATCGGCCTACGCTTTATGCTTCAGGAATCTTCAACCCTGCGCTAAATATTACTTATCTACTCATTGCTATCTGCTCTATTGTCGCTATTGTAGGCCCTATTCTCTACATGGCGTTCAATATCAAAGAATCAATCAAGTTCCTAGCTACCGCCGGAGCAATGTTGGTTGTTTTCTTTGTCACTAAAGCAATGGGTACTACTCCCACTGCCGAAGAATTGGTAGTCTTTCAAGGAAACCATAACCACCACCTAGAAGCTGGCGATGTCGCTTTTGTCGATGGCCTCCTCCTATTCGCTGTGGTCATGATTTTCCTCAGTATTGCTGCCTGGGTCTTCTCCGCAGTTTGGGATACCATTAAATCATAATCATAGAAATCAAGAATTATGGCTGAAAGACAAATCCCAGAAATCAACGCAGGCTCTATGGCCGATATCGCCTTCCTGCTTTTGGTTTTCTTCCTCGTTACTACGACTATTCAAACGGATTCTGGACTACAGGTGACTCTCCCCCAATGGGTAGATGAACCCCCAGAACCTCAGGATAAAAACTCTCGTAACGTTCTAGAAGTGGTCATCAATGGGGCCAATCAGCTTGCTGTAGAAGGAGAGCCCGGCTTTCCTGTAGAAAGCCTTAAGGAAAAAGCTATCCGTTTTATCACCAACAATGGTTCTGACCCTACTATGTCAGATAACCCCAAAGCAGCTGTGATCTCGCTGCAAAATGATGATGGAACTGATTACTCTACCTACCTAGGGGTCTACAACGAACTACAAGCTGCCTATAATGCCATTTGGGAGTCAGAAGCCCAGCGCCGCTTTGGCCGCCCATACCAAACCCTCGAAAAAGAAGACCGTATGGCTATCCGTGAGGATTATCCCAAGTTCCTCTCTGAAGCGGAGCCCACTCGATTTGATTAAATCTTAAACCACTAGACCATGTCTAAATTTAAGAAGAATAAAAAGAAGGATGCCCCCGGTATCACCACCGCCTCTTTACCCGATATCGTTTTTATGTTGCTCTGTTTCTTTATGGTAGTAACAAAAATGCGTGATGCAGATGTAAAGGTGCGCGTCAGAATTCCTCAAGCTACTGAACTACAAAAGCTAGAGAAAAAATCTATGGTGAGCCATATCTTCATCGGTCCTCCTTCTCCCGTTTATCAAGCTCAGTTTGGTTCGGCTCCTAAGATCCAACTCAACGATGCTTTTGCTACTCCTGATGATATCATGCAGTTTGTCAATGTAGAACGTTCGGCCATTAACCCCGAACGCCACAACGAAATGACTTGTGCCATGAAAATTGATGGGGAAGTGAAAATGGGACTCATCACCGATGTAAAAACAGAGCTGCGTAGAGCCAACTTCCGCCGAGTAAGCTATTTGGCCAACAAACGCTCTAACTAGTTATAACAAGCAATCTTTTCTATAGGCTCTTCTCTTGGCTGAGAAGGGCCTTTTTTTAGTCAATTTTAGCGCAACGGAAGCCCCTAGCATAATGGGCTTCCCTAATTCTTCGCCTTATGTCCTCTTCGCTTATTCCCCAAAAATGGCTGCCCCATAAAACCTATATCTTTTTGGGCCTGACGACTATCTTGCTTCTGCTGGCCTTTAGCGCTTTTCTCTTTGGCCCAAATCTTTTCCTCTTTAAAGATATTGGAAGCGATACGCTTAATGTGTTTTATCCCCAACTCCATCATGTAGCAGACTATCTCCAAAAAGAGGGGCTCCCTACTTGGTCTTTCCAACAAGGAATGGGGCAAAATATTCTCCCCCTTAGCCTAGGCGACCCTTTCCAATGGCCGCTCTATCTCCTCGGCCCAAAACAACTGGCCTATGGCATCGCTTGGATGGAAGCACTCAAGCTGCTTTTGGCGGCTTTCTTTTTCTTTCGCTTTTTAGGCTATAGACAGTTGGCGCCCCTGGCCCAAATGGCGGGGGGACTGGCCTTCGCTTTCTCTGGCTTTCTGCTCATCGGCGCAGGCTGGTATGTCTTCAGCACTCAAGCCGTTTTTATGGCGCTTTGCCTCTGGGGTTTCGAGCGCCTGCTGGCCAAACAAAAAGGAGAGACTTTCGGCCTTTCGGTCTTTTTCTTGGCCCTCAATATGCCTGTAGATCTCTATATTATTGGCCTCTTTGTAGGCGTTTATAGCGTTTTTCGCCTCTTGGAGTTGGGGGAGAAAGATAAAAAAGCCATTATCCAACTCTACCTCTGGCTAATGATCTGGGGAGCGGCTGGCCTACTCATGAGCTCGGTCCTCCTAATTAGTACTATTGACCAAATTCTCAACAGCCCCCGTGTGGGTGGAGAATCCGCCTTTTTTGCCCAATTGATGCAGGAAGGCTTCGGCAGTACCCAAAAGGCGGAGGCCCTGACGATCCTTGGCCGACTCTTTTCGCCCAACTTTTTCTTTGGGGCCGCCTATGAGCAGTTGCCCAATGGTCAAAATGTTCTGGCCTATAAGGGCTGGAATAATTACCTAGAGGCCCCTAGCCTCTATATCGCTCTCCCTTTGCTCTTGCTTTTGCCCCAAGCGCTCTTTTTCCAAAAGGGCAAGCAACGCTACCTGAGCTTGGCCGCCTTGATTTTACTCTTGCTCCCGCTTTTTATTCCCTTTTTCCGATATAGCATTTGGCTGTACGCAGGAAATTATTACCGCATTTACTCGCTTTTTGTGGCCACGGGCTTGCTGCTTTTGGCCCTAAAGGGACTCTCTAAGCTGTTGCAGGGGGCCAAGCCGAATATTTGGCTGCTCATTTTTAGCCTGGTCTTTTGGGCGGCTCTGCTCTATGTCCCTTTTCTATCGGCCAAAGAGGTACAGGTCGATCAGCCTTTGCAGAATCTGCTCTTTATCTTTTTGCTGGGGGGCGCGCTAGCCATTGCGGCCCTAGCCGTTGAAAAATATCGCTTGCAGGCCTTTGGTTTTCTGGCCCTGCTCTTTTTGGCCGAGCTGATTTTCTCGGCTAAGCAGGTGTATAGCAGCGACCGACAAATGATCAGCAAAGAAGAATGGTCCAAAAATATAGGCTACCAAGATGAGAGCATAGCCGCTTTGGCCAAAATTGAAGCCCAAGACTCTGGCTTTTACCGCATAGAGAAGATGTATAGTTCTAGCCCCGCTATGCACAATGGCCTCAATGATGCCAAGGTCCAAAACTTCAAGGGCTCCTCCTCTTATCACTCTTTCAACCAAAAGAATTATATCCGCTTTTTGGCCAAAACTGCAGTGATTGATCCCCAGGACGAAAACCAAACCCGCTGGGCCCCCGGCATTCGCCAACGGCCTTTGTTGCAGGTCCTAGCTAGCAGCAAGTATTGGCTGGCTAAGGAGCCTGTCAATCCTTTCTTTTATGTTTTGCAAGATAGTGTGGGGGCCGTCAAGATCTGGAAGAATAGTATGTTTCTCCCCCTAGGCTTCACTTACGATACAAAATGCTCGGAAAAGCAATGGGAGGCCCTGCCCAAGGATAATCAATCAATTAGACAACAGATGGCTTTGCTCAAAACTTTGGTGCTGGCCCAAGAGGATCTAGGGGCTTTTACTGCTCTGCAGGATAACCCCCTGAATAATCTCAACCCTCAGGCTTATGGCCCAAATGAGCTGGGCCAAGATGTCGCCAACCGAAGTCGCCAAGTCGTTCGTTGGAGTAAGTTGGGCCAAAAGCAGCTCCAAGGCGAAATAGCCTTAGAGCAGCCCGCAGCCCTCTTCCTCTCCATTCCCTTCGATCCAAATTGGCAACTTTTGGTCAATGGGGAGGCGCAGCCGATTTATCGGGCCCAACTGGGTTTTATGGCCCTTCCGCTGCCTGCAGGCCAGCACCAAATCGAATTGCAGTTTTCGCCCCCTTATTGGCAGCCCGCCCTCTTGGGGAGTTTGCTCGGCTTTCTTATCTTTGGGGGCTTGCTGTTCTGGCAAAGAAAGCGATAGCCTTCTGTTTGGGGCCTCCGCCTCGCTTCGCTCGTCGGCGCTACGTTCGGCAGCTCGCTATTCGCTCGGCCCTGCGGCGCTTTCAGCGCCTGGGTCTGCGGCTGCGCCGCACTGCCTACCATCGCTAGGCCGGCGGGCTGGGCCCGCCTCTAGACGCAGCACAATAGAAAAACATCCATTTGATCAATCAGATATCATTATGACTTATCAGAATCTTTTGGCCGTTGAAGAAAACGGCATCATTACACTAACTATCAATCGCCCTAAAGCGCTCAATGCCCTCAATCAACAAACTTTGAAGGAGCTCAAGCAGTTTTTTGGCCAAGATGCCCTAGCCGTAGAAGGCCTTAAAGGGGTGGTCCTTACTGGAGCAGGCCCCAAGTCTTTTGTGGCGGGTGCCGATATTAGCGAGTTTACTGGACTAGACGCTCAGGCTGGTTTGGAGATGGCCCAACATGGCCAAGATATTTTCTTTTTGATTGAAGAGTTTAAGGTTCCTGTTGTCGCTGCCATCAATGGTTTTGCCTTGGGCGGTGGCTGTGAGCTGGCTATGGCTTGCCACCTTCGTGTCGCTAGCGAGAAGGCCCGCTTTGGCCAACCCGAAGTAAATCTGGGCATTATCCCCGGCTATGGCGGAACCCAACGCTTGATCCAATACTTGGGCAAAACCAAAGCCATCGAATTACTCATGACCGGCGATATGATTAAGGCCGAAGAGGCTTACCGCCTCGGCTTGCTGAATTATGTCACGCCCGCAGGAGAGGAGGTCGCTAAGGCCAAAGAACTCCTAGAGAAGATTGCTACTAAAGCCCCTATCGCTATCCAAAAAGTGATCGAATGTGTCAATAGCCACTTTAGCAAGGGCGGCTTCGAGAAAGAAGTAATCGAGTTTGCCAATGCCGTGAATACCGAAGACTTTAAGGAAGGGGCCTCGGCTTTCTTGGAGAAACGTGCGCCCAATTTTAAAGGGCACTAAGTTTTGTCCGAAATATCTGTGGGGCTGTCGACTTTTAGGGGCAGCCCTTTTTTTGTCCCAAAAACTTTGACTATTTTCTCTAATGAATTGAGCAAGGCGGCCTTTTTGGCCCAAAGAGGCGGCGAAGCCGCCGATATGCTGGGCCCCAGCCCAGCATCTTAGCCCATAGCGCAAAGCGCTATGTCGCTTGGCTGCGGCTTTAGCCGCAGAGGCTGAGGGATGGAAAAGGGTGGCCGAAGGCCAGACCCAGCGGGCGTAGCCCGCGCAGGGCCGAGCGAATAGCGAGCCCTGACACAGCCCGACCCGCCCGGAGGGCGGGGCAGCCCCAAATCATTAGAAAAAGAACATATCTAATAAATCAATCATCTATGAAGAATTTTATCCGTGAGTTTTTTGCTTCCTGCTTCGGGACCATTGTTGGTCTCTTTGGTTTAGGGGCTATTATTATGACCATTGTGCTGCTCAACCAGCCCGGCGACCCCAAGGTGGAGGAAAACAGCATCTTGAAGCTAGATTTTGGGGCCGCTGTTCCAGAATTGAGCAATAATTTGGACAAAAGTGGGGCCACCGACCTAGAAAGCCTCTTTGCCGAGAATGTAGGTCTAGCCGACCTTTTGGCCTTGATTGCCCTAGCCAAGGAGGACCCCAATATCAAGGGGATTTACCTTTCTCCCAAGAGCAGCCCCGGTGGTTTTGCTAGCATGAAAAAGGTCCGCGAAGCCCTAGCCGATTTTCAGGCCTCAGGGAAGTTTGTCTTGGGCTATGCCAATAGCTATTCACAGTCTACTTACTACCTGGCCTCTGCCGCAGATAAGTTGTATTTGCACCCTATGGGCGGTATTGATTTCATGGGCTTTGGGGGACAAATTATGTACTATAAGGGCCTAATGGATAAGCTGGGTGTAAAAGCACAGATCTACTATGCAGGAAAATTTAAGAGCGCTACCGAGCCTTTCCGCAGAACGGATATGAGCGAGGCCAACCGCAAGCAAGTGCGAGAGTACCTCAATGGGGCCTATATGCAGTATTTGGAGGTCATTGGCGAGAGCCGTGGCATCTCTGCCGATAGTCTATATCAATTGGCCAATCAGGCTAAGATTCGCAATGCCAATGCGGCCCTACAATACGGTATGGTAGATGCCCTGAAGTATAAGGATGAAGTCATTAAGGAGTTGCGTGAGCTAGTCGGGATTCAGGATGACAAAAAGGCCAAACTGAAGTTTGTGGGCCTTTCTGGCTACTATGATATCAAGAAAAAGGCCTTGCGGGAACGCTCTGCGGGCTCGGATAAGGTAGCCGTCATCTTTGCAGAAGGAAGCATCGTTGATGGCGAAGGCGATCGCGGGAGTATTGGGGGCGAGTTCTATGCCCGCACCATCCGTGAAATCCGTGAAGATGATAAGGTAAAAGCTATTGTTTTGCGAGTAAATTCTGGTGGGGGCTCTGCCTTTGCCTCTGAGGTCATCTGGAGAGAAATTGAGTTGGCCAAAGAACAGGGGATTAAGGTCGTGACCTCTATGGGAGATGTAGCGGCTTCGGGCGGCTATTATATTGCCTCTAACTCGGATAAAATCTTTGCCGAAAGCAATACGATTACGGGTTCAATTGGGGTATTCGGTATGATTCCCAATATGCGCGGCCTCTATGAAGAGAAGTTGGGCTTGACCATGGATACCGTAAAAACGGGCAAGTTCTCGATCATGAGTCGGGATATGGGCCAATATTACGCCTTCAATGAAGAGGAGGGGGCCATCATTACCCAATCTATTGAGGAGATTTACGACTTGTTCAAAAACCGAGTGAGCGAGGGCCGTGGCCTCAAGCGCGCCCATGTAGATAGCATTGCTCAGGGCCGTGTATGGCTGGGCACTGCCGCTCTAGAAATTGGATTGGTCGATAGCCTTGCGGGCCTAGATGCCGCTATTACAGAAGCTGCCGCCTTGGCCAATTTGGGTGAAAGCTATGATGCCGTGCATTACCCCAAGATCAAAAACTTTGAAGAAGAGCTGATGGAAAGCTTGACGGGAGGCAAAAAAGTTGATTTCTCGCCGACCGAATGGCAGAAAAATCAATTGCTTCAAGATCTAGATCCCGAGCTTTTGATCTGGATGAAGCAGGTAAAAGACTTGCGAAGCATGCAAGGACCACAAATGCGCCTGCCTTTTGAATTAAAGCTAGATTAAAGCAATAGGACCATAATAAGTAGCGGCCTAGGAGAATTTCTCCTAGGCCGCTTTCTTTTTGAGCCAGCTCTTGGGCCAAAGACCCAAACAAAGAAAAAGCCATCCATAGTCTTGGATGGCTGTTCTGTTGCTAAGCCTAGCTAGGCAGGAGCTCAATCTCGACAAGGCTGTCTCGGCGGCTAGGATTCTCTAGCACAATAAGACGATGGCCAAGCGGGACAATCACTTCAACGCTTTGGTTGGGCTGCAACTCATACTGTTGGCCTGGGCTATCGCTAGAATTAACCAAGAAGTAGTACAAGACGGGCTCTCCGCTAATATGCTGCAAACGCAAGCGCTCGCCACCAATAAGTAGGCCCTCTAGTTGCTGCTGGCTGCTGCCAGGACTCAGAGCCACTTCAAAGTTGCTAAAGTTGTCGTTTTCTTCTTCTTGCTCTTGGCTGCTATTTCGGCTGCGGCGGAAATACTTGAGCTCATAAAAGTTATCTACCCGCTTGGGCGTACGGTAATAATGGGCCAATAGGCGAGCAAAAGCACCATAAAGTATAATAGCGAGCTCTTCACGCTTGGCTTCCAAATCATCTACATTGTCATCGTTATTACCTTCTACTCCCTGCTGCTGGCCACGAAGATCATCTAGCTGCTGGCCAAAGGCAAGTACACGAGCCCCCAAGCCCTGAAGCTGCGGATCGGCGCTCAACAAATCTCCCAAGGTCATGACTGCCTCAATGCGCATATCATAGGTCCCTTTTTGGAAGGGCTCTCGTCCGTAGGGAAGAAATAGACGGTAGTCATTTGTAGCAATATCATAGGTCATCTGAATTTCAACATCCCAGCGGCGAATTTCAACGCCAGACAATTGGGCAATTAGATCTTCAAATGCTGCTGTCTTCTGATGATAATCTCTTTTCTCTACCGTATTCTTACGATACTGAAGAAGAAAGTCCTCATAGGCAGGGAGAATAAAGTTCAAGATGTCTTGAATGACAGGATCGCTGCTCGCTTTTTCTGTCAATTTGTGAACATGATCCTTCGCTAAAAGGTACATCTTCTTTTTGTTTTCTTTGGTGGTCGTATAGACGAAGTTTTCCGTCTTGATCCATCCAGTAGTTTCTACCATTGGATTGCGTTTATTAGTTTACTAATTAGTTGACGTTATAAATATAGGTAAACGATTTTATAAGGTCAAGTCTTTTGCAGAAAAAAACACAACTTTTTTAACTTTTATTGTTTACGTAGAAAAATTAAGGCTGTTTTTGTAGTCGTTACGGAAGTGGAGGCTATAGATGATGATGTAGCGATCCAGATGGCTTCAGCGCCACGCCAGAGCTAAATGTAACGATCCAGACGCCTCTGGGGAATCCCCGGAGCTAAATGTAACGATCCAGATGCCTCTGGGGAATCCCCGGAGCTAAATGTAACGATCCAGACGCCTCTGGGGAATCCCCGGAGCTAAATGTAACGATCCAGATGCCTCTGGGGAATCCCCGGAGCTAAATGTAACGATCCAGATGCCTCTGGGGAATCCCCGGAGCTAAATGTAACGATCCAGACGCCTCTGGGGAATCCCCAGAGCCAAATGTAACAATCCAGAGGCCTCTGGCGCCTTGTTTTTTGCCTAAGGGATGCTAGTCCGCTGATAAAAAGAGTTTTCTGCTTTATTCATCCATTGACTTAGGGGCAAAAAAGCAGCGCTTCCTATTTCTTTTATACATATAATATATAGTGATGCAGACAATAGCTTAAAAAAGTTTGGAAAAGCAAGGGCTTCTCTCTAAATTTCTTTTTTGTTGTTGTGCTCTGCTTAGCCTATAGGCTAGGGCAGGGGCATTTTTTTCTGTAATAGAAAGATTTTCTATTAAAAGAAGAAAGCAAAAGAGCAAGCGGTGGCCGAGGATCAAATTTTTGGATGAGTAGGGCCCTGTACAAAAAGAATAAGACTATGGTAGACTATATAGAAGAAAAGCTGGCGCCTTTAAATTTGCCAGACCCAACCACCGATCTCAATGCCGATGAAGAAAAAGAAGTCTATGCGGCCTTTGAGCATTTGCTAGGCAGCCTGCGGATGGACTACCCCCCAGAGGAAGAAAGAGAAATGCGTCTGGCTTTTACTTTAGCTTTTCGGGCGCATGCGGGCCAAAGACGAAAGTCGGGAGAGCCTTATATTCTGCATCCTATAGAGGTAGCCCGTATTTGTGCTGATGAGTTGGGCTTGGCCCCTCGCTCTATCAAAGCGGCCCTTATGCATGATGTGGTAGAAGATACGGAGGTGACTTTAGCCCAAATTCGGTTATTGTTTGGCCAAAAGGTAAGTTCTATTGTAGATGGCCTGACCAAGTTTTCGGGCATTGCCAATGCCAATAATGTACAGGGCGATAAAATGAGTAGCCCACAGGCCGAAAACTTTAAAAAGATCCTCTTGACCATTGCCAAGGATGTGCGGGTGGTCCTAATTAAGATGGCGGACCGCCTACATAATATGCGGACCCTAGGCGCTATGCCTCATCATAAGCAGCTAAAGATTGCTTCAGAAACCTCTTATACCTATGCGCCTTTGGCCCACCGTCTGGGTTTCTACTCCATAAAGACGGAAATGGAAGATTTGGTCATGAAGATCATCGAGCCTACAGAGTACCAAGACATTGTCAAGAAATTACAAGAAACCAAGGACGAAAGAGAGGCTTATATAGAGGATTTTATTGCTCCCGTGCGCAAGGCTGTAGAAGCTGCAGGCTATAAGGCCCGCATCTTTGGCCGAGCCAAATCCATTTCTTCCATTAACAACAAACTCAAGAAGAAGCAACTGGCCTTTGAGGAGATATATGATTTCTTTGCTATTCGGATTGTTTTAGATTTACCCATTGAAAGAGAAAAGGCTGCCTGTTGGAATGTCTATTCTATCATTACCGATTACTACACTCCCGTGCCCGAACGCCTAAAAGATTGGGTATCTATGCCAAAGACCAATGGCTATGAATCTTTGCATACGACAGTTATGGGGCCAAAGGGCCGCTTTGTCGAGGTGCAAATTCGCTCGGAGCGCATGGATGAGATTGCCGAAATGGGCTTTGCGGCACACTGGAAATACAAGGGCGTTAAGTCGAGCCAAAGCAGCACCTTTGAGCGCTGGCTGACCAAAGCCCGAGAAATGCTGGAGAATCCAGAAACCAATGCCATTGAGTTTCTAAACAGCTTTAAGTCGAACCTTTTTGCCGAGGAGGTTTATGTATTTACGCCCAAGGGGGACCTCCGCTTTTTCCCTAAAGGAGCCACGGCCCTAGATTTTGCCTTTGATATTCACTCGGAGGTGGGCTATCATTGTAAGGCGGTCAAGGTGGCCGAAAAGATTGTTCCTCTTAGCTATCGCCTCCGAAATGGGGACCAATTGAGGGTGGTGACCAGCCCGAACCAAAAGCCCTCAGAGGGTTGGTTGAAGATGGTGGAGACAGGACGGGCCAGACATAAGATCCGTCAGGCGCTCCGTGAAGAGCGCATGAAGTTGGGGGCCTTGGGCAAAGAAACCCTAGAGCGCAAACTGAAAACCCTCAAGCTAGATGCCGATGAGAATATAGACGTACTGGTCAAATACTACGGCCTAGAGAATCGCCCTGCTCTTTATTATGGCATTTATCAGGGACAGTACAACTTAAATGAGATTAAGCTTTTGCGGCAAGAGCAGGGAAAGCTGTTTCCAGAGTTGGCCGATACGCCTAGGGAAGAAATTGCACAGATAGAAAAGCCCAAGGGCCCCAAACTACGTCCCTTGGCTAGTCGTAAGCAGTTTAAGAAGCCCAAATTGATGGTAGATGGCGAAGATGCCAGCAATTATACCTACTCTTTGGCCACCTGCTGCAATCCCGTTATGGGCGATGATATCTTTGCTTATGTGACTTCTAAGCATGGCTTGAAAATTCATCGGACCACCTGCCCCAATGCCGAGCATATGCAGGCCACTTATGGCTATCGGATAAAAAAGGCGGAGTGGGTAGAGTCTGGCGAAACCTCTTTTGTGGCCGATCTCTTGATTACGGGCATGGATGATATGGGGGTGGTGCAGCAGTTGTCTAACATCATTACCAATGAGTTGGGCGTCAATATGCGTTCATTTTCTATGGAGGGCCTAGAGGGTCATTTTGAAGGACGGATTAGTTTGATGGTGCAAAATAAGGACCAGCTCAAGCAGATTATTATGTCGATTAAGAACTTGGATGCGGTCAATACGGTAGCCAGAATTGAGTAAGTCATGAAGCATGAAGAACGGCTGCAAGAGCGCCTTGCGGCCTATGCGAAGCGGGGGATGCAACGCAGTTTGCGCCATCGGCCAGAGCTCATTAGCTTTAGCTCTAATGACTATTTGGGCTTGGCTAGGAATCGGGAGCTCCTTTTGCAGTTGGGGCAAGAAAAATATGAGCAAATGGGGGCCACGGGTTCCCGTTTGCTTTCGGGCCATCATCCTGCTATGTTGGAGTTGGAGCAGCAGTTGGCCCAATTCCATGAGGCGGAAACGGCTTTGCTGTTCAACACGGGCTATCTGGGCAATTTGGGTTTGGTTTCGGCCCTTTTGCAGCGGGGCGATACCTTATATTATGATGCCTTGGCCCATGCGAGTTTGCATGATGCCTTAAAGTTGGCCAAGGGGCAGGCTTTTGCCTTTGCGCACAATGATTTGCAGGATTTGGAGAGGCAGTTGGCGCTTGCGCCCAAGGGGCTGCGCTACATTTGGGTGGAGTCGCTTTATTCCATGGATGGCGATCGGGCGCCTTTGGGGGCCTTGGCCGATTTGGCGGAGCGTTATGGGGCGGCCCTTTTGGTTGATGAGGCGCATGCGACGGCCTGTTTTGGTCCAAATGGGGGCGGTTTAGTTCAGGAATTAGGCCTGAGCCAGCGCATTTTTGCCCGTTTGCATACCTTTGGCAAGGCGGTGGGCAGCCATGGGGCGGTGATTTTGGGCAGCTCGATCCTGCGGCAGTATCTCATCAATTTTGCCCGTCCTTTGATCTATAGTACGGCCATGTCTTTGCCTCAGATTGGGCATTTGCGCTTGGTTTATCGCTATCTGGAGCGGGAGGGGGCGCGGCTGCGGGCCGAACTGCAGCAGCGTTTAGCCCATTATTTGGCCTTAAGGGAAAAACTGGCCCTTTCGACTATTTTGACGGCCAATCAGGGACCGATTCAGGCTATTTTTTGGCCAGGAAATCGGGAGGTTTTGGCCCTTTCGGAGTATTTGGAGGGGCAGGGTTTTGATCTGCGTCCCATTCGATACCCTACGGTGCCTAGGGGGCAGGAACGCCTGCGCATTTGCTTGCGGGCGGATATGGATTTGGGGGATATTTCGGCTTTGTTGGAGGCGCTGGCGGCTTATGTTGGGCGCTAGGGGTTAGAGGTTTTGTGTTTTATTTTCGCTATTTTTCTGAGGGAAGGAGTTGGGGCCTGCGCTGCGGCTTCGCCTTGCGCCGTTACGCTTTGGGGCTCGCAGGTCTGCTCGGCCCTGCGGCGGCTGCGCCGCCTGGGTCTGGCCCTTCGGGCCACCCCGCCGCATCACTAGGCCGTTCTGTCCCTTTGGGCCAGAGGCGGCGAAGCCGCCTATTTAGTGGGGGAGGAGGTGCAGGAATTGGTCCAGCCATCCCGAGGGATTCCTTAGGGAATCCCGTAGAGGGGTGGGTGGGCGGGGACATATAGACGGATGAGGAGCGCAGCGACGAATACCATTTAAAAGGAGGGGCCAAGGGGGCCGCAGCAGAAAGAACTGGCCAAGCTAAAAGGCCGAGCGGCCCAGCGCTGCGCAGCGGTGGCCGCAGGCCAGACCGAGCTTTTGAGCAAAGCGAAAAAGCGATGGGCCGAGCGAACAGCGAGCCGCGCAGCATAGCGGCGGCCCAGGCAGGCCCTAGGCCTGCCTGGGCCGCGGGCCCCAAAAGGAAAAAATAAAAAACAAACAGCCCAAAGGGCCAAAAACACTAATTGAGGCGGATACAATCGCTGGCCTTAATCAGGCCCTGTTCGATGGCATAGACCACTAGGCCCACCGCATTCTTAGAGCCCGTTTTGGCCAGCAAATTACTTTTATGGGCCTCAATGGTCTTGACCGTCAGGCAGAGCTTTTCGGCAATCTCCTTATTGGTATATTGCTGGGCAATCAGTTGGAGCACCTCTAGCTCTCGGGGACTAATCTGGCTACTGGGATCGAGCTGTAACTTAGGCGATTTGGCCGTAATTTGCGAGCGGAGCGACTGCATCTGCTCGCTGCTAAAATAATGGCCCTTTTGCTGGACCTCCTGGATAATTTCCACTAATTGCTCCTTATCAATCTCTTTGGGCAAAAAGGCATGGGCCCCAAGGCTCATCATCTGGCCAATGTAGGCCGTTTTATAGTAAGACGTGAGCACAATAATCTTGGCCGAAAAAGACTGCTTACTCAATTCATTGAGCACCCAAAGGCCGTCGCCCTCCTTCATCCGCATATCGAGCAAGATAATATCGACCTCTTGGAAGCTAGGGAGCTTGGTCTTTTCTATAAACTCTTGGCCACTATAGGCCTGGAGAATGACTTGGCAGGGAAGGGGAGAGAACTTCTCTAGATATTCGGTGAGTAGTTGGACGACCAGAGAGTCGTCGTCGGTAATGGCGATCTTAATCTTAGTTGTTTGGCTCATAATGTAGGAAAGTAAAAGTAGTTCCGTTTGGAGAATTGGGTTTAAACTTAAATTGACCGTTTAGGATTTGGCTGCGCATGGCAATATTCTTTAGGCCTAGGCCATTTTGTTGTTCGGCCTTAAAGCCTAGGCCATCATCGCGGAGGAGGAGGGCCAAATAATTATGGCGATAGCGGTAATAAATATCTATCTGCTTAGCCGCGGCATGTTTATCAATATTGGTAATGAGTTCTTGAAAAATGCGGAAGAGTTGGAGCTTAGCCTCCTTGGGCAGCTCTTTATTATTGCCATCATTGAGATTAGATTGAATTTGATATTTTTGTCGGAAGGGCTCGATAAAATCGAGCAGAATCGTTTCCATATTTACCTGATCAATCATAGGGGGGCTAAGATCGTGAGAGAGGTTGCGGGCCTTTTGGATACTCATTTTGAGCATCTGGTTGATTTGTGGATTAAAGTTAGAGAGCTTAATTCGGTAAAGTTGGGCGATAAGATCGTCATGTAATTCTTCTGCGATACGGGCGCGTTCTCTTTCCTGAATCTCTACAGTAGCCGAGGCCAAGGCTTTTTGGTGGTTAATCTCGAGGCGGTGTTTTTCTTCTTCGGCGGCTTTAATTCTTTTGAGGTGGATCCGGAGGAAGAAAAAGAGCAGGCCGAGGAGGGTCCCTAGGATAATGGTCCCTAGAGCGAGGAGGATTAGAACTGTAGAGGCATTTTGCTGCGGGCCCATCCGTGATAAATTAAAGCGCTATAGAATAATTGGAGGCAAATGGCTCTGATGGTCCAAAAGCCAGAGACTAAAATCAGGTTTTCGTGAATCAGGTACTCTGTAGCTAGGGCCAAAAAGGCATCGAGGCTAAAAAAGAGGAGAATACTGGCGTTGAGAAAGGCCGTTGGCTTTTCGTAGGTTCTTTTTCCGCTGACCAACTGGTAGAAATAGAGCAGGCTAGCGAGCATAATGGAGAAAGAGAAGGGCAGGCGGTCATAGTATCGGAATAACTGGTAGTAGGGTTCGGGCAAAACAAAGAGGAGAAAGGGCAGCAGGCCGAGGCTAGCGGTGAGTAGGGTTTTTTGGGGCGGATGTTGAAAGAGAAAATGGTTATAGTAGAGATTGAGAAAAGAGAAATGCAGGAAAAAAGAGAGGATAAACATAAAGAAGACGCTTTCTTGCCGATAAAAGCCAATATAACTAGCGAGGCCTTCGGTGGCGAGCAAGAAAAAGAGGTAAGTGAGGGTCCAGTTTTTCTCTGCGTATGGTTTTGTAGTGATTGAGAGCAGGCCGCCCAGCGTTAGGATGACGATAGCGGAGACGGCAATCAATCGGCCTAGTAAATTTATCCATTCCATCATAAGTAAAAAGCCCCAATTTGATTGGGGCTAATGTACTTAAAATATGCTTTTTGTCTAGTCTTAGGCGAGCTAAAGTTTATTAGCCCTTTTCGAGCGGCCTAGGGCTAGGGGGAGAACAAAAAGCATAAAAAGTAGGTATTGGGGCTGGACCTAATTAAGCAGGGGGAGGTCGTAGGTATGGTAAGGGGGGCAAGGCGTGCTAATATCTGCCGTGCGATTGGCTAGAACAAAGCTAATCTCCTCGCTACTTTTCTTATTGGGGTCGTATTGGCTTAGAAAGACATCAATAGTGGTCGAAAAATCTTCTTTGGGGGTATCTTTCAGGCCAAAAAAGAGGAAGGCCTCTTGGCTATCATGCTCCTCGAAGAGGAATTTAAAATCTTGGAAAGGGATTTTGAAGGCCTGCACCACCTTTTCGGCTTGGGCCAATTCCTCGAACCATTGGGGGGAGAACATCAGCCAGCGGAAGCTGGGGATCACGGCATCTATTTGGTTCTGAATAGCCTGTTGAAATTGGCTGAGGGCTAGGGGTGAATTGATTTGGTCTAGGATCTTTTTGCAGCCTTCTTCTAGACTTTGTTTTTGTTGCTCGAGAGAGCTATTGCTAGCTGCTTGTAGTCGGCTATTGAGCTCTTGAAGAAATTGGATAAGGAGATTGTTTGTTTGTTTTGCTAGAGGAGGCTGTTGCTTAGCGGTTATCGTGGGATGAATAAACTGCTTTTTGAAAATGGTTTGGCCTAGGATATACTCTTGGGCCTGATCATGATAATCATCAATAAGATAGAAGCAGAGCGCATCATTTTGATTGGCTAGGTAGAGGTGAACATAATCTGAGCTGCTATTCCATTGTAGGAACTCCTCTTTAGAGAGGGTGAATCCGCTACCTGCTTGCAAGAACTGAAAGCCTTTTTGGCTATTTCGGATCTCGTTCCAGGCTTGGATCTCTTCTTTAATTTGCATAATGAACGATTAAAAGGATGAGTAATCTGAATTCTTGATAATTAGGGTCGCTTGTCCGTTGATATATTTGATGCGTTTGCTGGTATAGCAGCCATTGATAAAGACAGATACAGACTGGCCGAGGCTAGTTTTACAATATCTTTGGCTGTCTTGAAGATTGAGTTGTCCGTTGGGGCCAAGGGGAATAAATTCCTGTGTTTTCTGTCCATCTTTCCATCCCACAATCGTCAGCGAATAATCAGATTGATTATCAATTAGGTATACTTTGGTATAGAGTCTAATGGGGGAGAGGGTTTGATAGAGGTAGTCCTTAAGGAGGTAAAAAAACAGACTACCCACTTTTTCCATAGCTAATCGCATAACAAAAGATTTAAGGTGGGAGAGGGATTTTGCTTGTGATACAAATATATACCCTAGGCTTTTCTCTTTTGTTAGGGGAAACCCTAGTCTTTGCAAAACTAGGGGAAACCCTAAACGAAAAAAGCAGCTATTCCTGAATAGGAATAGCTGCTTTTGATTGCGGAATAGTCTGGCTTATTGGTCGGTACAGATGGCTTCTGCTTCCACCCTTCTGTTTGCTACACCGCCTTCTTCTAGGCCTTGGAGGGGTTGTCTTCCTCCGTAGAATAGGATCTCGATACGATCGCGGTCGATGCCCATTTTGACTAGTTCTAGTTTAACGGCCATGGCCCGTTCTCTAGAGAGTTGAAGATTTCGAATATCATCGCCAAAGATATCGGTATGTCCGTGTAGGCGAATAATCGCCGAGGGATAATTTTCTAGATATTGGCGAAGTGTTTTGATATCCTGCATAGCGCGGACTCTTCCGTTGAAGTTTACCGCATCTTCTTTAAAAGATATAGAAGGAAGAATCACCCGTTTATTGCAGCGGATATCGGCTAGGTCTGTCATGGCTTGAGGGCGATAGTCGATCGGCTCGGCCATATGTGTATTATTTGCTTCTTTGGGGCTGTCTTCTTTGGCGGCTAGGGGTTGGCTAGCAGTTTTGGGTTGCAGGTAAGTAAAGGTAGACTCAAAGCGTTGGGTGTTCTTTTGGGCCTCGCTTTCTTTTCCGAGCAGAGGGCTTTGAGCCGTTTTGATGAGAATATCGAAACAATTGAAGCGGTCGTTATCCATATCTCCGTCGGCACCTTCAATAAGGTCGAGCATACGGATATAGTGGGGGATGCGGGCAAAGTGCATTTCGCAGGTCACTACATCGCCTCTTTTCATTTCGTATTCGATTTCTGGAATATCTTTGAGGATATCTACTTTTACCTCATTATTGACGCGGATGTCGGTGATTTCCATCAATTTGAACTGCACCTCAATGCCTCGCATACGAGGAGGTGTACGCAGGTACCAGGCATTGGGGTGAGAGCCGCTATAAAAGGCTACATTATTATCTTCTTCCACCACAAAGCGGAAGTAAATTACCGTGCGTTTTTCTCGGTATTCAATCTTATCAATCTGATAATTGGAATTGAACTTACGGTACTTGGGCAGGTAATCGAAAAACTTGTCGTTGGCCTCTAGCTTAGAGCTGCTCCCTAAAAACAGCAGGCTGCAAAGGAGCAGCAAACTAAAGAGTGATTGGTTGTACAGTGCTTTCATATTCCCTAAAATATTAAGTGTGTCGATTTTCTGTCTTTATTTCTATCTTGACTTAGAGTGTTTTGGGGGCTATTGAGCCAATGAATATCGTGAAAATTAAGAGTTTTGAGAAATTAATTGCAATTAGGCGGCTTTTTGCAGCTATTTCTTATTAGCTAACTGCTAGGTAGCTCAGAATTTTATTTTAATTTAATTAAAAATAAGGAATAAAAGTCTATTTGCCAAGAGCCTCAATCACCCTAATGATTTTTTAATCTACACTTAGGTGAAATGCCTAATATTTGTGACAGCTTATTATGCAAAATTAAAAAGGAGCTGGTTCTTTCCAATTTCTAGGCTGTGCATTTTCGGAAAGACTTGCCGAAATTGTTCCAAAAATGCTGTATGTCCCTTTTGATCGGACATACTGTTGTATATTATATGCCCATTTGGGGCTAAATGTTCCTGAATATTTTGTAGAAAGTCTATGGTTCTGAAGGCTTCAGGGACCTGATTATCTACAAATAGGTCAATGAGTATCAGCTCAAACTTGTCTGTGTTTTTTTGCAAAAACTTGGCCGCATCAGCTTGTTGAATGCAAATATTAGCCGATAATTCGCTTAAAATATAGCGTTCACTCCAACTGATGATGATGGGATCGATTTCTACTCCTAAGTAGTTGGCTTTTAGTCCTCTATTTTCAAGGAGCTGACAAATACTGCCCATGGCAAAACCTAAAATAAGGACCGATTGGATGCCTTTTTTTTCGGGCTGCAGGTAGTCAAAAGCTAGCCGAAAATTGTGATAGAGGTCTTCATAAGAATAAATTGCATGGGCTGTACTCAACATATAGCGCCCTTGGCGGTAGTGCAGTTCTAGAGGGCCGCTAATGGGGCTTTCTGCCTGCTCTAAAAGGAAGCTATAGAAGTAGCTGGCTATTTTTTTTAAGAAGTTGGGCTTTTTTGTGACGGCTACTCCCATTTTCGATAGTTTTTGGTCCGTAGGAAAAGCTGTTCAAAAAGCTGGCTTTCTTTTTCATCAAAGGGGATATTGCGGCGTTGCATCATCCGCTCTGCGGTTTGCATGGCTTTATCGAGGCTATAGCTTTGCCAGTTGTTTTTGCTGCCCCAGGCAAAAGAAGGGATAAACTTTTCGGGGAAGTCGGCCCCGTAGAGGTTGGCCGAAAAGCCTACGGTAGTGGCCGTATTGAGCATACTATTGATGCCCGTTTTGCTGTGGTCGCCCATCAGCAGCCCACAAAATTGTAAGTCGGTTTGCTCAAATTGCTCTTGGGCGTAGTTCCATACTTTGACTTTACCATAGTTGTTTTTGAGGTTGGAGCTATTGGTATCTGCACCCAGGTTGCACCATTCGCCCAAAACGGCATTGCCCAAAAATCCGTCATGTCCTTTGTTCGAGTAGCCAAAGACATTGACATTACTGATTTCTCCGCCCATTTTAGCATAAGGGCCCAGAGTTGTTGCGCCATAGACCTTAGCACCCATTTTCAGGACGGCCCCCTCGTTTAGCGCAATCGGTCCACGCAACATACATCCCTCTAATACCTGAGCCTTGGGACCAATATAGATAGGCCCCGTTTGGGTATTCAAAATACTGCCTTCTACATGGGCGCTTGGATGAATATAGAGCTGATCTTCTGGCCCAATCAAACGGTTGCTAGCCGAAAGTTTTTGGCCCTGGCCCTTCAGGCGATCAAAGTCTTGCCGAAGCTGATCATCATTGAGCTGAAAGAGGTCCCAAGGTCCTTTTAACTCGACTAATTCGCCTAGGTAGTTTTGCTGAATGGGCGGCTCGAGCAATTGGCCCGCCAAATATTGTTGGGCCGCTAGGCAGTTCAGCTTCAAAGCAATAGATTGCCCTTGGGCATCGGCTAGGCTTTCGCCCAGTTGAAGCTGCTCAATGGCCAAAATCAAATCTGCAGAGGGAAGGACGGTAGCCCGAACCAATAAGTTTTCCTCTTCAAATTGGCAGGGATATTTTTGGGCCAAATAAGGGGCCGTAAAATGCGAGACCTCTCCGCCAAGCAAGGCCTGCCATTTTTCCGCCAAGCAGTCTATCCCCAAACGAAAAGCGCCAATGGGGCGGCTATAACTAAATGGGCGCAAACGGATGCGTTGGGCCTCATTACTAAATAAGATGATGTTGAGCATGATAAAAGCCTGTATTTGAGGAGATGAAATTGCCCGCAAATTTAAACAAAACTCTTTAAGGACCGAAGAGGGGGGTAATTTTCCCTAATAAGTTTGTATCTTCCTTTCCCTAATCACAATTTGCTATGCTTTCTCTTTGGTTAATCCCTAATCATCAGGCTTATCGGCAGTTGGCCCAACACATTAAGGCCCTATCGAGCTTAGATGATTCGCCGCGTTTTTGCCCCCACCTAACGCTTTTGTCTGGCTTACTAGAGCCAGCCGAGCTGCTTGCGCCAAAGTTGGCGGCTTGGGCCGAGGAGCTACTGCCCATTGCCCTAGATTTTCATCCCTGTGGCGAGCTAGAGGCCTATTATCGCTGCCTTTTTCTTAATAAGCAAGCAAATTCTAAGATCGACCAGCTCCGAGCGGAGGCCCAGCAGCTTTTTGAACATCTGGAGTTGCATCCTTTTGTGCCACAGCTGAGCTTTTTGTATGGGGCCCTGCCCATTTTTAATGAAGAAAGCAAGGGCCAGACGATTCCGCTACATTTTGACCGCCTGCAGCTGGTGCATACGGCTCCTCGGCCCAATGAATGGGAAATTCTGACTGAAATTAAGTTGTAGGAGGATTTGGGGCTGCCCCTCGCTTCGCTCGGGTCGGGCCATTGCGCAGCTCGCTGTTCGCTCGGCCCTGCAGCGCTTTCAGCGCTTTGGTCTGCCGCCTTTGGCGGCCCTGCTACAGCCCCTCAGCCGAGGCGCTGCGCGCCTTTTCGGCGGCTTCGCCTCCTCCTTGGACCTTATTCTTTGGGGCTAAAGTTCAGGCTAGCCGAATTGATACAATAGCGAAGGCCCGTAGGGGCTGGCCCATCATTAAAGATATGGCCCAGATGCGATTCGCATTGGGGGCAAAGCAGCTCGATGCGTTGCATGCCATGGCTATAATCTGGCCGTTGGATGATGTTGGCGCTGCCTAGCTCGGTCCAGAAGCTGGGCCAGCCACAGCCCGAGTGATATTTTTGTTGGGCATCAAAGAGGGGCCAATTGCAGGCTTTGCAGCTATATTGGCCAGGGCGCTCTTCTTGGTAATAGGTTCCCGTAAAGGGGCGTTCGGTACCTGCTTGTCGCAAAATGCGGTACTCTTCTGGCTGAAGTTGGGCCCTCCATTGGGCCTCGGTTTTTTCTACTTTTTTCATGGCGTTTTTTTCCTTAAACAGTCTTTTCTGCTTTTGGTTGGCCCAAAGCGCTATTCCTCGCTTCGCTCCTCATCCGTACTGATGACCCGCCCACTCAGCCCTCTGCGGGATTCCTTAGGGGAATCCCTCGGGCGGCCTGGGCCAAATTGGTCCAATTCAAAGCGGGCTGTGGCCCGCTTTATATTAAAATAGGCGATAGCCTGCCGCTTTTATGCAGGCCTTGGCCTGCATCGGCTGAGGGATGGAAAGTGGGGCGGCGCAGCCGCAGACCAAGGCGCTTTGCGCCGCAGGGCCGAGCAGACCTGCGAGCCACGACACAGCCCGACCCGCCCGCAGGGCGGGGCAGCCCCAAAAAAAGAAACTAATGATAGTATTTTTACAACTTAAGCCTTAAATTGTATGCACTTTTCATAAAATAAGCTGTTTTGTATGCAATATTCATCAAGGATAACTGTTTTTCGGGGGCGTGCTGCTGCTGAAGAGGGCTATTTAGTGGGTTATGGGGCTATTATCAATGCTTTAGGATTAGCAGTTCCTTATCCTGAGAAATTGGCTTTAATTAGTTTGAAGCATCGACAATATGAAACGGAAGCTTGGCGAGTTTTTTCTGTTCGTTATCAGCCAGAGGATGATTTATGGTCGCAATTGGTATTTGCTTTAAAATATGAAGGCATCAACTTGCTTTTTTTCAAAAAGCTGTTTGAGACTATAGCAGAAAAAGAGCTATTAGCATTTTTGGCTTTGGCGCCAGGGGGGAAATACAGTCGAAAGATTTGGTTTTTGTATGAATGGTTAATGGGCCAGCATTTGCCTTTAGATGATTTGAAGCGGGGAAACTATTGCTTATTGTTGGATGAGCATTTGCAGTATGGGGTTCGGCCAGAGCGTTCTGCACGGCATAGGATTTTGAATAATTTGCCAGGATTGCCAGGCTTTTGCCCTTTAATATTTCGGAGCCAAGAACTAGATGACTGTATAGCAGAGGGTTTTTCTAGCTGGACGAATAATTTTAATTCCGCAGATTTGGAGCGAGCGAGCGCCTATTTAGTCTTAAAAGATTCTAGGGCTTCCTTTTCTATAGAAGGAGAGCGGCCTAGGGCAAATCAGGCTTGGGCCTGGGCTCGTTTGTTGGGGCAAGCGGGGCAGCAGCCCTTGTCGATTTCTTTATTAGAAGAGTTGCAAACTGTTGTTTTGGGGGGCAAGCAAAAGCGGGCATTAGGTATACGTCAGCAAGAGGGATTTATAGGAGAGCATGATTGGGCAACAGGGCAGCCGATGCCAGAGCATATTTCTGCAAAAGCTTCGGATCTAGAGGATCTATTAGCTTGTTATTTGGCTAGTTATGAATATTTAGAGGAGAAAGAGTTTCCCTTGGTTTTATTGGCTGCAGAAATGGCTTTTGCCTTTGTCTTCATTCATCCTTTTGTTGATGGAAATGGGCGTTTACATCGTTATCTTTTTCATCATATATTGGGGGCTAGGGGCGTACAGACTTCTGTTTGGCCTATATCAGCAGCTATACTTAATGATTTAAAAGGATATCATCAGGCGCTCAGCAGCTATTCTGCTGCAGTTTTATCTTTTATAGAATGGCGGGAATCGGCAGATCATAATGTCTTGATTAGCAATGAGACGGCAGACTACTATCGCTACTTTGATGTTAGTCGGCAAGCTCAGTTTTTTTGTAGTTGTTTGGCGCAAATTAAGGCCGAACTGCTTCCCAAAGAATTGGCTTACTTGGCAGCTTATGATTGCTTTAAAAGAGGGCTGCTAGAAAAAATGGAGCTCTCAGATGCTGAAATAAGTTTATTGCATCAATTTTTAAAACAGAATCAGGGGCGTTTATCAAAAAGAGCCTTAAAAAAAGAATTTCGTCATTTTGAGCAGGAAGAAATAAACTGGGCCGAGGCTTGTTTTGCTCGGGCCTTTGATTTTTGATTGCTTGGCGCTTGTTCCTCAGCTTTTTTTCTAGCAAAATAGGGGCGGGCTTAACTTCCTTTGCAGAAATTTATATCTTTGCTGCATTTATGAAGCGAAGGCCGCCCAAAAGACAAATTTGGCCCTTTGCATATTTTTTGAACAACTTTAAATTAGCGAGAAATAATGCCATATTTGTTCACATCAGAGTCGGTCTCTGAGGGGCATCCCGATAAAGTAGCCGACCAAATCTCAGATGCTATCCTAGATGCTTTTTTGGCCAATGATCCTAGTTCTAAGGTAGCCTGTGAAAGCTTTGTGACCACAGGTTTGGTGGTTGTGGGCGGTGAAGTTCGCTCAGAAGCTTATGTAGATATCCAAAAAGCGATTCGCAAAACTTTGCATAAAATCGGTTATACTAAGGCTGAATATCAATTTGATTACAACTCTTGCGGAATCATGTCTGCTATCCACGAACAATCTGCCGATATTGCGCAGGGCGTAGATGTGGGACGTGAAGAAGAGGAGCAGGGCGCTGGTGACCAAGGAATGATGTTCGGTTTTGCCACCAACGAAACCGATAACTACATGCCTTTGGCCCTAGACCTTTCTCACCGTTTGTTGAGAGAGTTGGCAGACATTCGCAAGGCGGGTAAAGAAATGACTTACCTCCGCCCCGATGCCAAGTCTCAGGTAACCATTGAGTACAATGACGACCATCAGCCGATCCGCATCAACACGATCGTTTTGTCTACACAACATGACGATTTTGCAGAGGAAAAAGCCATGCGCGATCAAATCCAAAAGGATGTGATCGAAACCTTGGTGCCCCGCGTAAAAGCAAGCTTGCCCGAGCGTATTCAGGCCCTTTTTGATGACAAGATCATCTATCACGTCAACCCCACAGGTAAGTTCGTTATTGGTGGTCCTCATGGCGATGCTGGTTTGACCGGCCGCAAGATCATTGTAGATACTTATGGTGGAAAAGGTGCCCACGGTGGTGGCGCTTTCTCTGGTAAAGATCCTTCAAAAGTAGACCGTTCTGCTGCTTATGCTACTCGCCACATTGCCAAAAACTTGGTGGCTGCCGGCGTTGCTGATCAAGCACTCGTTCAGGTGGCTTACGCCATTGGTGTAGCCGAGCCCGTAGGTCTTTTTGTAGACACTTATGGCACGGCCAAAGTAGATATGAACGATGGGGAAATCGCTAAAACGCTTTCTTCTTTGTTCGATCTTCGCCCTTCTGCCGTAATTCGCAACCTCGGCCTACGCAATCCTATCTATTCTGAAACTGCTGCTTATGGTCACATGGGCCGCCCTTCAGAAATGAAAGAGGTAGAAGTATTGACGCCTCAGGGCTGGGAAAAACGCCAAGTGGAAACCTTCACTTGGGAGCGTTTGGACCGTGTAGAAGATATCAAAAAGGCTTTTGGTCTTTAGGATAAATTTTCTACTTCTCTAGACATAAGAATAACCAACTCTAGCATTAGGGTTGGTTATTTTTTTATGCTTTGGGGCCCGCGGCCGGCTCGGCTGCGCCTCGGTCGGCCGCCGCTATGCTGCGGGGCTCACAGGTCTGTTCGGCCCTGCAGCCGCCTGCGGCGGCTTGGGTCTGGCCTTCGGCCACCCACTCCGCAGCGCTGGGCCAGTCGCTTCGCTCCTCTAGGCGCAAAAATGGACCAAAAAAAAGGGAGCCTAAGCTCCCTTTTCATCATCAAACCGAAAACCTATTATTTCGGAATATTATCGCAGCTGATGTAGCTACCATAAGGCACTTGGCCCTGGATAACGCCACCAAATTCAATCTCTGTATGGTATTTTCCACCCACATAACGCTGCTTGAGCGTAAAGCCATGAAGCATACAGCTACCATCTTTATTCTTCTGAACAAAAGCACCCTTACACCAGCGGTAAAAAGGCTTAGAGGTGAGTTGGTTCATGTAGGGGGTCCAGTCATTAGACTCTAGGTGAAAATAGAGTAGGGGAGTGCCGTCTTTTTCGCAAAGCTCAGTCAAGTATTTTTTAGACAAAGCGCGGAGGTCGCTATTTTTATCCATAGCGCCTTTTTTAGGCACTTGCACTTTGGCGGCAGCCTGTCGGCGGGCTTCTAGTTGCTTGGCTTCTTCGGCAGCCATATAGGCTCTAATTTTAGCTTCTACGGCCTCGGCTTTATCGATAGAGCTTTGGGCCTTGAACAACTCCTGGGCTTTGGCTTCTGTTTTTGCGCCAGCGGCTACCATTTCTACTGGGCCAAACTCTCTGGCAGATTGCATTTGGACCACATAAACGATCCAGCTACCATCAGCCATTTGTAGCATTCTTCCCGCTTTTTGATATTGGCCGGGATTATAGCTTTTTTGAGCCTCTTGGTCATAAATAAAGCAGCTCATTTCTACAATAGAGTAAAATTGTTCGCCAGCACCTACCCAGTCTTTAGTTTCGGGAAAGCTCACAAACTTGATGAGATCTTCTTGCTCTAAGGGCGCAGCCAAGTCAATAGAGTTGGCATTGGGCATTTTGGCCGCAAAGGCCGCACCTGCTACCTCTGATTCTGCTCGGCCATCTTTGGCGGGAAAGCGCAGGTTGCCAACCACAACTTGGTAGTTTTCATTTTTTGCATAAAGTGCGCGACGCTCTTCTACAGAAAGTTTTTTGACATCTTCTGGGGCTTTGGGTTGGGCCTTCACGCCTGCAACACCAGCCTTTGCCTTATTCTTAAGACGGTTCATTAGTTGAGCTTCTGCCGGTTGGTAGAAGAAGAATAAGAGTAAGGGTAAAAATAATAATCTAGACATTAAATTAAGCTTTAGGTGAGATAAGAGGTCTTAGGTACATATTTATCTAAGACTATATTGTATAGATGACAATTCTTAAGGTTTTGTTACCCCTCACTACAGCTTTTTTATAAAAAAGTCGCCTACTACGATATTTTCAATTCATTAGATTTTTTTAACGGTAGAAATTTTCATTTTTTTTTGAAAACCGTTATCTATTGGCAGAAAGTCTATTATAGCGCAGATGCCTAGCATCTTACGCTTTCACCAAAACGATATATTTGTGCCCAATCGCAAGAATAATGTCCACGGCCCCAAATCCCTCCTCCAAACAGAAAAAAAATATGCTATTATTGGTGCCGGTCCTTCGGGGATTTCTGCGGCCAAAGCACTCAAGGAACAAGGAATTCCTTTTGATGGCTTTGAGCTAGGTGTAGATGTTGGCGGATTATGGAATATCAATAATCCCAATAGCATTGTCTACGAGTCAGCTCACCTGATTTCTTCTAAAAAGCAAACGGAATTCAAGGATTTCCCTATGCCAGAGCATTGGCCCGACTATCCCTCTCATCGAGAGATGTATAGCTATTTTCAGGCTTATGCCGAGGAGTTTGACCTTTATCCTCACTACTCTTTTCAGACCAAGGTGATCAAGACCGAAAGAAAAGGAGAGCAGTGGGAGATTACGGTAGAGCAAAATGGCCAAAGTTCCACCCATCTATACAAGGGGCTCATTATTGCCAATGGCATGTTGGCCCAACCCAATTACCCCAAGTTTAAAGGGGAGTTTACTGGAGAAATCTGGCATTCTTCGCAGTATAAAAATGCGGCCATCTTTGAAGGTAAGCGGGTCTTGATTATTGGTGCTGGAAACAGTGGCTGCGATATTGCCGTAGATGCGGCGCACCGTTCGCCCAAGGTAGATGTCTCTGTCCGTAGAGGCTATTATTTTGTCCCTAAATATATTATGGGCAAACCCTCAGATACCTTAGGCGGAAAATGGCGCCTGCCCCGTCCTTTACAGCAATGGATTGGCGGAAAGCTCCTCAAATGGGTAGTTGGCGACCTTCAAAATTTTGGTTTTCCAGCCCCAGACCATAAGGTGTATGAGTCTCGGCCAGTAATGAATACGCTGATTTTACAGCATATTGGCCAAGGCGATATTAACATTCGTGGAGACATTAAGAAATTTGAGGGGCAGACGGTCCATTTTAAAAATGGCCAAAAGGAAGAGTACGATATCTTGATGTTGGCGACTGGCTATAAGCTAGATTATCCTTTTATTGACAAAAAGGAGCTGAACTGGCAAGAACGAGCGCCCAAGCTTTACTTCAATATGTTCCACCCTCAATATGATAACCTCTTTGTTTTGGGTATGGTAGAAGCCGTAGGTTTAGGCTGGGAAGGCCGAGCAGAGCAAGCCCGCTTAGTGGCCAACTTTATTGCTGGATTAGAACAAGGCTGTGCCGAAGCCCTAGACTTTAAGACGAAAAAAGCTGGTCCAAACCCAGATATGACTGCGGGTTATAAATACTTGAAGCAGGACAATATGCCTTTCTGTGTAGATACAAGCACCTACCGCTCTATTTTAGAGAAGGAGGCGGCGGCTCTACCGCAATAAGTTGCAAAAAATGTTGTTCGTCTAGATAGAGACAGAGGTACAATTGCTCCTCTTTTTCTATTAGGCTATAAATGTAAGCATCCTCATAAGGAGGAAGGAAAAGCCGAAAGCTCTGCCAGCTTTCGGCTTTCTTTTGTTCGAGCAGGGCCTCGCTTTGGTCCAGATCTTTGGCCCAATAGCCTGCTCGAAAGTTTTGGCTTTGGTCCAAAATGTATCGCTCTTGGGCGCCCCAGGCCAGACTAGGTTTCTTTTTGGGCGCTTTTGGGGCTTTGTTTAGGGCAATAAATTGCCCCGCTTGATAGAGATAACTGGCTTTAGGCGCAATATAAAATAGACTATCTCCCTGAAGAAGTAATTTTCCGCCCGCTTCGGGTAGAGGCTGCAATTGGGCCAAAAGAAAAGAGCTGCTCAAGAAGAGGGAAAGAAAAATAAGATAGGGCATAGAAGGGGGAGATTGTGGCTAGAAATTACCATTGGAGCGAAGAAAACTGCCCCGGCTGAGGGATGGAAAGCAGGGCCGCCGCAAGGCGGCAGACCCAAGGCTTTTGAAGCAAAGCGAAAAAGCCTGCAGGGCCGAGCAGCCCTGCGAGCTGCGACAGAGCCCGACCCGCCCGCAGGGCGGGGCAGCCCCAAAAAAGAAAACAACTAGTCTTCCTCTTCTTCTTTAGCCTTGGAAGGGGCAAAAAAGCGGCTACTGAGGCCTAGGCCAATAAAATACTGTTGGGCCGTTTGTAGGTCTAGGCCAAAAGAACAGTCGAGCTGAAGGTTGTTATTGAGCAAATAAATGAGGCCCGTATTGGCCCAAAGTTGCGGATTGTTTTGCGGCGAAAACTGCCCATAAGGCTCTAGAAAAATGGTCCAACCCTTGGCCAAACTATAGGACCAGCAAAGGGTGTAGCTAAAGCTATGTTGGCCCCCTTCGGCATAATGAGTGCCCAGATTATAGGCCAAATTGTGTCGGCTATTGAGCTGATGGCTAAAGGCCAATTTGTTGGTCCAGGCCCAGTTGCTCGCTCCCGCATAAGTCTGCACAGGAAGGGCTATTTGGCTGACCCAAGCCCCTTCTGCAGCTCCAGAAGAGCTAGAAAAAAGCTGCATTTTTGTGCCTAGCTGAAGGCCCGAAAGGTTCCAGTAGTTTTTTAGCTGCTCTTGCTCAGGACGAAGGTGCTGCAGCTGCCCCAAGGCCCGCAATTCTAAGCCTTTAATGAGGCCGTAGCGCCAAGAAAAACCAGGCAATTGATAGGCCTGTAAATCGGGGGCTTGCTGCCAGCTACTGCCCAGCTCTAGCTGTAGTTGCTTGGGCAAAACAAGGGCCGAGCTTTCGGATTGAGTGGGGCGGTCGGTATTGATTTGGGCCAATAGAAGAAGCGGGAAAAAGCTGAGGAGAAAGATAATTAGTCGATGCATAATTTTTGTGTTTTTATTATGTATCGCTAAGTTAATAGCTTAGGTTTATAATTGCAAGGATTGATACGGTTAATGTATTTGTTTTTTAATTTTCTGCTAAATGTTTTATTTTGAGCCCCTTACCTCAAAAATGTTAATATGAAGAATTTTTTAATCCCCCTGCTATTATTTTGCAGCAGCATTTTAATGGCGCAAACGAGCAGTAGTATGACAGAAGCTGTAGAGTATTATTTAGAGATTGGCGCTAAGGCCGAGGATGTAAAAACCGTTTTGTCGCTTTTTGAAAAGCAGTATGGGTTGAGCTATCAGCTGTCTGTATCGCCTTCTTTTGGGCAGATTTATCAGTCGGTTGATCAGGAGGTTTTTAGTAGTTTTTCGGTCTATCAGAATCATCAACCAGAAAAGATTTTATTTTCCTCTTATCAAGATTGGCCCTTTGTTATTGAGCTGTCTATTTATTCGGGCACTGAGCGAGAGGCTCGCTTTTTGGCCCTAAAAAAATGGTTGGCCCAGAAAGAGCAGCTGGCCATTTTGCATGAAAATATTGTGCGTTAACTCTTGGTAGGGCACAAAAAAAGGACTGCCTTAGGCAGTCCTTTTTTTATACAATAAAGACAAGCGTCTAGTAGTAGTGATAGCGGCGTACTTGGCTCACATATTTGGCCAGGCGAAGTACTTGGCGGGTGTAGCCATATTCGTTATCGTACCAAACATAGATGGTAATGGTTTTGCCATCTGCAGAAATTTTGCTGGCGGGCGCATCATAAACAGAGCAAGCTTGGGCGCCAATCACATCGGCAGAAACAAACTCTTTAGAGGTAGAGTATTGAATTTGCTCAAAGAGGTCGCCATGCAAAGAGGCCTGACGCATAGCTTGGTTGAGCTCCTCAAGGCTGATGGCCTTATCGAGGTTGAGAGTCATAATGGCCACAGAACCGTCGGGAATAGGTACCCGTACAGAAGAGCCCGTAATTTTACCTGTCAAGGCGGGCAATACTTCTTTTAGGGCCGAGCTGGCTCCAGAAGAAGTGATGACCATATTAGTGGCGGCTCCACGTCCACGGCGTTCTTTTTTGTGGTAGTTATCCAGCAAATTCTGAGAGCTGGTATAGGCATGGATAGTTTCCATATGGCCTTTTTCAATCCCAAAATTATCATTGAGCACCTTGAGCACGGGGGCAATAGCATTGGTGGTACAAGAGGCGGCACAAACGACTTTATCGTCCTCGCTATTGAGGTCCAAATCGCTTTGGTTGATGCCATAGACCACATTTTTGATGCCTTTGGCGGGAGCGGTAAAGAGCACGCGATCTACGCCCGGACGAAGGTGGCGGCTTAGGCCTTCACGGTCTTTCCAAGCCCCGGTACTATCAATAATGAGGGCCTCATTGATGCCATATTCTCGGTAGTCAATATCTTCAGGCTGGGCGGCATAGATAATCTGCACCTTACAGCTATTAATAATGAGTTGGTTTTCTTTATGCAACACCTGCACGGTTCCTCTCAATTTGCCATGCACAGAATCTTTGCGCAAAAGCGAGGCTCGTTTATTGAGTTCGGCCACCAAATCGCCTCCTTTTCGGGGGCGCAAAACGATGGCGCGCAGACGAAGTTGCTCGCCACGGCCCATCATTTCGGTAAGAATGCGAACGGCTAGGCGACCAATACGACCAAAACCATAAACCACCACATCTTTGGGGCTGACATTCTGAGCATCTTTGGCGGTTTGTCCCACAAAATCCTTAAGCTGATCGGCCACAAACTCTTCTAGGCTAGGGCTTTCACTTTGGTCTAGGCTCAGCCATTCTGTGGCCAATTTCCCAATATCAATTTTAGAGGGGGCTAGGTCCAATTTGGCAATGGCCTCGGTAATGGCCAAACTCATCTGAGCCGTAATGGGCTTTTTGACGTAATTTTTGGCAAAAAGGTGGTCATTAATAATTTGGCTAGGGCGGCTATCATAAATATCTCGACGGAAAAGGACAATCTCAATAGAGCGATCAAAGCGCAGTTCTCCAACTAGGCGCTGAAGTTCAAGGGCTGTTTTTTCATTTTCGCGCCATTTGCTCAAGTGCTCCTCAAAGGGGGCAGCAGTGGTTTTGATATCCATAGGTTCTGCAAGTAAATTGATTCGAAGAAATCCTTTTGTGGCCCAAATTAGACCAACTTAAAGGCTTAAAATTGAGGACAAAGGTCGCTTTTTTCTAAGGAAATATGGCTTAGGCTGTTTCAAGAAAATGTTAAGTTTCCATATTCATCTGGATTTTTTGGGGCCTCCGCTGCGGCTTCGCCTTGCGGCGCTACGTTTCGCAGCTCGCTATTCGCTCGGCCCTGCGGCGGCTTTGCCGCCTTGGTCTGGCCTTCGGCCACTGCTGCACATCGCTAGGCCTGCGGCGGCTTCGCCGCCTGTCCGCTGTAAAGGGCCAGTTTTAGCGCAAAAAGCCATAATACTGCATAATTTTGCCCCAGAGGGCTTGTCCTATTTTGGCTTGGGCCAATAGGCTTTGGTAGTTATTTTCGGCCCAGCGAAGCCCTTCCTCTTCAAAGCTGAGTTCTAGGCATTTTTGGCCATTTTGAAAAAAGAGGAGGCGGCAGCCATGCTCCCAGCATTCCATTTGAGAGAAAGCGCAGCTTCTGCGTTTGATGGTCAGGCCAAAAATTTGTCGTTCTAGGATAATTTCTTTTTGGGCCAGACGCAATTGCAGTTGAAAAGAGCGGCTAAGTTGCCAGAGGCCAAAGGCCAGCAGGGCCCAGCCAAAGATGCCCGCTTTGAGGAGTCTGTTGAGGTAGCTGCCTCCTAAGAGCAGGAGGAAAAGCAAGACATAAAAGCCCCATTTTTGGCTCAGTATTCTATCTTGAAGTTGTAGGCGTTTTTCCATTGCGGCAAGCTTTAGAGCAGTATTTTACAGCATCCCAGTTTTTTGCCCACTTCTTTCTCCAGTTGAAGGGGCGGCCGCAATGTATACAAATTTTGGAAGGGAGCTGCTCTTTTTTCCAAGGCTTTTTTCTAGGGTCTTTCTTCATCTTTTTTTGCATTAAACAGCTTGCTGGACCAAAGGTTTGGGTTTAGGCGGCGAAGCCGCCAACCGGCCTAGCGATGTGCAGCAGTGCGGCGTAGCCGCAGACCAAGGCCGTCAGGCCGCAGGGCCGAGCAGACCTGCGAGCTGCGAAACGTAGCGCCCGCCGCAGGCGGGAGGCCCCAAAACAGCAGCGAGCTGCGGAACGACAACAAGAACTTTAGTTCGCAGTTCGACGACCAAAGGGAGTAACCGCCGACGACCGAAGGGAGGCGACAACAAGGCTGCAAGCCGCAGTTCGACGACTGAAAGGAGTAACGCCCCAAAACAGCAGAATACGCTTAAACATCATTTAAAAACCTTTTAGGGCTTTTGTTTATTATAAGTCGGGCCTTATCTTGAGGCCAAAGCATACAGAAGCGTCATTATGAAAATAGGAATTGTTTGTTATCCTACCTATGGAGGTAGCGGTGTTGTTGCCACAGAATTGGGCAAAGGCCTAGCCGATAGAGGCCATAAAGTTCATTTTATTACCTATGCTCCTCCGGCTCGTTTGGATGGATTTCATGAGAATATTGTCTATAATGAGGTTCGTTTTGCAGACTATCCTCTTTTTGATTATCCGCCTTATGAGACGGCCCTGGCCTCTAAGTTGGTGGATGTGGTCAAATATGATCAACTAGACGTTTTGCATGTGCATTATGCGGTGCCGCATGCTTCGGTGGCCTATATGGCCAAGAAAATATTGCTGCAAGAAGGCATTTATATTCCGACTGTGACGACCTTGCATGGGACCGATATTACGCTGGTGGGCAAGCAGCCCGTTTATGAGCCAGTGGTCAGTTTTGCGATCAATAAATCGGATGGGGTAACGGCGGTATCGGATAGTTTGCGGAAAGATACTTATGCCAACTTTGAGGTGGACCAAGAGATTGAGGTCATTTATAACTTCATTGATTTTGACCGATTTAAGCGCTCGAACAAAGAGCATTTTCGCAAAGCTATTGCGCCTCATGGCGAAAAAATATTGATTCACATTTCTAATTTTCGCAAGGTAAAGCGGGTAGAGGATGTGGTTAAGATTTTTGCGCAGGTTCGGGCCGAGTTACCTGCCAAGCTACTGTTGGTTGGCGATGGGCCAGAGCGGCAAAAGTTAGAACAATTGTGTAGAGAATTGGGCCTTTGTGCAGATATTCGCTTTTTGGGTAAGCAAGATGCAGTAGAAGAGTTATTGGCCGTTTCGGACCTCTTTATTATGCCTTCGGCTAGTGAGAGCTTTGGCCTTTCGGCCCTAGAGGCTATGGCCTGTGAGGTCCCCGTAATTTCAACCAATGTGGGCGGTTTGCCCGAAGTCAATTTGCATGGGGTGACGGGCTTTTGCTCCGATTTGGGCGAGGTAGATGAAATGGCCGCCAATGCCATTAAGTTGCTCAAGGATGAAGGGCTGCATCAGGAATTCCAGAAGGCGGCCTTAGAACATGCCAAAAAGTTTTCGATAGAAAACATACTGCCTCAGTATGAGGCCTATTATGAGAAAGTGATTCAGCGTTCGGTTTACCCTAAAGAGGCTTTGGATTAGTCCTGTTTTAGGCGCAGCCAATAGGCGGGGTGATTTTTGGCATTGCTATAAATAATGGCCATTAAATCAAAAGGCTTTTTGGGACCTTTATATTGAATAAAAAAGCGGCGGCGGCCATCTTCTGGCAAGGGAATGTTATGATAAGGCCGCAAAGTCAAACAATCGCAACTCAGGGCGATGCTATCAATTTGTAGCATCGCCTTTCCTTTGTTTTCAATGAGGATTTCAAAATTGGCGCCTTGCTCATCCCAGCTTTCGGCCACTAATTCCGCATAGGGCTGTTCGGGCGCCGGACCATCTAGCAGCTGGATGCTTTGGGCCAGCAGCGAAAAGGGAAGAGATAGAAAAAAGCTAAATAGAAATAATTTGCTTTGCATTTGCCTTAGTATTTTAGGGCCAAAATACCGCTAATGATACAGAAATTATACCCGCTTGGCCTACTGCTCTTGCTTTTTTGTGCCTGCCATCGCCCTTTAGAGATTGAAGACCGCTCTAGCCCTAAGACAGCGGCTATAGATAGCAGTTTGCTAATTCCCGCTCCCGATCCCTTTTCTTCTTTGGTGGCCCTAGAAACGCCCTATGGCGAAATGAAGATGGAGCTCTATTTTGAGCCCAGCGGCCACAGAGAAAATATGCTGCAGTTGATCCGCCAAAACTTTTATGATAGCCTGCTTTTTCATCGGGTGATTGAAGGCTTTATGATTCAGGGGGGAGACCCCAGCTCCAGACAGGCCAAAAAGGGGCAGCGTTTGGGCGGGGGCGGCAATGGCCAACTCTTAGCTGCCGAAATCCTGCCGCAGTATCCCCATATCAAAGGGGCTTTGGCTGCCGCTCGACAAAGTGATGAGCTCAACCCCGAAAAAAAGTCCTCCGCTAGCCAGTTTTATATTGTACAGGGTAGCCAAGTTCGAATGGAGCAATTGGACCAAAATGAGCGCAAGTACAATATGGTCTATAGTCCCGAAAACAGAATGCGCTATAAGTATTTAGGGGGCAGCCCGCAGCTCGATATGAATTACTCCGTTTTTGGGCGGGTTTATGAAGGCCTCGATATTATTGATAGTATTGCGGCCCAAGCCAAAGACCAATATGGCCGCCCTCAGGAAGATATTTGGATGAAATTCCGTATCATTAGAGAATAAAGTCATCAGTTTTTGATAGCTGCCATCATTTTTTGATGAAGCTTCTGTTTTAAAGGAGCTTGTTTATCAGGGAATTATAGCTTGGTCTGTTTTTTAGTTCGTTTTGCCCCTCCTAAAGCAAAACCAACACAAATGACAGAAAACAGCCGGTTCATCAGCTATCTGAACCATCAATTTCAACCCATTCAATTGTTTAAACACTGCGGTATGCAACCCAAGGTCGTTATTTCTTGGTGGGCCCCCCTTTCTGATTTTGAGCGAGAAGAAAAACGTTCACAAATCAATAAGTTTGGGCCCAACTATGAGCTCCACCAATACTTTTTTTCGGAAAGTGAGGGCTATGAAAAGCACATCATCCTCTGTTCTAAGGCCCAAGAAAATACGGCCTTTGAGTTTCTGCTCAATACGCTGAGACGAGATTTTCCCAGCCATCAAATTGAGGGCCGATATATGGGCCTAAGCGAAGAGGAAATTATAGATTTTGCCCCCATTAAGGCCAAGGTAGAGCCGGTATTGTTTGAGCATAGGGATTATCAAATTGATCTCTTTTTCTCTCCGGGCACCTCCGCCATGTCGGTGGTTTGGTTTATGCTGCATCAGCAACTGGGTCTACGGACCTGCCTGTTGCAAACCACCAAAAGCCAAGATAGTCCCGAACAACAACCCCGTCGAAAGTTTCTCAATATTGAACGGGCCACCGAGCTGGGCTCTTTCATCTTAAAAGAAGGCCGCAGCCGCCAAGAGATGAGCCGCAGCCAATTGCCCGAAGATCATGTGCTGCTGAGCCCCGCCCTAGAGCGGGTCTATAATCAGGCCTTTAAGGTGGCGCAGGCCGAAAGAGGAACGATTATTATTCAGGGGGCTAGTGGAAGTGGCAAAGAATTATTGGCCCAGTTTATCCATAATAAATCACCCCGATCCAAGCAGCCATTTATTGCGGTCAATTGTGCCGCTTTTTCCGACTCTCTGCTGGAGTCTCGCCTCTTTGGCCATGCCAAAGGCTCTTTTACTGGCGCCAGCCAAGAGCATAAAGGCTATTTTGAGCAGGCCGATAAGGGCAGCATTTTCCTAGATGAAATTGGCGATATTTCCCCCCAGATGCAGCAAACGCTCTTGAGGGTTTTGCAGTCTGGAGAAATTGCCCCCATTGGGCAGCAAATTAGAAAGGTAGATGTGCGCATTATTGTGGCCACCAATCAGGATTTGGTGCAGCTTTGTCAGGCCGGTAAATTTCGCTGGGACCTCTATTATCGCCTCGCCATTGCTGAGCTCGAACTGCCCAGCCTAGACGAGCAGGGACAAGCCGCCAAGGAGCTCTACCTCAAGCATTTTGTAGAGCAAAAACGACAGCTTTATTGCCGCCAAAAACCAATTCAGTTTGAAAAGAAAGCCTATAAGGAGCTGCTCAATTATCGCTTTCCCGGAAATATCCGAGAGCTAGAAAGTCTGGTGGAACGCTTCTATGTTTTGGGCCTAGAGGAGGTGACTCGCCAAGATTTCCCCAAAAGATTGCACCTGATGCAGCAGCTTTTTCTCGATAGCCTTCGCCTAGAGGATGTCAAGGCGCAGCATATCAAAATGGTCTATGAACGCATGCAGGGCAACCAAACGGCAACGGCTCGGGTGCTAGGGGTGGCCATTAACACCATACGCAAGTATTTGGACTTGTCTTAGCGCAGAGAAAAAGGCCAACTAATATTTTGTGAACTGACAAAAAATGGTCAATTTCAAGCCGCTCGCTAAGAGCAACACCAAAAAATCAATCCTGATGAGTTATTTTAAGAATAAAACTGTCTTTATTACAGGCGGTAGCCGCGGAATCGGCAAAGCAATTGGCCTTCGATTGGCCCAAGAGGGCGCCAATATTGTGGTGGCAGCCAAAACCACAGAACCCCATCCCAAATTAGAGGGAACCATTTATACCGCCGCCGAAGAAATGACGGCTGCTGGCGGAAAAGGCCTGGCGGTTTTCCTAGATGTACGCAGCGAGGAGCTGGTCCAAGAAGCCGTAGATAAGGCGGTGGCCGAGTTTGGTGGCATCGATATCCTTATCAACAACGCTAGCGCAATTAGCCTTACGCCCACGGAGCACACTAGCCTCAAGCGCTATGATTTGATGCACTCTGTAAATGTGAGAGGGACCTTTTTGGTCAGCAAAACTTGCTTGCCCCATCTCAAAAAGTCAGAAAATGGCCATATCCTCAACCTTTCGCCACCCTTGAATATGGACCCCAAATGGTTCGCTAATCATGTGGCCTATACCATGACCAAATACGGCATGAGTATGTGCGTTTTGGGCATGTCGGAGGAGTTTAAGGATTACAAAATTGGCGTGAATGCCCTTTGGCCCAGAACCACTATTGCCACGGCTGCCGTGCGCAATCTTTTAGGCGGAGAGGCTATGGTACAACAGAGCCGTACGCCCAAAGTGGTGGCCGATGCCGCTTATTTTATCTTGCAACGCCCCGCCGCAGAATGCACGGGCAACTTCTTCCTCGATGATGAAGTCTTGATGTTTGAAGGCATCCAGGACCTTAGCCAATATGCTGTAGATAACAACCAAAAACCTATGCCCGACCTCTTTATCTAATGGCTTGGGCACAATAGCATAGCAAAAGGAGGAGTAATTTTTTACTGCTCCTTTTTTGTTTTTTTTGGGGCCTCCCGCCTTCGGCGGGCGCTACGCTTTGGGGCTCGCAGGTCTGCTCGGCCCTTCGGCGGCTTTGCCGCCTCGGTCTGGCCTTCGGCCACCCCGCCGCATCGCTAGGCCGTTTGGCCTTCGGCCATAACTGCGGGCTGAAACCCGCAGCAAATAGGGTATTGCTCCGCAATGTTTTTATAAAATGAGGGGTAAAACCCGCATTGAGTTAAGGCTTTTAGCCTTAAATCGCTCTGTTTTCCTCTAGTTATGGGCCGAAGGTTTTAACCTTCGGCCCATTTTATTGGGTTTAGTATGCCTCCCTTCTTGCTATGGGGTAAACTATGGATAATACTGCCCCTTAAAAGCTGCAGGACCTAAAAAACCAAATAGCTCCTTTGTCTAAAGTAGGGGCTTTTAGGCTGCAGGAATAGAATTTTGCCCCCAAATGTTAGGGAGTTGTTAAAAATGAAAATAATGTAATAAAATCAAAAAGGGCAAAAGTTCGGTATTTTACCGAACTGGTTCACCTCCAGACTGAACTGGTTCACCTCCAGACCGAACTGGTTCACCTCCAGACCGAACTAGTTCACCTCCAGACCGAACTGGTTCACCTCCAGACCGAACTGATTCACCTCCAGACCGAACTGGTTCACCTCCGCACCGAACCAGTTCACCTCCAGACTGAACTGGTTCACCTCCAGACCGAACTGGTTCACCTCCAGACCGAACTGGTTCACCTCCAGACTGAACTGGTTCACCTCCAGACCGAACTGGTTCACCTCCAGACTGAACTGGTTCACCTCCAGACCGAACTGGTTCACCTCCAGACCGAACTGGTTCACCTCCAGACCGAACTAGTTCACCTCCAGACCGAACTGGTTCACCTCCGCACCGAACCAGTTCACGAAACTGTTCAGGGCTTGTCCCTAGGCCGCAAGAAAGGCGCATACACAAAATTTTAAACAGTCCCCCTTCCTTAGCGCCCTAGGCTGAAGCCCAGGGTTATTGACTGAGCGAACTGACGGACTAAAGTCCTTGTTCGCTTTTCTACTCCTAACGCTATTCACTAAACAATAAAATGAGCCCAAGCCCCAGCAGCAAAGAAGGGCTTTAGCCCGCTCTTTGCATAGCCCAGCAACCATGGGCTTTAGCCCATGGCTATAACCAGCTTTCTCCCGACTATAACTATATATTTACCATAAAATTTAGAAGCCCCTATGGCGCAGAAAAGGGGGCCGACACAAAATTATAAACCCTATCTTGGACCAACAAAAACAGTCAACATGAAAAACTACCTTTTTCGCTCTGCCCGCTTGGGCTTTCGTGCTTGGACCGCCGTCGACCTGCCTGAATTTGCAAAAATGAATGCCGATATAGAGGTCATGGAACATTTTCCTAGTCCACTAACAGAAGAAGAAACGGCGGCCTTTCTGCGGCGGCTACAGGCGCATCAGGAGAAATATGGCTACTGCTATTTTGCCACTGACATTTTAGAGAGCGGAGAATTTATAGGCTTCATCGGCTTGGCCTATCAGGATTATGAGAGCGCCTACACGCCTGCGGTAGATATTGGCTGGCGCTTGAAAAAAGCGGCCTGGGGGCAGGGCTTTGCGACAGAAGGGGCCAAAAAATGTCTGGAATTTGCCTTTGAGGAGCTAGAAATAGAGCAGCTCATTGCCGTTTGCACCCTAGACAACCAAAAGTCCGAGCAAGTCATGAAAAAAATTGGCCTACAAAAGTTGGGGGAGTTTAAGCACCCTAAGCTAAAAGACTATCCAGAGCATGAAAATTGCCTCTGTTATGGGGGGAGTGGGGGAGATAATGGCCTAAAAAGGAAAGAAACAAAAGGTGAAAGTCCTTCTTTCTTTTGAAGACAATAGAACTTTTTCGTCCTACAGGCCCGAAGGGCCGCAGGCCTAGCGATGTGCAGCAGTGGCCGTCAGGCCAGACCGAGCCAGCGAAGCTGGCGAAGGGCCGAGCGAATAGCGAGCTGCGGAACGTAGCGCCGACGACCGAAGGGAGGCGGAGGCCCCAAAATAGCAGCGAGCTGCGGAACGACAACAAGAACTTTAGTTCGCAGTTCGACGACCGAAGGGAGTAACCGCCCGCCGCAGGCGGGAGGCCCCAAAAAAACAGTAAGCAATATAAAGAGAAGAAAACCTTTAGATCATCTTTGCTGCTCGGCCCCAAAACAGTAGAAATTGAGGCAGCAGAAAAGAGGGGAGAGGAGCTGGAAAAAATGGGGGCTGGGCTAACAAATCTGGAGAAAGTCCAAAAAGCTAAAGATAAATGCTTATATTTGTGGCAGCAAAACGCATTGAGCGAGGGAACCGTGAAAACGTTCCCTCTTTTTATTATAAAGAAGTCAGATGCCAACAATTACGGAAAAGCTAGCCGATTTGATAACGGCTTATTTTGCAGAAGAGGGTCGAGAGGCTTTATTTCTGGTAGAGATTGAGTATAAGGGCGAGAACAAAGTGCAGGTTTTTATTGACAGCGACAATGGGGTCAATTTTGGAGATTGTGCGCGATTGAGTCGTCATTTGGAAGCTCAGATAGAGGAGAATGGTTGGTTGGGAGAGAAATACACCTTGGATGTGTCCTCTCCGGGCCTAGATCGTCCGTTGAAGCTACATCGTCAGTATGTGAAGAACATAGGGCGGGAGTTATCGGTAGAGATTGAGGGAGAGCACAAGCATGCGAAGGGGAAGTTAGAAGAAGTGACGGAGGAGCATATTGTATTGACTTATAGTGAGAAAGTGAAATTGGAGGGGCGGAAAAAGAAAGAGTTGGTCGAGATGCGTCAGGAGATTCCCTTTGAGTGTATTAAGAAAGCGCTAGTTAAGATTACATTTTAAAAATTATACACAAGGTATGATCAATTTGA
The DNA here is from genome assembly GCF_027594745.1 of Saprospira grandis. Lineage (NCBI taxonomy): Bacteria > Pseudomonadati > Bacteroidota > Saprospiria > Saprospirales > Saprospiraceae > Saprospira > Saprospira grandis. The sequence goes on along the minus strand of NZ_CP110854.1, from coordinate 1,110,390 downwards.
TTGATTCCTTTTCGGAGTTTAAAAATATGAAGAGCATTGATCGCCCAACTATGGTGCGGGTGCTCGAGGATGTATTCAGAACCCTTATTCGCAAAAAGTATGGGGCCGATGATAACTTTGACATCATTGTGAGCACCATTGAGGGGGATTTAGAGATTTGGCGCAAGCGCGAGATCGTTCCCGATGGCGAGGTAGAGGATGATCGTTATCATATTGCGATTAGCGATGCGGTAAAGATTGAGGAGGACTATGAGGTAGGCGAAGAGTGTTATGAAAAAGTGGGCGTAGCTGATTTTGGTCGTCGTGCGATCATGGCGGCTCGTCAGACCTTAATTTCAAGAATTTTGGAACTAGAGAAGGACAAGGTATATCAGATGTATGCCGACCGGATTGGGGACCTTATTTTTGGAGAAGTAGCACAGACCTTGAAGCGGGAATTTGTGATTGTGGATGAGGCTACTGGAGCGGAGTTGATGTTGCCTAAATCGGAAACTATTCGCGGCGATTATTTCCGTAAGGGAGATATGGTTCGGGCTGTAGTGGACCGAGTAGAGAACAAAAACAACAACCCCATGGTCATTCTTTCTCGTACGGCCAGCAGCTTTTTGGAGCGTTTGCTCGAGCAGGAGGTACCTGAGATTGAGGATGGATTGATTACAGTGCGTAAGATTGTTCGTGCGCCTGGCGATAGAGCCAAGGTAGCGGTAGAGTCTTATGACGAGCGAATTGACCCTGTTGGGGCCTGTGTAGGGATGAAAGGTTCTAGAATTCACGGAATTGTTCGGGAATTGCGGAACGAAAACATAGACATTATCAATTATACTAGCAATGAAGCCTTATTGATTCAGCGGGCATTGACGCCAGCGCGGATCAGTTCGGTAGAATTGGACTTGGATAATCGCAAAGCTTCTGTCTTTTTGGAAGCGGCTGAAATTTCTAAGGCGATTGGTAAGAAGGGCGTCAATATCAAATTGGCTAGCCGTTTAGTAGATTACAACATTGACGTCTTTAGAGAAGGCGCCTTTGATACAGATGCCGACTTTGATGTAGAGCTCGACGAGTTTAGAGATGAGATTGAAGATTGGGTCATTGATGAACTGAAGAATATTGGTTGTGATACCGCCAGAAATGTACTCAATCTAAGTTTGGATGAGCTCTTGCGTCGGACAGACTTGGAAGAGGAGACCATTAAGGAAATCATTGTGGTCCTCAAAGCAGAATTTGACGATGGAGGCAAAGATTTGCCCGATCCTGTTGAAGAAGAAGCCGAAGAGGAGAGTAGTGAGGAAGATAGCGCAGAATAATTACTGCTAACGTTTAGGGGCCTAAGTAGGGGCGTAATAAAAAACATCTTGTACTTAGGCCTTTTTTAGCTGAAAGCTAGCCCATATCGCCCCTTCTCGCTAGAGAAAAAGCAGGTATCAGAAGACGAAATTCAAGATAAGAAAAGCAAGGGCCCTAGGCTTTTCTATGAATAAAGAAGGGGCCAAAAGGCATTTTTCCTAATGTTATGGGAATGCTCTCAAATATATTGACTATATTTGTACCGATTTTTTAAAATCACGATTTTTACGCAATTAGCTAAATACACGGAATGTCAAAAAGGTTAGTAAAAGTAGCTGCCGAGCTAAATATTGGAACAAACACTATCGTTGAGTATCTGAACGATAATGGATATGAGGTGGTCAACCGCCCCACAGCCAAGGTTTCAGACGAAATGTACGATAAGTTGTTGGCCCGTTTCAACAAATCTGCCGCCATTAAGGAAGAGGCGGACAAGATTACTATTGGCAGCCGCTTAGAGAAGGAAAAGAAGGAGGAGGAGAAAAGAAAGAAGGAAAAAGAGCGCCAATTGGCCAAGGCTAAGCAAGAAGCAAAGCCGGTTAAGAAAGTTGAAATTACTACACCCAAAGAAGAGACTCCCGTTGTAAAGCAAAGCGAGCTTTCTGAGAAAAAGGAGGAAACCAAAGATGATGAAGTGGTTTCTAATATGCCTAAAGGGCCGAAAATTTTGGGCAAAATCAACTTAGATGAGCAGTCTCGCTCTGGCCGCCGTAAAGGAGGCAAGAAAACTACTGCCAAGAAAGAAGAGGCGCCCAAAAAAGAAGAGCCTAAACCTAAGCAGGAGGAACAAACCAAACAGGAGGTGAAAGAAACTCCCAAAAAGGAAGAAGCCCCCAAAGCTAAGGAAGAGCCTAAGCAGGAGACGCCTAAAAAGGAAGAAACCAAATCACCAAAAGTGGTAGAAGAAAAACAAGTTGTGGCTGAGAAAACGGAACAGAAAACCAAAGAACAGCCAGAAGCAACTACTGAAAAGAAAAAGGAAGGAGTCGATATCAAAATGGAGGCTCCCCAACTTAAAGGGCTCAAGATCTTAGGTAAGATCAATATTGAAGACCCACGCCGCAAACGCAAAAAGAAACGTAACCGCAAGAAAATTGGCGGTACCGACGATAAAAAGCCTCAGGAAAAACAAGAGGCCAAAAAAGGCGGAGAGAAGAAGGAGGAGAAAAAGGATGCCAATAACGATAGAACAAAACGTAAGCGCACCAAGATCTCAACCAATCAAGCCCAAAACGATAATCGTGGTAAATCTAACGACAATCGTGGAGGATCTAATGATCGCCAATCGTCTAATAGCAATAAGAAGCGGAAGAAGAAAGGTAAACGCCGCGAAATCTCTGATAAGGAGGTAGACGATAAACTAAAACAAACCATGCAACGCCTGCATGGTGGAGGCAAAAAAGGAGGACGCCGTTCTACTCGTGCCTCTCGTGATGAGAAGAAGGAAGCCATGCGTCAACGTATGGAAGAAGAGATGGAAGAGCCCCAGGTACTACAGGTGACAGAGTTTATCTCTGTATCTGAATTGGCCGGCCTGCTCAATGTCACTCCCGCCGATATCATCATGATGTGTATGCAAATTGGACAGTTCGTTTCGATTAACCAACGTCTAGATGCAGAAATTATCGAACTGATCGCTACAGAATATGACTATGAAGTAGAGTTTATCTCTGCCGAAGATCAAGTCGATATCGAAGAGGAGGAGGAAGAAGACGATCCCGCAGATCTCAAACCCCGCTCTCCAATCGTTACCGTAATGGGTCACGTAGACCACGGTAAAACATCACTCTTGGACCGCATCCGTAAGGCTAATGTTGCCGAAGGTGAGGCCGGAGGTATTACTCAGCATATTGGTGCCTATGAAGTGAAGGTGAAGGATATGGGAAGCATTACTTTCCTTGATACTCCTGGTCACGAAGCCTTTACCGCTATGCGTGCCCGTGGTGCAAAAGTAACCGATGTGGCTGTAATTATCATCGCCGCAGATGATAACATCATGCCTCAAACTAAAGAGGCGATTAGTCACGCCCAAGCTGCCGAAGTACCTATCATCTTCGCTATTAACAAGATTGATAAGGAAGGCGCACAACCCGAGAAAATTAAACAAGAATTGGCCTCTATGAACCTCCTCGTTGAAGAATGGGGCGGTACTTACCAAAGTCAAGATATCTCAGCCAAAAAAGGCCTCAATGTAGATTTACTCCTAGAGAAAATCTTGTTGGAGTCTGAAATGCTAGAACTTAAAGCTAATCCTAGCCGCCGAGCTATTGGTGCTATCCTCGAAGCCTCTCTAGAAAAAGGCCGCGGATATGTAGCCAAAGTATTGGTGCAAACTGGTACACTCGCTATCGGAGATCCTATTATCGCGGGCCAATATCATGGCCGTGTGAAAGCCATGTTCGACGAAAGAGGTAAACGAGTGAAAAAGGCCGGACCTTCTACTCCCGTTCTCGTTCTTGGCCTCGATGGCGCCCCTCAAGCAGGGGAGAAGCTTCAGGTACTAGAGTCTGAACGTAAGGTGAAAGAATTGGCCAACAAACGCGGCCAAATTATCCGCCAGCAACAGATTCGTGCTACCCGCCGTATTACTCTAGACGATATTACGCGCCGACTCAAAGTGGGTAACTTCCAAGAGTTGAACTTGATCGTGAAAGGAGATATGGACGGTTCTGTAGAAGCACTTTCTGATTCTTTGCTCAAACTTTCTACCGAGCAAATTCAAACCAATATTATCTATAAAGCTGTAGGTCAAATTACAGAGTCTGATGTAAACCTTGCCGCCGCTTCAGATGCCATTATTATCGGCTTCCAAGTGCGCCCCAACCCATCTGCTCGCCGCCTATCTGAACAAGAAGGAGTGGAAATTAAGACCTATTCTATTATCTACGATGCTATCGAGGAAGTAAAGTCTGCCCTAGAAGGTATGCTAGAACCCAAGCAAGTAGAAGAAACTATTGGTTCTGTAGCTATCCAAACCGTATTTAGCATTTCTAAGGTGGGTAAAGTTGCCGGTTGTATGGTGCAATCTGGTAAAGTAACCCGCAATAGCTATATCCGAGTGATCCGCGACGGTATCGTGATCTTCCCCAAAAAGGAAGGACAACATGGCGAACTCAGCTCACTCAAACGCTTTAAGGATAGTGTCCCCGAAGTTAAAAATGGCTTCGAATGTGGTCTAACCATCCGCAATTTCGACGGTATCCGTGAAGGCGACGAAATCGAAGTTTACGAAATCAAAGAAGTGAAGCAAACGCTCTAAGCCGCTTGACTCAATAATACAAAAGACCTCTTCTAGCAACTGCTATTAGAGGTCTTTTTTTTGTACCTTTGCCCCATTAAAGGACCCATCTAATCCTAATGTTTATGAAAGTTACTGGCATCAGCTTCGTCAGAAATGCGGTTAAATTTGATTACCCCATCCTCGAAGCTATCCAATCCATCCTCCCGCTCTGCGATGAGTTTATCCTTCTCTTTGGCAACTCAGAAGATGGGACCGAGGAGCTCTTGGCCCAAATTAAGGACCCCAAACTCAAAATTATTCCCTCGGTCTGGGATGATAGCCTGCGCGAAGGCGGGAAGGTCCTAGCCGTAGAAACCAATAAAGCCCTAGATGCCGTTAGCCCCGATAGCGATTGGGTGTTCTACCTCCAAGGCGATGAGGTGCTTCACGAAAAGTTTATCCCTACGGTCCGCCAAGCCATGGAACAATACCTAAACGATAAAGAGGTGCAAGGCCTACTCTTCAATTATCAACATTTTTGGGGCTCCTACGATTATGTGGCCGACTCCCGAAAATGGTACCGCCGAGAAATCCGAGTGGTCCGAAATGATAAAAATATTCGCTCCTATAAAGATGCTCAAGGCTTCAGAACCAAAGAGGACGAAAAGCTAAAGGTCAAACTCATCCCCGCCGATATTTATCACTACGGCTGGGTGCGCCCCCCCGAAAAACAGGTCCAAAAACGCCTTTCTTCTAACCGATTCTGGCATTCCGATGAATGGATCGAGAAGAATATGCAAAAGGAAGGAGAATACGATTATTCCGAAATTGATTCGGTAAAACGCTTTGAAGGGACCGCCCCCAAAGTGATGGAGCAACGCCTCAAACGCCTAAATTGGGAGTTCTCGCCCAATCCCCCAAAACTCTCTCTCAAAGAACGCCTCTCTAGAACAATCGAAAATATGACGGGAAAAAGAGTAGGCGAGTACCAAAATTATAAAATCATCTAATTATGCGCCCGCTTACTGTACTGATTCCCACTTTCAACGAAGCCGATAATCTCCGAGAGTTATTGCCTTTGGTCAGCTGGGCCGATGAGCTGCTGGTCGTCGATTCTTTTAGTACGGACGATACCCTGGCCCTGGCCCAAAAAGCCGGCGCCCGAATTATTCAAAGAGAATATGGCAATTCGGCTAGCCAGAAAAATTGGGCGATTCCCCAAGCCAAAAATGAATGGATCCTGCTGCTAGATGCCGATGAACGCCCTAGCGAAAATCTAGTCGCCGAAATTAAGGCCATTATGAGCCAAGCCGAAGACCCCCAAGGACCTATTGCCTACTGGATGGGCCGCGATAACCATTTTATGGGACAGGCGGTCCGCTTTTCAGGCTGGCAAAATGATGCCGTCATCCGCTTTTTTAAACGCGACCTTTGCCGCTATGAAGAAAAAGAGGTGCATGCCGAAATTATCACTAAGGGAAAAGTCGCTTGGCTAAAGGGCCGCCTTTTGCACTATACCTTCAAAAGTATGCGCCATTTTATGGCCAAAATGGAGCGCTACGCCCATTGGTCCGCCGGCGATTATGCTAGCAAAACCCCCAAAGTGGGCTTTTTCCACCTCTACCTCAAACCCGCTTTCCGCTTCTTCAAGCACTACATCATTCAACAGGGTTTCCGCGACGGCAAAGTGGGCTTTATCGTCTGCAAATTACTGGCCTGGGGCGTATTTATGCGCTATGTGATCCTTATGGAAAAAAGGGGACATTAACTGTTTTGGGGCCTCCCGCCTTCGGCGGGCGCTACGCTTTGGGGCTCGCAGGCTTGCTCGGCCCTTCGTCGCCTGCGGCTCCTTGGTCTGGCCCTTCGGGCCACCCCGCCGCATCGCTAGGCCAAAAAAGAGGCCCTTCGGGCCTCGAGCTAAAACGCAATTTAGCCCATAATCTGTTTGAGGACCTCCCAACTTTTGAGCTGAAAATTGGGCAAATGATAGCGATAAAATAAAATCATTTGCTCAATAAAATGTTGCCGCTTGATGCGGTTGAGCTTTAGCGCTGCCAATTGATGCCGACTCAAACGCAGGAGTTGGTCCAAAATCTGGCTGCTTTCTTCATCAAAATGATAGGGGTGCAAGGGTTTTTCTTGTACAAATTCTCCCTCTTTATAATCAAAAATGGGGGCGGAGCTAGGGCTGGGGCAAAAGCCCAATTCTGCCGCAAAATGGACCATAAAATGCAGATGTAAATTGGCCCAGGCGGGACTCTCTTTTTGGTCCAACTGATTAAAGTAAACCCACAAAAAATTATAAAGCTCCTCTTGTGGTCCCTCTTCTTGTAGGCCTCTTTGGGCCAGCTCCACCATAAAAAGGGCCATATTAGAGCGGGCAATATCAAAGGGAATGATTTGGTAGATGTAACTAGGCCGAATCTCCTTAACCTTATTGAGGTCTCGCTCCTCATTATGGTAAACCACTAATTCTACCCAAGACATGGGCCGCAAAAGGGCCTTGGTAATTTTGGCTTTGGGCTTGCGGACGCCATGCACCATATAAGAGCGGCGGCCCAGTTCTCGGCTAAATAGATCGCAGATGACGCTACTCTCGCTATAATCTACCGTGCGCAGCACTAGGCCTTCAATTTGTTTGAGCATAAATGGAAATTTGGTCCAAAAGGAGATAATTTGCGTTTAGCAGGGCGCGAAGCGCCCGCAGGCTGAGGGATGGAAAGTGGTGCGGCGCAGCCGCAGACCCAAGTTTTTGAGCGTAGCGAAAAAACTGCAGGGCCGAGCAGACCTGCGAGCCACGACACAGCCCGACCCGACCGATAATTCATGAGGGTTTCAACCCTCATTTTGTGTAGCTTCGCAAAGCGATACCGCTTTGCGCTGGGTTTCAACCTAGCGGAAGGGGCAGCCCCAAAACTAGATCAAAATAAAGTTATAAAATGGGGAGCAGACAAAAAAATAAAAAAAAAGCAGTCCTGCGCCCAAGCTTTCGTATCTTTGCGGCACTTAACGAAAATAGTAAAACGAGAAATATGTTATCCTTCATTCAATTTTTCACTTTTCAGCGACAGCTAATTTTGTTTTTTGCCTGTTTGGCCTTGACCCTAGGGCTTTGGCCGACAGTGGGTTTTGCCTGGGCTTGGATGCCTTTGTTGGTCGTTATTGTTTTGTTGGTCAAGCACTTTTTGATTGGTACCGTAAATGCGGCGGCCATGAAAATGCAGATTGGCGATACCGAGGGGGCCGAAAAAGTGTTGGCCTATACGTTTAAGCCAGAGTGGTTGCAATTTGGTTATCATGGGATGTACTACTTCATTCGTTCGGGTTTGGCATTGCAGAAAGGCGAGACCAAAAAGTGTGAAAAATTGGCCAATAAGGCCATGAAATTGGACCTACCTGATGATATTCGGGGGATGCTTTATTTACAGCTCATTAATGTGCAGGGCATGTATGCGCAAAAAATGACCACGGAAACGCAACGTCGCCCTTATGTGATGAAAATGAAAGAGTACTTGGAGACGGCCAAGAAATTGAACATCAACAATCCGCAGGTCAAAGAGAACATCAAAGAGATTGATTTGATGTTGAAAGGGCAGCATCAGATGCAGCGGCAGGCCATGAAAGGCGGACGTGGTGGCATGAAAGGGCAGATGCAAGGCTATATGAAAAGAGGAGGAAAACGCCGATAAAATAAAGTATATGTTTTTTAATCCGAGATTGCGTTTTATCCTCATCTTCTCGCTATTTGCGGCGGGGATTGTGGCCATGCTATTAGATTTTGGGCCTACTGTGAGTATTTTGAGTTGGGGATTTGCCATTTTGCTGCTTTTGGGTTATTTTCTATTTGGTCATATCAATGGGGCGCTTTTTGCTTTGAAAGCGGGCAAAATAGAGCAGGCAGAAAAGTACTTGGCGGCCACGCATAAAGTTGATTGGTTATTGGCTTCTCATCGGGCCTACTACTTTTTTTGTCAGGGCCTAATCGCCATTTATAAGAGCCAAGAAAAAGGGCTGGACCAAAAAGAGCGCTTTGCGCTTTTGGAAAAAGGCGAGCAGCAATTGTTGCAAGCCATTGATTTGGGGATGCGCAGAAAGGCCGAAAAAGCCATGTCTTACCTCAATTTGGCCCATATTGCTTATTATCGAGGCGAAAAACCCAAGGCCGAAGAATACGCCCAATTTTTGGCCGAACATTTAACCGAAGACCTGCACCTCAAAAAAGGATATGAGGACCTACAGCAGGCTATTGCTAAAATGCCCTAAAGAGAATTATGGCGCAAAGCTGCATACATTGTCAGGCCGAATTGCCCGCCCGCAGTCGTTTTTGTTCACTCTGCGGGGGCATGCAATGGCCCATAGATTTTAGAGATTTGGCCCGGCTGCCTCAGCAGCTCAAAGGGGCCTTTTTCTTATATATGCAGCAAGAAGGGCGGGATTTGGGCCTAAAGGCCGTGGATTTGGGCCAAGAAGATGGCTTTCGGCTACGCTATTTAGAAGAGCGCCTCTTGCAATTGGCCTACTGGATAGAGCAACAAGACCCCAGCCAGCAAGAAGAACTTCGGGCCATTAGTGAAGAAATAGATTGGCAGTTTAGAACTTGGGCCGAAGCCTACTTTTTGCAAGAAGGTCGAGAGCAGCTGCCCCAAGCCCTGCCTCAAAGCCTACAGAGCTACCAACAAATGCAAAGAGGCGAAAGCTGTAACCTCAGGACATTAATCGCCAATTACCTACAAAGCGATAAATTGCCCTATGCTCATAGTTGGCAGGCCATAGATTGGCCCAAAAAACTGAAAACAGCTGGCCGAAAATTCTTTTCGGCCCTAGGCCAAGAAGAACTTCTCTTCTTTTTAGACCCCTCTATGCGACAATTGGGCCGCAGAGGGTTTATTCTTACGCCCAAAGGCCTATATTGGCGGCAATCAATGAGCCAAGGCCGTAGCGCCCGCTTTAGCCTACAAGCCGAGCTGCAACTGAAAAAACAGATTTTATACATTAATGGGCAAGTCTTTGACGTTCAGGCCGAACTCAACCTCAACCTCTACTTCCTCTTTAAACGCTTGGCGCTTTTGTCCTAAATGCGGTTAATTTTGGTTTATTAATTGCCTAGCTAAAAGAAGAGGAACCTAACTCAGTCTAAAAAACTAAAGCTTTAGGCGAAAAAGCCAAGAGATATAGCCCAGTTTTAGTATTTTATTTGACTTCTTATCTCCTCTATTAACAGACCTATAACATACCTAATTTTGTCTGAATGGATGCTCCATTCACTAAAAACAAATTTTTATGAACAAGCTCTTTACTGCCCTATTGCTCTTTTTTGGGAGTCTGGGCCTAATGGCGCAAGATGATGATATTTATAAGTACGAAGTAGACCTCAATGAAGTCATTGCGGACCAAGTAAAGGTAAGCCTGCAGGTGCCTAGTTCGGTCCCCAAAGATGAGGTGACTTTCTACTTTCCCCGAATCATTCCCGGAACTTACGAAATTCATGATTACGGCCAGTTTATCAATAACCTAGAAGCCTTTGATAGCCGAGGCAAAAAACTCAAGGTGAATCGTATTGATAAGAATACCTGGAAAATCAAAAAAGCCAAACGCCTAGAAAAAATTACCTATCTGGTAGAAGATATCTGGGATGCCAAACTAAAAGAGCCCCTCTTTGAGCCCGCCTGTACCAACTTTGAGGCAGGTAAGGTCTTTTTTATCAATAATAACGGACTCTTTGGCTTTTTTGAGGATAAAGAGAAACTTAAGTTTGAACTGACCTTCAATCGCCCCAATGATTTTTATGCCAGTACGTCTTTGCGCAGAACGGGTGGCGATTTTGATACCGATATTTTTCGCGCATCTGATTATGGCGACCTAGTCGATGCGCCCATTCTCTACAGTAATCCCGATACGGTCAATTTTAAATTGGGCTATGGAGATATCCAAATTTCGGTCTACTCGCCCAATAAAAAGGCAACGGCTAAAGATATTGCCGATAAAATCCGCCCTATGCTAGAGGCCCAAAATAAATATTTGGGCAATATGCTTCCCGTAGATCGCTACCATTTTCTGATCTACCTTTCGCCCAATGGCTACCCCTCGGGCTCTATTGGTGCCCTAGAGCATCCCCGCTCTTCTATGTTCTGCCTAGCCGAGGAAAAAGTAGATCGCATTGGCGAGCTGGTGGTAAACATTGCCTCTCATGAGTTTTTCCATATTGTAACGCCTCTCTATATCCAATCAGAGGAGATTTACAATTTTAATTATATGAACCCCAAAATGTCTAAGCATCTTTGGCTGTATGAAGGGGTGGTGGAGTATATGGCCCACCATATGCAGTGCCGCTATGGCCTGAAAACACAGGAGGAGTTTATGGACAAACTCTGCGAAAAGGTGCAAACTTCTACTCGCTATAAGGCGGGTATTCCCCTAGCCGAAATGAGTAAGAAGTGCCTCGAAAAAGGCTTTAATAGCCAATACAATAATATCTATTATAAGGGGGCACTAACGGCTATGTGCTTTGACCTAGAACTGATTCGCCTCTCGGAAGGACAATACGATCTAACGATGCTCCTTCGCGATCTCTCTGCCTATTATGGCCAAGATAATCCTTTCCAAGATGTAGAGCTCTACGATAAAATTATCGAAATTACAGGCTTTCCGCAGCTCCAAAAGTTCTTTGATAAGTATGTGGAAGGTACTGAAATGCTGGATTATAATAAGTTTCTAGAGCCTTATGGCGTAGAGTACTTTAAGGAGGCCCCTGTGCTAGAAATGTCTCCCCTAGGCGGGCTAGAAAATGGCGCTCTCCGCACCGATACACTTGGCCGTTTTTATATGGCCAAAGCCGAAAAACTCGATGAGTTTGGGAGCAAATATATGGGCCTCAAAAATGGCGATGTGATCCTGTCTTGGAACGATAAAAGCTTTACGCCCAAAACTGCTTCGGCTATCCTATTTGCCTATATGCAGGGCCTCAAAGTAGGCGACCCGCTAGAAATTCGCATTCTCCGCCCCGATGGCGAAGGCAATTACAAGGAAATGACTTTGGAGACCGAAATCGCCAAAATCAAAATGATGAAAAAACATGTCTTCAAGATTAAAGAGAAGATGACGGAGGAACAGGAAAAGCGTTTCAAACGCTGGCTCGAACCACAAATTAGATAAGAAAAGGGAGGACTACGGTCCTCTTTTTTTTGCTTTGGGGCCCGCGGCCGCCCTTCAATTTGGGGCGGCCGCTAAATTCATGAGGGTTTCAACCCTCATTTATAAGTCATCGCAAAGCGATACCTTTGTTGCGCTGGGTTTTAACCTAGCGAAAAAAGCCTATTGAGCCAAGTCTTCGCTCGCAGGCGGCTTTGCCGCCTATCTGGACCAAAAACTTTTGCAGCTTGCCTCAACTTCCTTATCTTTCGCTTCTACCAATGATAACTAAGAAAATGAAAAAAATTATCCATACCGATCAAGCGCCTGCGGCAGTGGGCCCCTATAGCCAAGCCGTTGCGGCCAATGGCTTTTTGTTTCTTTCTGGCCAAATTGCGATTGATCCCGCTACTCAAGAACTTAAGGTGCATGGAACGATCCAAGAGGAGACCAAACAGGTAATGAATAATATGCTGGCGGTACTGGCCGAAGCTGGTCTTGGTCCAGAACAGCTCGTAAAATGTAGCATCTTCATGAAGGATATGAATGATTATGCGGCCATCAATGAGGTTTATGCTAGCTATTTTGAAGGCATTGCGCCTCCGGCTAGAGAGGCCGTGCAAGTGAGCCGTCTGCCCAAGGATGTACGGGTCGAGATTTCTGCCTTTGCTGCTTACCCCCAAGAGAAATAGCGCAATGAACATTCTAGAACAATTGCAAGAAGTGGCCAATTTGGCCCAAGCTAGCAAATGGAAACGCCTGCAAAAACGTCCTTTGGGCTATATTTTGGCCCAATTGCGCAGACGGCTTTTTCCAAAGGGAGAATGGGCGGTGCAAGCCGATACCTTCTGGGGCCAAAAGATGCAGTTGCTGCTGCCCGCTAGTTTGGATATTTATCTGACGGGAGGAAAAACGCATGATTCTGAAATTCGCCTAGCTCGTTGGCTCATCCAAGAGCTAAAGGCCGAAGATCAGTTTTTGGATATAGGGGCGCATTATGGCTACTTTAGTCTGCTGGCCGCTCATTTGGTGGGGCCCAAGGGCCAGGTACAAGCCTTTGAGGCGGCCTCGACCACCTTTAGAATTTTGGCCCAAAATGCCACCGAGCTTCCTCAACTGAAGCCGAATAATAAGGCAGTGGCCCAAAAAGCGGCTATCCTAAAATTTTATGAGTTTAGCAACAAACATTCTGAGTATAACAGCCTACATTTAGAGCAGTTTGAAGGCGAAGATTGGTTTGCCCAAGACCCGCCCAAGGTGCACGATATTGAGGCCGTTTGCCTAGATGATTACCTGCAGCCCAGCGCTTTTCGGCCCAAATTAATTAAAATTGATGTGGAAGGGGCCGAATATGAGGTTTTGGCTGGGGCCAAGGCGTTTTTGAGCGCTCATTCGCCCAAAATTGCTATGGAGTATTTGGCCGCTAGCCGCGATAATGCTCCGCATTTGGCGGCCCAATCACTTTTGGCGGAGCTGGCTTATTTTCCCCATATTATCTGCTCGTCGGGCCATTTGGAGCGGCTAAATAGCTCGGTAGAAGATTACCTTCAGCGGAAGGGGGAAGACTCGGATAATATTGTCTTTGTGAAGGCCTAATTGGTCCAATTGCAGGGGACAGGGCGCGAAGCGCCCGCAGGCTGAGGGATGGACAGCAGTGGCCGAAGGCCAGACCTAGCTTTTGAGCGTAGCGAAAAAGCGCAGGGCCGAGCGATCAGCGAGCTGCGACACAGCCCGACCCGACCGATAATTCATGAGGGTTTTAACCCTCATTTTGTATTGCTTCGCAAAGCGATACCGCTTTGCGCTGGGTTTTAACCCGGCGGAAGGGGCAGCCCCAAAAAAAATAGAAAAACAACAACAACTTATGTCTGTAAAACAATTTATTGAAAAGGATAAGGACCGTTTGTTAGAGGAGTTGATGGCTCTTTTGCGGATTCCTTCAGTGAGTGCCGATTCTGCATATAAAAAAGATATGCTTTCGGCTGCGGAGTTTTTGAAAATCAAGCTCTTAGAGGCGGGAGTGGATAGCGTGGAAATTTGTCCCACAGCGGGCCATCCCATTGTTTATGCCGAGAAAATTATGGACCCCAGCTGGCCTACGGTTTTGGTCTATGGCCATTATGATGTGCAGCCGCCCGACCCCATTGAGCTTTGGGAATCTGGACCTTTTGAGCCCATTATTAAGACCACTGACCGTCATCCTGAGGGGGCTATTTTTGCCCGTGGAGCCTGTGATGATAAGGGGCAGATGTACATGCATGTCAAGGCGTTTGAGTACATGATGCGGGAGCAAAAAATGTATTGCAATATCAAGTTTATGCTAGAGGGCGAAGAGGAAGTTGGTTCGCCAAATTTGGGTCCTTTTATGCGTGAAAATCAGGAGCGTTTGGCCTGTGATGTCATCCTGATTTCCGATACTTCTATGTTGGGCAATGAGAGTCCTTCTATGACTTCTGGTTTGCGTGGATTGAGCTATGTGGAAGTGGAAGTGACGGGTCCAAATCGCGATTTGCATTCGGGCACTTATGGGGGCGCTGTGGCTAATCCTATCAATATTTTGGCTAAAATGATTGCTTCTTTGCAAGATGAGGAGGGCCGAATTACGGTAGAGGGCTTTTATGATGATGTTTTGGAGGTCTCTGCGGAAGAGCGGGAGGCTATGGCCAAGGCGCCTTTCGATTTGGCTGATTATAAGGCTAAATTGGGCATTGATGAGGTGGCTGGAGAGGCTGGATTCTCGACTATGGAGCGGGCTTCTATTCGCCCAACCCTTGATGTGAACGGTATTTGGGGCGGTTATATTGGTGAAGGAGCCAAAACGGTTTTGCCTTCAAAAGCCTATGCCAAAATTTCTATGCGTTTGGTGCCCAACCAAAGTTCTGAGCAAATCACGGCCCTATTTAAAAAGCATTTTGAGGCCCTTGCGCCTGCTTCGGTCAAGGTGGTGGTGACTCCTCATCATGGTGGAGAGCCTGTTTTGACGCCCACCGATGGCATTGAGTTTCAGGCGGCGGCCAAGGCCTATGAGCAAACCTTTGGCAAGCGGCCCATTCCCCTCAGAGCGGGCGGAAGTATTCCGATTGTGGCTCTTTTTGAGGAGATTTTAGGCGCCAAAACGGTCATGATGGGCTTTGGTCTAGACACCGACGCCATTCACTCGCCCAATGAGCATTTTGGGGTATTTAATTACTTCAAAGGGATCGAAACCTTGCCTTATTTCTATGAGCATTTCCGTGCGATGAAGGAGGCTTAGGATCTTTTTTTGGGGCTGCCCCTCCGCCGGCTTGAAACCCAGCGCAAAGCGGTATCGCTTTGCGAAGCGCTACAAAATGAGGGTTAAAACCCTCATGAATTATCGGTCGGGTCGCTCCCTTCGCAGCTCGCAGGTTTGCTCGGCCCTGCAGCGCTTTCAGCGCTTTGGTCTGCCGCCTTCGGCGGCCCTGCTTCGGCAGCTCAGCCTGCGGGCGCTTCGCGCCCTGCTCCATCCAAAAGAAAGGCCCAGAACATCGAGTTCTGGGCCTTTTCTATTTAAAAGCTAGTTTCTAGGGCCAGCAATTGTTTGAGGCTTTTCTCTAGAATATCCTTGCGTAGATTTTTGCCAATAAAGACAATTCGGCTTTGGCGGGGTTTGCCTTCGGGCCAGTCCTCGCCCAATTGGAGGGCAAAAGATTTTCGGACCGATTGCAGGACCATTTTTTTATCCTGCCATTGCACCCAAAGGACGCCCTTCACTCGATAAATGCCTTCTCCTTGTAGCATGAGCAGTACTTGCAGCCAATGCCGAAGCTTGAGCAGGTCAAAGGGCTGGTCAAAAATAAAGCTATGCGTCACTAATTCGCCTTGCTCATGATGATGGTGATGATGGCTGCCATGGCTGCAAGCTTTGGGTTGATGTTGGGCCTTGAGTTTTTCTTCTACCGTAGCAAAAGCATAGGCTTGTAGGTCCAAAAGATTGCGTTCTGTTTTGCCATAATCGGCCTCAATGATTTCGGCTAGGGGGTTGAGCTTTTTGAGGCCTGCTTTGGTTTGTTCCAATTGTTCTGCGGAAACGCTAGACTTTTTATTGAGCAAAATGAGGTCGGCAAAGGCGAGTTGGCGTTTGGCTTCTTCTCTTTCTGCTAGGCTGTCTAGGGTATATTGGGCATCGGCTAGGCAGATGACCGCATCTAGTTGAAAATAGGCTTGGACCGAGGCATCGGCCACAAAGGCGGCGGCGATAGCATCGGGTTCGGCTATGCCAGTGGTTTCAATAACGAGCTGGTCAAATTCGTAATTTCCATTGAGGAGTTTGGCCAGGGTATCGACCAATTCATCATTGAGGCTGCAGCAAATACAGCCATTAGAGAGTTCAAAGATTTGGTCTTCTCCACGGACCACCAAATCTTGGTCGATGCCTAATTCGCCAAATTCATTTTCAATAATGGCGAGCTTTTTCTCGGGATAGCGTTGGATGAGTTCGTTGAGCAGGGTCGTTTTTCCGCTGCCCAAAAAGCCCGTAATAATAGTTACTGGAATGCGTTTATCCATAATTGTATTTTTTATCAATCAGAGGAGTGCTAAATGGGCAGAAAAGGCCACAGCGAATAGCTGTAGCCTTTTTTATTTTATTGGTTATCTCTCCATTCGTAGACCCATTTTGCTTGAATTTGCTCGAGGTGGCCCTCATTACAATCTTCGCGTTTGCCCACAAAGTTGGGCAGGTCCAGCACCCATTCGATGAGGTCTGTAAAGCGGATGCGATAAATTTTAGACTCGGTAAAATCGTCTCCAAATTTATCATAAAGGCCCATGGCGATATCTTCATAATCGGTCCAATGGATAGGAAGGTCAAGTTCAAAACTCATGATATCTCAATTTAGTGTTCATGTCCAATAATGCGGGCTTGGTCGGGGACCAAGACCTCGATAACGGCATCATCTTCTTGGATAATGCACTGGCAGGCGAGTCTAGACTCGATGCGTGGATCTAGGGCTCTATCAATAAAGTCCTCTTCTCGGTCCGAGATTTCGGGAAGGCTATCTTCGCCTTCTTCAATATAGACGTGGCAGGTACTACAGGCGCAGACGCGGCCACAGTTATGGTTGATATGAATGTCGTTATCATCAGCCAATTCGGAGATATTATCGCCTAGGCTGGCTTCTAGTTCCTTGGGGGGAATATTGGGATCTTCAAAAATAAATTTTACGATAGCCATATTGTAGCGGATCAAATATTTTTTGTGGTATGAATGGATAGGCGGCGCAGCCGCCTTGGCCGTCAGGCCAGATGGCCTAGCGATGTGTAGGGGTGGCCGTCAGGCCAGACCAAGCTGCCTTTGGCAGCGCAGGGCCGAGCAGGCTTGCGAGCCCCGAAACGTAGCGCAGCAAGCGCAGCGCAGCTGAGGCCCCAAAAGATCGGCAGGATTAGTTTTTTCCTCTTAGAGGCGCAAAGTTAACAAGACTAAATCAAAATAGTTCTTTTCTGGGGTTAAACTTGCGGCAGTTAGGCGTTGAGAATAGTTTTTGGAATTTTTCGGCCCAATTTGGGGGCAGAGAGGTCTAGGTCTTCAATGATAAAGAAGCCGTCATTGCCTTGTTTTTGGTAGAGCGGCATGAGGATGAGGCCATCGAGGGGGGAGTAGATGGGGCCATTTTTATCTTCGGCCAGCAATTCTCCTTTATAAATGGGGTCAAAATTGCGATAAATTTTATCGCTGCGCATTTTAAAGTTATCGCCTTGATGGATGCGGTGGCAGTAGGCTAGGCGGCCTTCTTTGGGCAGTCCTTGATTTTCTTCGCTCAGGCGGAGTTCGTGTTTCATTTCGATATCTGCGGCATAGAAGCCCCCCATAGCGGTAAAGCATTGGATGATGGCGGAAACGGCATGGCCTACAGAAGAGAGGCTATCGTGTTGGCCGGCCTCGAAGCAGATTGAGGTGAGTTGATGTTTGGGAAAATTTTTCTGGCGAAAATAGTGCAGGATAGTCCCTTCTAGGCCATCGAGAAAACCGTGTAGGAGCGGGGCGTGGATATTGAGGCCCAGGGCCCTAGAATTATCGTCGGTAGAGGGGATGAGGAACATGCCGCCCTTGGCCGTGGTGGTATGCAGGTCGAGTAAAACGACCTGTTCATCTGGATGTTGGTCCATTAGGGCCTGAATAGTTTCCAGTAGTCCTTTGAGCTCTCTTTCCTCCTGAGATTTGAGTTGGTCTAGGGGGCTATTTTGGATTTGTTTCACCCGTTCATCGGTCCAGATGCGGTTAAAATCTTCATCGATAAATCGTTGGCCGGAGGCAATAGCGGCCAGATTCCCCCGCAGGGCGACAATTCGGCCTCGGTAGTCAAAATCTGCTTTATTTTGGTACTCTTGGTCAATGCGTTGAAAGAGTTCTTGAACTGCGTAATAGCCGGCGGGTTCGTTGCCATGGACCTGGGTGAGAATAAGCAAGAGCGGCCCTTTTTCAGAGCCGCTGCGTTCGCCCAGAATGCGCGAAATTTGAGTCATAACAATCTAATATTTTTCGGGCATTAACTGCCTTCGTAGTAATCAGCTTCCTTGAGGATATACATCAGGCGGAGGGGGTCTTCGCTATTGAGTTTGAGTTTTCCTTTGAGCGTGATTGGTTTATCTATCCGATAGATAATGGGCGTTTTTGCATCGATTTCGATAACGGATTCGGGGCCGGCGCCTCCACAAAAAAAGCAAGAGCTATAGGGGAAGGCCGAGAGGGTCATGCGGCCTCCGCTAAGGTCGGCGGGAATCACATAACCTTTGAGGACGATCTCTTTGCCATCTAGTTTTTTGATGCTTCTATTAAAAACTGGCGTATAGATCAGGGTCCCGCTTTCGATATCAATTTTTGATTTATACTTCACTTTGCTCAGGACTTTCCAAAAGTGGAGGCCATCAGAAGGGTTTTGGGCCAAAAGGCCGCTGCCTAAGCCTGCGAGTAGAAAGCTGAATACTAGTGCTAAGGATTTCATTTTGTAGTAGTTTTAAGTTCCGTCTGCGGAAGTTTACAAAAGTAATGATTTATTCCTAGATTTAAAATCCAGTATTGTATTGCCAAAATCCATTCCCAAAATTATGCAGATCGAAGAACTCATTGCCTTGCTTCATCAGGACCCCGTGGCCCTTTTCTTTTACTTTTTGCTGTTGCCATTTATGGCTTTATTGCTCAATATTATTTCGGGGCCATCGCCAGCTTCTAGCGCCTATGGTTATATGTATTCTTTGCTGGTTTATGGGACGGCTATTCCGGCCCTTATTTCTGGGGTTTTTTGGCTCTACAGCATCATGATGAACCAAAAAAATCTATTAGAACTAAGTTTTAGCGTCTATTATTTACCCTTAATTTCGGCGGTCATTGTATTTATGATTCTCCGAAAAAAAGGCCTAAAAATGAAGGCCTTGCCTTGGTTTGGCGAGCTCTACGAACTGCTCATCACGGCTGCTTTGGCTCTGGGGCTCCTCCTTTTGCTCATGCACAAAATGGTCCTTCCTTTTCAAAAGCTTTGGCAAATTGGGCTTTCGTTTTTCCTTTTTTTCTTGGTCTTCAAATTTCTCTGGGAGTACGGTCAGCAGGTATTTCGTTCTTCTGTTCGATAATTATTTTGGGGCCCGCGGCCGGCTCGGCTTCGCCTCGGTCGGCCGCCGCTATGCTGCGGGGCTCACAGGGCTGTTCGGCCCTGCAGCCGCCTTTGGCGGCTTTGGTCTGGCCTTCGGCCACCCCTCCGCAGCGCTGGGCCAATAGGGCCTGGGGGAGGGGCTTTGCTCAAAAAAATAGGTGAAATATTTGGCCAATTGATTAAAAGTTGCCATATTTGCGCTGCAGTTGGCTCCATAGCTCAACTGGATAGAGCATCTGCCTTCTAAGCAGACGGTTGCAGGTTCGAGTCCTGCTGGGGTCACAAAAGCAGCTAGTGAAAACTAGCTGCTTTTTTTGTTTTAGCCTATCTATTAAGGACTTATCCGCCATTTTTGCGCATTACTGCGCTCTCGGAAAAAGGCCCAAATTTGCTTTGTTTTTAGGAAAAGTTATACCGAGTTGAGCACAAAAAAAGCCGAGCAGGCGTTCACCTACTCAGCTTTTCTATTTCAATTCATCGTTGGCTTTAGTCTACCAAACGGGACAACCATAACGACGACCACCACCCAAAGAGTTAGCATCAAAGAAGTAGCTAAAACGAAGGGTAATCGTATAATAAGAGTCATTATCTTTGGGGTCTCCTCTTTGCTCACCCGGAGCCGATACATAGCCATTGACCATACCCGGATCAATCTCTACAGAGCGGCGAGCCATAGCAGCAGATAGGGCCGCTTGCTCAGGCGCAAAGTTATCATAAAAGACCTGCGGATCAACATAGTCTACAGAAACATCATCAATGTAATCCGTAAAGGTCAATCGGTGGTTTACCTCAAAAGAAAGCGCCCACTGATCGTTGTAATTCCATTTTACGCCAAAGCCCAAAGGCACATTAAATTGAGTAAGACTATAAGGCGTGCGACCATCTACCAAACCTTGGCCCTCTGTAGACAAAGGCTGTAGGTCTACCCACTGCCCATCATACTGCGCCTGAGGATTAAAGTGGAAAATTCCTACCCCAATAAATCCATAAGGAGAAATCACACTATAGCTCTGGTAACCTCCACCCAACTCAAAGTTGTAGGGAATCAATTCCCCCGCAATAGAGGCCTCAAATACATGCGAACGGAAACTCAAGTTACGGTAGTAACGATACCAAGCTTGGTCCTCTGAACGTGTCTCGCCACTAAATCCACTACCCGCAAGCGCATCATCTCCCGCCAATTGAAGGTAGTTCAAATCTGCACGTGCAGAAAAATAAGGGCCAATATTCCAACGCCCAAAAGCGCCAATTAAAGGGCGAATCGCCTTGAGATCGGTGTCCCGAATAAATGGGCGACCAGCCTCACTTTGCCCACCAAGGTCACCCAAAAATTGAGAGGTCCCAATCTGAAGACCAATTTCATAAGGAAAAGGGGGCTGATAACCAGCTTGAGCTTTTAATAGCCCAAAGCTAAACAGCAAACAAAAGCTAAGTAGTCCTATGCGCATGCTACTAACAGTATGTAGAGGTGAAGAAATGGTAATGTTTTGTCTTGTGGTTCATCTGTACGGCTCAAGATACCAACTTTTGTCGGCTCTCTTGACTTTAAAAAGAAAAAATCAAATATGTTAATTTTATCTTAAAGATCTGAGGGAGATGCCCTCGATCTTATGGAAAACGCCAATAAAAGCGCTCCTAGTATTTCACGGATTGCGAAATATTGCGCTTTCTCTATTTTCAGTAGATAAGATAGAGCTTTCTTTCTCTTTTTTTAGGCCCAAGCATTTTTTTGCTCCTATTGTCTACCTTTGCGCCCATAAAATTCATCCTTATGCTCGCTTTAGACCAACCCAAAAGTATCGCCCCCCTCATTAGCCTCAGAATCATTTTTGGCCTGATCGCTTGCTGGCTCTCTCTCCGGATGCTGCTGCTCGGCTGGGTCGATAAGTTCTATATCCAACCCCAGTTTGCCTTCCGCCTTTGGGGTACGCATTGGCTGCCCGAATTGCCCGCAACAGCCCTTTATGCCTGCTTTTTTTTGATGGCCGCCGCGGGCCTTGGTATCGCCCTAGGCTATAAATATAAACTTTCTGCCGGGACTTTTTTTGCTTGCTTTACTTATGTAGAGCTTTTGGACCTGACGCATTATCTCAATCATTACTACCTGGTCGCTTTGCTGGCCCTGCTGCTTTGGATCCTGCCCGCTCATCGCGCCTTTTCTCTAGATTATCCGATCTCGGTGGCTTTGGTCAAGGTTCCCGCTCTATATATCTGGACGCCCCGACTGCTTTTTGTGCTGGTCTATTTTTTTGCCGGCTTGGCCAAGTTGCAAAGCGATTGGCTCGTTTTAGCCCAACCTCTGCGCATCTGGCTGGGCCAACTATCCGATTTTCCAATCTTTGGCCCTCTCCTCTGCAAGAGCTGGCTGCCCCCCATTTTTGCCTATTTTGGCGCCGCCTTCGATCTCAGTATTGGCTTTTTTCTCCTTTGGTCCAAAAGCCGAAAATATGCCTACTTTTTTGTCATTTGCTTCCACCTAGCCACCGCCGCCCTCTTCTATATCGGCATTTTTCCCTACCTGATGATGGCCTGCACGACAATTTTTTTCTCTAGCCGTTTTCATGAAAAAATAATTACTACCTTTGCTAAAAATTTTAATTTGACTTTGTCTAAATTAAAACTAGAGCTCGTTCTTCCCCCTTTTCAACGCTATTTTTTGCTGTCTTTTCTGCTTTTTCAGGCGCTTTTTCCGCTGCGACATCATCTCTATGCAGGTAATGTCCTTTGGCAGGAACAGGGCTTCCGCTTTTCTTGGATGGTCATGCTGGTCGAGAAAAGGGGCTACGCCCAATTTAAGGTAGTCGATGGCCAAACGGGCAAAATGAGCTGGGTCAATAATCTGGACCATCTCAATGAAAAACAGGAGCTGATGATGGCCTATCAACCTGATATGCTTTTGCAGTTTGCCCATTATTTGGCCAATTATTACCAAACAGAAGAAGGCTATCAAAACCCAGAGGTTTATCTAGACGCTCAGGTTAGCCTCAATGGCCGCCCTAGCCAGCGCTTGGTAGATCCTCAGGTCAATTTGGCCCAAGAAAAAGCTGATCTTTTTAGTAGTCCCAGTTGGTTGCTTCCTTTTAATAGGGACTAATTTGGGGCTTCCCCGCCGCCGCAGGCGGCGGGGCGCTATGCTGCGGGGCTCGCAGGTCTGCTCGGCCCTGCGGCGGCAAGCCGCCTTGGTCTGGCCCTTCGGGCCACCCGCTCCGCAGCGCTAAGCCGCTCAACGGTCTTTTTCTCTTTTGGCCATTTTCTTCGGCCCTTAATTTTAAGAGGGCTTTAGCCCTCATTCATCTAGCATTGCGGAGCAATACCATTGTGGCTGTAGGTTTAAACCTGCAGCCAAAAAGGGCCGAAGGCCCGCAGGCTGAGGGATGGACAGCAGTGGCCGAAGGCCAGACCCAGCTTTTGAACGTAGTGAAAAAGCGCAGGGCCGAGCGAATAGCGAGCTGCGACACAGCCCGACCCAAGGCCGTAGGCCGCAGGGGCAGCCCCAAAAAATCAACATCCTAGGCAGACTTCTATTTATTACTTCAGTACGTTTAATTTAAAACAAAAGGAGTTTATGCGACTTTATGGCTATCTCTTTTTCTTTTTGCTCCCTGTTTTGGCGGGAGCGCAATCGGCTCTTCAGGGCCAATTAACAGATAGTTTGGGCCAAGCCATTGCTGGGGCCGAGCTGTTTTTGGTCCAAAAAACGACCCTGAGCAAAAGCGATGCCCAGGGCTTTTTTCGCTTTGATAGTTTGGCCGCTGGCCCCTATCAACTGGATGTTTATGCAGAGGGGTTTCAGGGCCGCTCTTTAGTGCTGCAACTGCCTATAGATACGGTTTTGCAAGTGGTTTTGCAGCCTTTGGGCGGGCAGGGCCCCACGGTTTATGTGCAGGCCGAAGAGGGGAATTATGGCTTGCAGCAATTTCGGGCCGTAGATTGGGACAAAATGCTGATCGGGGCCGCCAAAAAGTCCTCTATCATCAAGGCGAGTAAGTTGCAGGGCAATTTGGCCGCCAATAACAGCCGGCAGGTCTATGCAAAAATTGCAGGCTTAAACATTTGGGAGAATGACAATTCGGGGATTCAGCTCAATATTGGCGGCCGCGGCCTAAGCCCCAACCGCAGTTCCAACTTCAACACTCGCCAAAATGGCTATGATATTAGTGCCGATGCTTTGGGTTATCCAGAGTCTTATTATACGCCTCCTGTTTTGGCCCTAGAAGGGATTGAGTTGATTCGGGGCGCCGCTTCCTTGCAGTATGGAACGCAGTTTGGCGGCTTGCTCAACTTTAGAATGAAGCGGGGAAATAAGGATTATAAATTGCTTTGGAGGGGCCAACAAACGGGCGGTTCTTTTGGCTTTTATGCTAGCTTTAATAGCTTGGAGGGCCAAAAAGGGAAGCTGCGTTATTATGCTTTTCATCAATATAAAAGAGGCGATGGCTGGCGGCCAAACTCTGCTTTTGAGCAGCATACGGCCTATTTGGGTTTGCATTATCAGTGGACCGAAAAGCTAAGCTTGTCTTTGGAGCAAACCTATATGTCTTATCTGGCACAGCAGCCTGGCGGCTTGACCGATTTAGAGTTTCGGCAAAATCCCCGACAAGCTAAGCGTCCCCGCAATTGGTTTCGGGTAGATTGGGCCATTACGGCTTTAGATATCAATTATCGATTGGCCAAAAATACCAAGCTTAATTTTCGGCAGTTTGCGCTTTTTGCAGGTCGTCAATCTTTGGGCAATTTAGAAGCCATCAATCGAGTAGATTATGGGGGGCCAAGACAGCTGATTAAGGGCCAATACCAAAACTTTGGGCAAGAAAGTCGGATCATGCACCGCTATAAGATTGGGGCCAAAAAAATGGGCGTTCTTTTGGGGGGCCTTCGCCTCTACAAAGGCTTTACTACCCAAGCTCAAGGCCTAGCCAATGCCGATAGCACAGGCAGCCGAGCCGATTTTACCTTTTTGGAGCCTGCCAAAGGCATTCTCAATTCAGACTATAATTTTCCTAGTTTTAACTTTGCTGCTTTTGCCGAAAACTTCTTTAGTTTGGGCAAGGGCTGGAGCATTACGCCAGGTTTGCGCTATGAATATATTCAAACCCAAGCCGATGGTTATTATCAAGACTTGCTGGTACAGCCTAGCGCGGAGGGGGCCGATACCTTGCGCAATGAAGCCATTTATGAGCAGCGGGGCCGCAATCGCTCTGTTTTTCTGCTGGGGATTGGCTTGAGTTATCGGCCCAAGGACCAATTAGAAATTTACAGTAATATTTCACAGAACTATCGGGCCATCAACTTTAATGATTTGCGTTTGGTCAATCCCAATCAAGTCATTGATCCCGATTTGCAGGATGAAAGTGGCTTTAATGCCGATTTAGGCTTTCGGGGCCGTTGGGGGCGGCATCTCCGCTTTGATTTTTCTTTGTTCTATTTGGCCTATCAAGATCGAATTGGGAATATTTCAACGAGTCGGTCCGATCCCGAAAATCCCGACTTAATTCAGCTCATTTCTTATCGCTCTAATATTGGAAATGCTCGTGTTTTGGGCCTAGAAAGCCTTATAGAATGGGATATTCTGCGCTTATTTAAAAGCATCAAAGAGGATAAGGGCCTGTTGTTCTTTAACAACTTTTCCATTTTGGATGGCCGCTATACCAAAACGGCCAATACCTTTGCTCAGGGCAAACTATTGGAGCTGGTGCCGCCCATTAGTTGGCGCTTGGGTCTACAGGCTTACCTAGGAAACTACAAAGCTAGTCTGCAATATGCTTATACGGGCAGCCATTTTAGCGATGCCAGCAATGCGGAACTGGTGGCTAATGCGGTTTTGGGCCGTATTCCAGCCTATGGCGTTTGGGATGCTAGTTTTAGTTATCAGTACAAAGCCCTGCGCTTGGGATTAAATGTAAATAATCTATTGAACAAAGCTTATTTCAGCCGTAGAGCTTCGGCTTATCCTGGTCCAGGTATTTTACCCGCAGAAGGGCGCTCTATTCAGTTGAGTTTGGGCTGGCAATTGGGGCTGAAGTAGAAATAGACCCTTAGAAGAAGGAAAGAAATCTTCCTGAAAAAGGAACTAATTTTCATGTTTTATATATAATTGATTTTCAAATTTTTGCAATTGTTGGTTTGTTGTTTGAATGCTTGTTTAATCTCATCTTGGCATGTTTTTAGGCTTTGGCAGCGGCTGGAACAAGCAACTTAATTAACATTCAACATTTTAAGATGAAAATTTTAAATTATTTAGGACTTTTTAGTCTACTTTTTTTAGCCTTGACCTCCTGTAAGAAGGATGAAGACAACAATGGAGACAATCAGGATGCTAGCAATCAAATGCTTGTAATTGAAAATGGTGCTCAGACCATGCTTATGGATGGCAGCCTAACTTATACGGCTGTTTTGCTAGATACTGAAGGCAATCGCACGGCAGCTAGCAATGTCAGCTGGTCGAGTGCAAATACTGATGTAGCCACTATTGCTAGCAATGGGGCGGTTACAGTGGCTGCAGCTGGAACAACCACTATTCAGGCTTCGGTAACGGTTGGTGGAACGACCTTAACTAGTTCTGCGCCTTTGGCTATACAAACACCCGCACTTTTTGCCGTGGCTCCTGCAGCTGTTTTAGTCGATAGTGATTTCCCGAATATTCAGATGGAGGCCGTTTATCTAGGGACCTCTTCACCCACTTATAGCTATCAGTCTAGCGATAATACCGTAGCTACGGTAAATGCTTCTGGAGAGTTGAGTTTTGTTGGGGCTGGAAACTGTATCATTACAGTTACGGCTTCGGGCATTGACGGTAACCCTGTTGTAGAGGTGCCCGTTACTGTCTTGGCTCCTCCTGTGATTGAGTTGCCTGTACAGCGTGTGGTGGTTAGTCCCGCTAGCCAAGTCATCCTTAAAACAGAAACTGCTCAGTATACCGCCAAGGCTTATGATATGGATGGCAATGAAAAAACAGTCACTTTTGACTGGACGGTAGCTGATCCTTCTATTGCAACAATTGATGCTAATGGAAACATCAGCCCCCAAACTATCGGAAGTACTAAGGTCTATGCTATGGCCCAAGGTGTAGTTGGCGAAGCTCAACTAGAAGTTAGCCCCAATAAAGTAATTACGCTTGATCCGCTAAATGCTTCTGTAGCTGCTGGCAATACACAGCAATATAGCGCTACCAAATATGATGTAGTGCGTAGCAATGGCGAGTTGGTGCTTAACAACCCCCAAGCAACTACTAATGTCAGCTGGCAAATTCCTACTTTTGGCTTTCCCATTTTTGATGTAGCTACTATTGACAACAATGGTTTGGCTACCGTAAAATCTTCAGCCAATCCTGGTATGTCTACTTTTGTGATTGCTGCTGACGCTAATGATCCTGAGGTGTTTCCTGGCGTAAGTATTCTCTCTGTGGCTGTAGGTTCTTCTTGTAATTGTGGTACAGCCGACCCCAATGCGGCAGGCCTCAATCTCAATAGTTCTTCTAATGTGACACTTAGCTTTGGCCAAACGGCCCAGATTTCTGCGGAGGTAGTAGATGCTGGCGCTACCGCTATTGTTGGTGCGCCAATCGTTTACTGCTCAGATAATATCCAAGTAGCAGATGTTGATTTCAACGGAGAAATTTCTGCCACTTCTTTCAGCGGCGGAACCGCAAATATTACTGTTTGTCATGGCAACTTTAGCCAAACTATTACGGTAACGGTACAATAATATTGAGCTAACTAACTGCTTGTTCTAGGCCTCGACAATTTTGTCGGGGCCTTTTATTTTAGGGCGAAATACTCCCCTGTGCTTACTCTCTATTCGCTAAAACCCCAACTCTCTAAAAAATCTGCTACCTTTGCGCCCATCATTATAAATCTGCCTTGCACCTATGTTGAACATTGGAATATTTCTGGCTGGCCCCTCTCGAGAACGCGAAATCGCCTTTGCCGGTGGCCGGACCGTCTACGATAATTTAAATAAACAACTTTTTCGGCCCATCCCTATTTTTGTGGATAGTTTTGGCCAACTCTGCCTGCTCGATTGGGAATATCTCTACAAGGGAAGTATCCGAGATTTTTACCCCCCTGTAGAGGCTTTGCCGCCTAGCCCGCATCAGTTTCAGATTTATGTGGAAAGTCTAGGCCTTTCTAAGCAGGCGTCTAAGGAGTTGCTGGCCCAAATTGGCCGCCCAATTAGCTTTAGCGAATTGCCCGAATTGATCGATTTTGCTTTTCTGAGCCTGCATGGCGAATGGGGCGAAGATGGCCAACTTCAAGGGATGTTAGAAGCTTTGGGGATTCCCTATAGTGGCTCTGGCATCCGAGCGAGTAGCCTGGGTATGGACAAAAGTTTCCAGAAGAAAATGATGCAGGCAGGCGGCTTTGAAAGTCCTCCCATCCAACAAATTTGGGCCAAAGACTGGAGCGGCGAATTGCCCAATCTGGAGCAGCTCAAAAAAGAGATGGGGTTCCCGCTGGTGGTCCGCCCTTCCAATCAAGGTTCTTCTATCGGTGTGCGTATTGTCGAGCAGGCTGAAGACCTTCTCGATGCCCTAGAAAATGCCTTTTTTGGCCTGGAAATTAGCGCTGAGGACTGGCAGCAAATGAGCCGAGAGGAGCAGATTCAATGGATGCGGAAATTGCTCGATATTCGATCTGGTCTCGGCTTTCCGCTAGAGGTGGAAGGCCCCAAAAAAGATAAACAGTTGCTCTATCATCCCGAGCAATTATTGGCCCTACTCGATAAGGAATTGGGGCAGGGACATAGCCCCAAGCTCCGACTCCAAAGCCAATACCGAGAGGAAAGCGTTTTGTTAGAGGGCTTTATTGAGGGCCGAGAGTTTTCCTGTGTCGTGATTCAAGATGAGGATGGCCAAGCCATTGCTTTGCCCCCCACAGAAATTATTAAGGGTAAAGAGCTTTTTGATTATCGGTCTAAGTATTTGGCTGGACTCTCTCGCAAACTGACGCCTATTGATTTGCCTGAGGCCCAAATCCAAGCGATCCGCCAAGAGTGCGAACGGCTGTTTCGCTTTTTGGAGTTTGATGTTTATGCCCGAATTGATGGCTTTATTCAAGCCGATGGCCGCATTATTCTCAATGACCCGAATACGACTTCGGGCATGCTGCCTTCTTCTTTCTTTTTCCATCAAGCGGCCGAAATTGGCCTTAATCCCTCGCATTTTCTCAGTTTTATTATTCATCGCTCGCTTTTGGCCCGCAGCCGAAAATGCTTGCGCCCCAATAATTACGGCCAATTATTGGCCCGATTGGAAAGCGAGATGCAACGCCTAGAAGGAGAGGTTGCCGAACTCCAAAAGGTGGCGGTTATTCTGGGCGGTTATTCTTCCGAACGCCATATTTCGGTAGAAAGTGGCCGCAATATTTATGAGAAGTTGGCCAGCTCTGCTGATTATCTGCCTTTTCCCGTTTTCCTGACGGGTAAGGCCGAGGACCAACAGCTCTATGAGCTACCCATCAACCTTTTGCTAAAGGATAATGCCGACGATATTCGCGATAAATTATTAAATTATAAGGTACATCCTATTATCCAAAAGATTCGCCAAGAAACGGCTCATATTGCTAATCAGTTTTCTGGCCGAAGCAGCCGCCTAGATCCCCGCCCGCTTTCTTTTGATGAACTAAGCGAGGAGACCCGCTTGGCCTTTATCGCTTTGCATGGCCGCCCCGGAGAGGATGGCGCGCTCCAAAGAGAGTTGGCCAAGAGAGGCATCGCCTTTAATGGTTCGGAGGCCGATTCTGCCGCTTTGACGATTGATAAGTATCAGAGTCTCCAAAAGCTGAAAGCTGCTGGCCTGCCCGTGACCGAGCAAATCCTTTTGAGCAAAAGCGATTATTTGGCCCAGCCTGAACAAAGTCTGCAGCAAGCAGGCGAAAAACTAGGCTGGCCCCTGATTGCCAAGCCAGTAGATGATGGCTGTAGCTCTGCCGTGAAAAAGATCAAAAATGAGGCGGAATTGGAGGCCTTTTTGGCGGCCCTTTTCCGTGAAGAGGATATTTTGCCAAAAATTGCCCAAGAGCGCCTAGCCATTTTGCCCAAAGAGGAGTTTCCCAAAAAGCAATATGCCCTTTTGGAGCAGTTGGTGGAGCAAAAAGATGCCTTGCATTTTCTGGAGGTGACGGTGGGCCTACTTTGCCATCATGAGGCCGATGGAAGCATCCGCTATGAGGTTTTTGAGCCTTCTGAAACTTTGGCTTCTGGCGAGATTTTATCGCTGGAAGAGAAGTTTTTGGCAGGAGAGGGACAAAATATCACCCCTGCCCGTCTGGCTGTTGGCGAACTTGAATATGCGCCCTTGGCGGCCCAAATTAAGGCCGATTTAGAGCAGGCGGCCCGCATTTTGGGGGTTACGGGCTATGCCCGAATCGATGCTTTTGTCCGCATTTATGCCGATGGTCGAGCCGAAACCCTGGTCATTGAGGTCAATTCTTTGCCCGGCATGACGCCTGCCACCTGCATCTTCCACCAAACGGCCATCAATGGGTATCAGCCCTTCGATTTTATTCGGCAGATTCTGACTTTTGGCCAAGAGCGACAAGCGCAAAGCAGTTTGTTGTCTTCTTCTCAGGAGGATTAGGATGTTTTGGGGCCTCCGCTTCGGCTTCGCCTTGCGGCGCTACGCTTCAGGGCTCGCAGGTCTGCTTGGCCCTGCGGCCTGACGGCCTTGGTCTGCGGCTTCGCCGCCCCCTTTCGCATCGCTAGGCCAAAATGGTATTGCTTCGCAATGATCTAATTAATTGTTTGGCCATTCTTTGATGAAAAATTTAGGCTAAAGCGCTTGGCGGCTGGCCCTCGGCTGAGGGATGGACAGCAGGGCGGCGAAGCCGCAGACCCAGCAAAATGAGCGCAGCGAAATTTTGCGCAGGGCCGAGCGAATAGCGAGCTGCGAAACAGCCCGACCCGCCCGCAGGGCGGGGCAGCCCCAAAATAAAAAAAAGATGAAAATACATTTTGCTATATCCTTGATTATCTGTTTTTTGTTATTTTCTTGTGCCGAAGAGCAAGCCCAAAAACCGCTGGTAGAAGGGCCAGAAAAAGCGCCCAAAACCGCAGACAGCAGCCTGTATATATCAACGGATGGGCAAGGAGCCAGCCTGAGCCTAAGCAGCCGGGAAGGGGAGTTGAAAGCGGCGCCAGATTGGGGGGCAAAAAGTTTGCGGAGCTACCACAAAGGCAGTAGTTTTCGGTATTTGGGGCGGATGAGCAAGGCCGAAAGTTTGATCCGTTTGGAGGGGGTGGACCATAGGGAGCCCTGGCTAGAAGTAGAGGCGGCGGATGGCTATAAGGGCTGGTTATTTGGGGGGAGTTTGAGCTTTGACAGCCTGCCCTCGGAGGATTTGCAGCGGCTTTGGTTAGATCGGCGTTTATACTTCTTTTTTGGCGATGAGTTGGCTGCGGAGGTCAAGCAATATCAGCGAGAAGCGGCAGAGATTCAGAGTTTACCCGCTTTTCGGATGTTGTATAAAAAGGGCGAAAACCTAGAATTGGCCTTGGAGGAGCGAGTGAATGCGGCCTTGGCCTTAAGTTCGGCAGATAGTTTGGCCAATTTCTTTTGGTTGCAGCATGTACTGCCCGGTTATTTGGTCTATTTGCCAGCCCCAAAAACCGAATATCAGCTGTATCGAGATTATAGATATTGGGGGAAGTTGGCCGAGCAGACGGCAGACAGCTTAGATGATCAATTGGTGGAGCTTTTTTATGCGGCCTATCCTTTGGATAGTTTGGGTTATTCTCTGGGGAGTTGGAGCATAGCTTTGTTGGAAGAAAATCGGGAATACAGCCTATTGGGTCGGGGGCAGCATTTGGCCCTTTTTGAGCGGCTGGATGCGCTTTATCAGAGCGATTTGAATTTAGATCAAGCCTTAGATCCCTTTAAGCAAAAGCTATTGGACGACATCTTTTTGACGGAGCACTACTGGTTGAGTCGGGAAGAAGTTTTGGCGGAGCTCCAAGCTATTTTGGCGGCGGACTTCTCTTGTTTGCAAAAATCGGAGAAAGTAGAATTATCGGCTCGCAAAGCCATGTTGGCCCAGGGGCAGGCAGAATTTGGGGGCTTAGAAAAGCTAGAGTAGGGGGGCAAAAAAAGCGGCCTTCGGCCGCTTTGGGGAGCGTTAATCAACGTCTTTTTGTAGTTGAATTAGTTTTTTATGGGGAATAAAAAAGTCTGAATCTTGGATGAGCTCATTCCCATCAATATATTTCAGGTAGCTATTATTGAGTACTTTAGAGGGGTTTTTTGCCATTAAATAGCCTTTAGTCAATTCAATAATTCGTTGAAGAGCTGGGGCAAAATCTTCTTTGGCGACAAAGGCCTCCTTTTGGAAATCAAGTTGCTCATTATTGAAGAGGAGGTCACTGATAAAATCGGCATGGAGGATACTAATATTTTTTTCATCCTCGACGATATAATATCGAATATGAATAAAAAGCTCTACCGTTGTAGCCGTCTTAACAGTAGGGGTAAATCCTAGTTCGACCAGAATTGCCTTACTATCTAATTGGGGATCATGAAAATCAATATTGATCGCTTCGAGATTCACTTCGGTAAAGGAGTTTATAATTGCGTTGCTCATTTGATTAGCGTGCTTTTACAAGTTTTGTCTCTGTCGAGAATATATTTTTTGAAATCTCTTTTGGTAGACACTACATTTTTATCGAGTTGATCTGTTCGTTTTATTGTGATCTCAATTTTAGGCTCCTTTTCTGTTTGCACCTTAATAATATCGGCATCTAGGGCGGCTTCAAATTTAGAGATAGTCATTAGGTCCACATTATTATTGGGAGAGGAAAGGACCTCTTCTAGTTCTTCTAAGGACCATCCGAGCACTTGGGCAAACTGATTTAGGTCCCATTCTTTAGCTTCTAATAGGCTAAAGACCCTAGTATGAAAAGAAAAAGAGTGGTCTAAGAAGCGTTTTACATTAGCTGGGGCATTCTTCTCATATCTATCAAAAACGGAACTCATAATAATTTTTTTAGATAGTAAAACCCTGATTATATCCGAGGCACTCATCGGGCAATTGCTTGCTCTGCTGATCTATACCTAGGTTTTTCTTTTCTGCATCAAAAAACTCTGCGATTCTATTGGCTAGGAAAAAATGTGCCTGAACATTAGGGCATCTTTCGGCTTGTTGTTCCGATTTGATTCCTCCTCCACAGAGAATGATGATATGATCATTAAGAATATAGCAATATAGTCTTAGTTTACTATTGGGGGCGACTAAAATATTGCTGACTTTATTTTTATTAAGGGGCGGGGGGAGCGCTGAAGCTCGTCTTTCTGCCCTGAAAAAAGTAGAGCATAGAGCCGAAGTTTTATAGTTGACCAATTTAGCTATTGTACCAATTATGATTTGATGCTCTTCCTTTATCTTTTTATTTTCTTGGGGAGAATCTTGCTGGTAGTATTCGAAAGCCTCGTTAAATTTATCAAACTCTGTTTGCTCAACATCAGTTTCCACTTCTTCCTGCTCATAGATTTTAAAGCTGTAAAAGGTTCTTTCCTGGCCGCTTAAAACTTTTTCAAGACTTATAAAACACATCTGTTTCTGGCTAAAACTACCAATTGTAAAATATGGTCATAATCTAGAGGTAGTTAATGAGTAATGATTTCTGCTGTGCACGGTTTTAAGTAAAAAGCACATCTTAATCGTTTGTTTCATCTCGTCTTAGAAGAAAGTTGATCTTTCTGGCAGCAGACTAACTACTGCTTATACAAAACTAATATTATCTTTTGGGATATACAAATTAATTTACCTTAAGCGTTAAAACAAAGGGCGTACTAAATAGCCTTTTTGTTTGAGGCTGCGCAACAAGCCCTGGCTGCCAATCAGATGATAGAGGCCAAGGACCATTAGGTTGGGGCCTTTTTCTATGAGTTTTTGCATACGGGGCAAAATGGCTTGGTTGCGTTGGAGGAGGATGACTCTTCTGCTTTTGCCCGAAACCTTTTGTTGTTGCTTGAGCAGGTAGGGCAGATTGCCTGCGGCATAAGCGTCTAGACTTTGCTGAAACTTCTTCCATTGCTTGCCTCTTTGACAGACAAATTTTTTGAGGGCCCAGATTTGAGGGGGGAGGGGCAGGTTTTCAAAGACCGAGAGCATTTCCTCAAAGGTCTCTAGATTTTCAATTTGCAATTCTTCTGCTTGGGCCAACTGCAGGAGATAATGGTCTAGGGCCATAGGATAATCCTTAGCGCTTTTCCATTGGTTATAGAATTGGGGAATGAGCATAGGGCGGCTATGGACCAATTGGTCCAGCAAAAAGGGCATGCCCAATTCTTGAGCAAAGAGTTGTTGGAGCTTGCGCCAAATACTAGGCGAAACCAAGTCGGAGAGTTGTTGTCCTTGGGGAAGTTGTTGGGCCAAATGCAGTTGAAGCTGTTGTTCTTCATTTAGGGTTTGGCTATCAAACTCTAGGGCAAAGTATTCTACCTCTTTAAGCAAAGCAGTTAATTGGTCTAGCCCGCCAAATACTCTTTGGTCGGTACTGTGCATACTGCCCAAGACAAAAGAGGGAGGCGCTTGGCCTCCCTGCTTTATTTCCCATAAAAATGCTTGATGCATAGGGTTATTTTTTCCATTTAATACCACAGCCGGCGCTAGGATATTGCGTTTCGCTAACGGCTTGTTTAGCGAGTACAGCATCTAGGGCGGCTCTTAAATCTGCGCCAGTTAGTGGCGTTCCGCTATTGGGACGAGAGTCATCTAGACGACCACGGTAGGCCAGTTTTGCTTCCCCATCAAAGAGGTAGAAATCGGGCGTACAGGCGGCATCATAGGCTTTGGCTACGCTTTGGTCCTCATCATAGAGGTAGGGAAAGTCCCAGCCTTCTTCTTGGGCCAGTTCCTTCATCTTTTCGGGAGAATCATCGGGATAGTTCTCTACGTCATTGGAGCTAATGGCGATAAAGCTAATTCCTTTTGCCTGATAATCTTGGGCTAGGCGTTTGAGCTCAGGCAAGATATGGATGACATAAGGGCAGTGATTACAAATAAAAAAGACGAGGGTGCCTTGATCAGATTGCAGCTCGCTTAGGCTTTTTCTTTGGCCCGAAACGGTATCAGGCAGTTGAAAAGCTGGAGCGGAAGTGCCTAGGGGCAGCATATTGGAGGGCGTAAGTGCCATAATTCTTTTTTTGTGAAGGGAGTGAGCTCCACTTCGGTTCTAAATGTTCTTCTCTATTAAAAGAGGAGGAGGCCACATTTGTTTAGGAGATAAAGATTAAACAAACCCTAAACAAAGTTCTTATGCCAACTCTCTTCTAGAGGAATTTCCCATTTGCTTTCTAGTTCGGCCTTGGTCTGGACCAAATTATTGAAGACGGGGCTATCCGCTTTGATTTTACCTTCAGCAAAGGCTGCGGCAAAATCAGTAGAAGGAAGGCCTTCAATTTGGCCCTCTTCATTGCGGTACAAAAAGAACATCCGCTCAAAAAGGTCTTGGCCAGTAGCTTGGCCCATCTCCTTAATAAAAGCAACAGATTTATCAATAGAACAGCCACTAGCATCGGCTTGCTCTTCATCAACCATCAGGACCACAAAGTAGTCTTGCAAAATTCCGCCCCAAGCTTTAAGTTGTCTTTGGTGGCTCAACCAAGAACTGGCAAAGGCTTGTAGTTTGGGGTTCCATTCTGCCTGTTCTTCTGCAGTAAAAGGGCGCTGGCCCTGATAAATCCAAAGTCGGCTATTGGGCGAAAAGGCATCAAAATTGGCCATAAGGCTTACAGTTTATTGGCTTCTACAATCATTTCAGAAAGGTCAAGGACCATAATAGGACTTTGGCGCTTGTCATTTTCTGCTTTGAGTCCATCCTGAAGCATAGTAATGCAGAAAGGACAGTTGGCCGTAACATAGTCGGCCCCTGTAGCAATGACTTCCTCAGCCCGCTCCATATTGATTCGCTTATCACCAGGCTCATTTTCCTTAAACATCTGGGCTCCACCCGCTCCGCAGCAAAGTCCCTTAGAGCGAGAACGCTGCATTTCAGTCAATTGCCCATCAATTTTCTCCAAAATAGCTCTAGGCGCTTCATAAATATCATTGGCTCGACCTAAGTAGCAAGAGTCATGGTAAGTCAGGGTCTTGCCTGCAAAGCTGCCGCCTTCTACAGTCAATTTACCCTCCGCCAATAGACTTTGAATGAGCTGGGTGTGGTGCAAGACCTCAACCCCTTCTAGACCCAAAACAGGATACTCATTTTTTAGAATGTTGAAGCAGTGCGGACAAGTCGTCACGATCTTCTTCACATTATACATCTTGAGCGTTTCGATGTTTTGCATGGCTTGCATCTGAAAGATGAACTCGTTTCCAGCTCGGCGAGCGGGGTCTCCAGTACAACTTTCTTCTTTGCCCAAAATGGCAAATTCTACCCCCGCCGCCGAAAGCAGCTTGCTAAAGGCCACAGTTACTTTTTTGGCTCTATCGTCAAAGCTGCCTGCGCAACCTACCCAAAAAAGGACCTCGGGCTCTTGGCCCGCAGCAGCCATATCGGCCAAGATGGGAATATGTAGTTTCTTTTTAGTAGACATTTATCATTGATATTTGGTGGTTCTGATTTTTGCTTTGCCTATATATGAAAATATCGGATGATTATACCCTAATTTTCTAGTAAAATGCAGCGCTTTGTGTAAAAATGTTTTGATTAGTTGACTAATTAGTCGATTCCTGAGGCTTAAATTTTTACCATTTAAAAATAGCTAATTCGATTAAATTAAATTTTTTTAAACCAAATTAAACGAGGCTTATATTTTTGATTTTCAGGTATTTACGTTAGTCTCCCGTTTAAATCCCGTTTAAATCCCGTTTAAATCCCGTTTAAATCCCGTTTAAATCCCGTTTAAATCCCGTTTAAATCCCGTTTAAATTAAACGAGTTGCCATTCTCGGTTTTCATTTAGCTTTATTAGTGAGTTGCGCTTCATCTTTTGCAACATATTTCTGATTTTATTTTCTTTCTGTTTGGGAGCTAAAATTTCAGGTAATTTATCGAGTAGTAGTTTTTTAAGGTCAGCGCTACTAGCTGCTTGAAATTTATTCAAATATTGAATAATTAATTGTTCATAAAACTTATCGTCAATCCCTCTCTGCTTTATATACCTTGCTTTATCTCCCGATGCTTTAGCTACTTCTGAGGAAATATGAAAGTTGGGCTTTCTTCCCTCGATTAGTTTCTTGGCTTTTAACGATTTAATTTCCTCATCCGTTAATAGTTTTTGCTTGGCTACCTTATCTAGCAGAATAATTTCCTCTAATGATAGTTCGGGGAGCTGGGCAATTTTTCGCGCATATTTTATATCAAGCACCTTAGCCGTAATTTTTACCTTCACCTGATTGTTGCTAAGATCATAGTCAGGCAAGGGAAAGTATTTGTTTTTCTGAATGACAAACATTCGCTTAATACCGCTACCAATGGTGTCAATCATATTTAGATTAACCATGGCATTAGCTAAAAAGGAATTGCGATATCTAGATTCAGGGGCATCTGCCTTAATTACTTGTTCTACAGAAACAGGAATAAATGATCCCATATTAGAGAATATGAGTTCACCTGCCTCATTTTCTACAATGTTTATTTTTCCACCTAAGCTGTAGTCCTGATGCGCAATACAATTATTTAATGCCTCTCTTATAATATAAGGGTCGTATTGATCAACTTCATCAGGGAATAAGGAACCGTCTTTTATGTAACGGTATTTTAAGTTCCGAATCTTTGACTTTACGTTCTCTACTTCTAATAAGAGTGGACAAGAAAAGTGTTGGTAGTCCTTTTCTAAATTATCTTTGTCTTTTAATATCCATGATATCTTAGCTGTTGCAGGAGAAATGAAGTGCTCCGACTCCGGCTTAGCCAATAATAAAATAGCGGCATGGGTTAATTGACCTTTAATCGTAAGTTTGGCTTTATTTAAAAAAGTGCGATCACTCCAAGTCGGTATCTGTTCTTTTAGTTTAGGGTTTTTTATCGCAAACATTTCCCTCGCCTTCTTAATTGCTGCCGGATCCAAATCATCTAAAGTCGCTTGCTCAATAATCTGGGCAGACCAATCATAACTTTTGTTTTGATTCCGAATATTTTCCAGCTCATTTAAATTTAAAGCGCCCAAACTTTCTCCATCTCTTCCATACCAAAAGCCCTTCCATGAAACTGGGGTACCTTCTGGGGCAGCAGGAATTTCAAACATTAAAACATCTCGTCCCTGGTAATTTACCCGATGTACATTTACAAAGGATAGATTGGGGCTACTGTGGTTCGCTATTTCTGCTTTATAATCATTGATTTGATGATCGTTTATTATTGTACCAATAACAGTTTTATCGTTCTTTACACCAAAGACTAACCAGGCCTGAGACTTGCCACTTAGGTTGGCTTCGTTACTTAGGGCAGAGAAGTATTTTCCCAGTTTGTTTTTATCATACTGCCTTCTTGCTTCCTTAAATTCTACTACTTCATTTTCGGTAGTAAGCGACAATAGTTTATTCAGCAGATCGATCATTTCGCTGTCTTTTTACGGTAAAAGAGAGGCTTTATTTATCATTTATAGAGAACTACTGCACTCATTTTAATTAAAATGGCCTAGGCTCAAGTCTCCACCTCCAGCCTAGTTTCATTTACAACTGCTCAATATCCAGCTTTTTCAAAAAAAATCATAGCAAAGCGGGCCTTTTCTTCCTCAGAATAAGCCCGCCCAAACGCTAGTCTTCTCTTTCGTTTTCCTCTCGCATCATTTGGTTGTATTCCGCCGATTTGCCTCTGGGAATAGAAAGACTTTCCCAAGGATCTTGTTTAAAGATGCGAGCAAAAAGTACAATCTGGCCAATATGATAACTATAATGAGCCAGTTGCCGATCGATCGCCTGCCAAACATAATGCTCCTCGCCCCGAATGTAGATGTTGCGGTCCCAGTCTTTGGCCTCCAATTGGTCTAGCGCATTGAAAAGAAATAACCAGCCCTCTTCCCAATAGTCCATCACCGCTTTACGGTCCTTGAGGTATAGCTCAAATTCATTGTCTCTGTTTCGCCAGTCTTTCTCGCCATCCGTGTTCAAAAAGTCGGTCCAACGAGAACGCATGTTGCCCCAAAGATGCTGCACAATAATGGCTATGCTGTTTTGATCAGCAGAAAATTGCCGAAATAACTCGGCCTCGGGCAGCTGCTGCATGGCTCTTTCGCCCAAGGCTTTGTACTGACGAAACTGGATTTTCTTAAATTCCATCTGGGTCTGAAAAAGAGCCAATTCCTGAA
Organism: Saprospira grandis; assembly: GCF_027594745.1. Lineage (NCBI taxonomy): Bacteria > Pseudomonadati > Bacteroidota > Saprospiria > Saprospirales > Saprospiraceae > Saprospira > Saprospira grandis. Next base: position 1,071,849 of record NZ_CP110854.1, on the reverse strand, counting down.
CGGTATAAGGGTTGTCGTCTTCCTCTTCCTCCAATGGCAAAGGCGCCATTTCCAACATATTAGTCAATTCTTCCAATAAAGAAGCAGGCTCCTGCCAAACTTCCTGCAGTTGTGGCCCTAACTCCAAAAGCTGCGGCTCGGCAGGCCCTTCTAAGGCCCTGTCCAAAAGGTAGAGCTTCCAAATTTGCCCGTTCAAAACCAATAAGGCCTCATCCAAATCTCCCCAAAGTTCTGCTAGACTCAATTCTAAAATGGATTGCTCCTGCTCTCTTTGCGCAGGCCCCGCCGTGATTTTTCGCTCATTAAACAAAAAATGAATGTCCTCTTCCCGATAAAGGTCCAAGATCGTTTCTAATGAGTTGAGCAAAAGACTAGCCTCCGCCTCCTCGGGCAATGAAAATTCTGCCCAAAGTTGCCCATCCTGTGAAAGTCGAATGTGATAATGTGTGTGCATAGGATTAATTTGAGTTCAATGACAAAAAACTAATAAAAAACTTGGATTTTCGCAAAAGGCCTGCTTTCTTTGCCCTTATTCCTTAAAACGCTTGATTTAGAGCGCTTAAGATAATCAAAGATGAAACAAACTCAATTACAGCGCTATTATTATGCTGCTCTGCCTCCGCTAGAGTAAGCGTTCTATTGCCTGTCTAAAGATACATTTATACTTTAATTCGGCCCGCTTTCTCTAAGCAGAAAGCGGGTTTTTTTATGCGCAAAATCATGATGCAGCAAAATTATGAGGCTTATCAAGCCGAAGATCAAGCCGTTTGGCAACTTTTGTTCAAACGCCAATGGGAAAATCTAGAAGATAAGGCGGTGCCCGAACTCTGGCCCGCTCTAAAGGCCGCCCAATCGGCCCTAAATGGCCAAGCTATTCCCAATTTTAAAGAGCTTTCGCCCCTGCTCCAAAAAGAACAGAATTTTAGTATCGAGCTGGTGCCCGGCCTGATTCCCGTAGAGGAGTTTTTTGCCCTGCTGGCCCAACGCCGATTCCCCTCTTCTACCTGGCTCCGAAAAATGGAGGAACTCGATTATCTGGAGGAACCCGATATGTTTCACGATACTTTTGGCCACATTCCGCTCCTCTTTAATGCCCAATATGCCGACTTTATGCAGGAGTTCGGCCGCATCGGCCTGCAAGTCGCTCATCTGCCCGATGCCGTGGCCGCTCTCGAACGCCTCTATTGGTTTACTATCGAGTTTGGCGTTTGCAAAAATGCTCAGGGCCAAGCCATTTATGGGGCAGGCATTTTGTCCTCTTTCGGCGAAAGTATTCAGGTCCATAAAGGCCAAAATTGTGAGTTCCGCCCCTTTGTACTCGAAAGCGTTTTGAAACACCATTTTCATAAGCACGAAATGCAGTCGGTCTATTATTATCTAGACAATTTTCAGTCGCTTTTTGGCCTGCTCAAATCTGTGGAGCAACGCTTGCTAACCTTAGCTTAATTTTTTTATAATCAGTGGGTTTTGGGGCCCGCGGCCAGCTTCGCTGGCCGCCGCTATGCTCCGCGGCTCGCAGGTCTGCTCGGCCCTGCGCGGGCTTCGCCCGCTGGGTCTGGCCTGCGGCCACCGCTGCGCAGCGCTGGGCCGCTCATCTCCCCTTTTCAGGCTAAAGGCTGTTCTTCGGCCCCTAAAGTTTGTAGCTTTTCCATTGCCCGTTTTGGTCCTTAATCCGAAATTGGCGACTGGGACCCGCCTGCCGCTTTTGGATGTTGTCAAAAACAGCCTTTAAAGCCACTTCTTTTTCCTGATAATAAGCAAAACGCATTTTGGTCGGCAGGCAGTCTAGATTGGCTTGCTCCTCAGAGCGGAGAATGAAGGCCTGACAGCCATAACCGCAGACTTTTTGGGCGGGACAACTTTCGCAATCGTACCAGTTTTCTGGCTTTTGCGCATGAAAGTCGGCAATTTTTTGGGCCAATTGCTTTTTCTCTTTTCGGCTGGCTTGCCGCTGCTCAGAAAGATGGCCCAAATAGTAAGCAGGCTCGTTCCAAGCAAAGCGCCCACAAGGCAATAAATGCCCCTCTGGCGTAATCCCCAAGGCCGAACGGCCCGCCCCACAGGTTTTTTCATGGCAAAGGGTGCTTTGCGCCTGCTCTGGCTCAAAATAACGCCCCAACTCCAAGGCAATATTACTCTCTATGAGGGCCTGTCCTTGGGTCGCTATCATATAGTCAATAATGGCTTTTTGGGCCATAAAAATTTGCTCGGCCTGCAGTGGGGGCTGCCCATGGGCAGCCCCCACTGGCGTGACCACATTGGCCTTAAAAGAGCGCTGCTTGGCCTCGCTCCACAGCCATTCGCAAAGGGTATAAAAGTTGGGGTAGTTGCTGCTGTTGATGGTGGCCAAAACCCCCGCTTTGACCTTGGCGGCCTGTAGGCGTTTAAAGTTCTTAAAGACCTTGGTCTCGCCTCCTCGCTGGCTGTCGTCTAGCAGGAAAACGGGCTGGTCCAAACTGACCCCCAAGGCTATCTTATAGCGCTGAAATAACTGAATATACTCCTCTTTTAGACGGACCAAATTGCTTTGCATGGCAAAATGAACCGTTTTTCCCCATTTTTTGGCCTGGGCCAAGGCATAATCTAGGCCCTCCTCATACCAAGGAATGGGCAAGAGGGTAGGCTCGCCCCCATGAAAAAGAAAAGTGAGTTGAGGAGAAGAAGTTTGGCCCAAACTCAAATCTACCAGCTCTTTAAACTGCTCAATAGACATATCTTGGCCCGTTTTGCTTACTTTCTCATAGCAATACAAACAATCTAAATTGCAACGATAAGTCACTTTGACAATCAAGGTACTAACAGCCGAAAAGGCCGAGGGCGGAGCAGAAAAAAGGCGTGAAAACATGGGCAAAGGGTTGGGGAGTAAAGAGCAGCCTGAAAAAAATGGCCCCGGCCTAGGGATGTGTAGGGGGGGCCGCAGGCCAGACCCAAGCCGCCGCAGGCGGCTGCAGGGCCGAGCAGACCTGCGAGCCCCGCAACAGCCCGGCGGGCCCTTGCCGCAGCGCAGCAAGGCAAAAGGGGCCCGCAGGCCCCAAAAAAACTTAATCCTCTACTTCTTGCAGATAATTATTGATAAAGCCCTTAAAGACCTGAAGACCCGCATCAAACTTATGGTTATTATTGATGAGTAAATCGGCCTGCTCCTTAATGGGCGCAATATACTGTCGGTAAGTGGGCATCACATGATGCTCATAGCGGTAAAGCACATCTTCTAGGGGATAATTGCGCTCAATGCGGTCCCGCTTGATTCGGCGAGAAAGGGCCGTAGACTCGCTGGTGTAGAGAAAGACCTTGAGGTCGATCAGGTCGGCGACTTGAGGATAATGAAAGACAAAAATACCCTCTAAAATAAGGATGGGCGCCGCCTTAAATTTAAGCATTTTGGGTTGGACCAAAGGATTATTGAAGGTATATTCCTCTCGTTCTATATCTTGGCCTGCAATCAGCTGGCGGACATCTCGCTCTAGTTCTTCGGCATTAATAGAAGAGGGGAGGTCAAAATTGAGGACTCCCTGTTCATCGGCTTTTTGTTCTTCTCTGGGGCGGTAGTAGTGGTCCGCAGAAAGGATACAAATTTGCTCTTTGCCAAATTCTTGTTCTAAAGCAGATAAAAAAGTGGTTTTGCCCGAGCCACTTCCCCCGGTAATCCCTATAACATAAGGTTTTTTCATAGCTGAATGCGCAATTCTCGATTTTTTGATCAAAATTATCGCTGCCAAAGATAGGGCCTTTTTGCGGAAGCCACAAATTTAGCCTAAGGCCATCGGGCAGAGAAAAGGCTGTTAAAAAAAACTAATATCCACATAGAAATTCAACCTTATTTTGTATTTATAGTTAGTTTGCAAACAATTGCCATCTACAAAAAAGAATAACCCTTATATGCTCAATATTTCTCCTAGCGATTCGCTGCCTATTCAGCGGATTAAGCAATATCCTGCCTTTAAGAAGGTGAGTACGCCCAAGAGTAGGCGTTGGTTGCTCTATACCTTACTATCGCTCTTTATTCTCTTGTTTTCTATGGCTTTTTTGCCTTGGACGCAGAACATACGGGCCAAGGGAAAAGTAACTTCTTTGCGGCCAGAAGATCGGCCTCAGTCGGTTTACCCTATTATTCCGGGGCGGATTGAGCAATGGTATGTACAGGAAGGCGATACGGTGCATGCGGGAGATACGCTGGTGCGTTTATCGGAAATTAAGGTAGCCTATATGGACCCTGAGTTAGTACAGCGGACTGATGAGCAGTTGGTCGCTAAATCTTCTTCTGTGGTATCTTATCAGCAGAAGGCGGAGGCTTTGGCGCAGCGTATTCGCTTGTTGCGGGAGTCGAGGGGCTTCAAGTTGGAGCAGGCGGAGAACAAGCTCAAGCAGGCCAAATTTAAGATTGCCTCGGATAGTGCAAAGTTGGAGGCGGCCAAAATGGCCCAAAACATTGCAGAAAAGCAGTTTTTTCGGACCGATACGCTTTATCAGAAGGGGCTAAAATCATTGACCGAACTGGAGGCTAAGCGCAACAAAATGCAAGAAACGGAGGCCAAGCTGAATGCGGCAGAAAATAAGCTAGAGCTATCAAAAAATGAATACCTCAATGCTAAAATTGCGCTCAATAGCATTCGGGCAGATTATGGCGATAAATTGGCCAAGGCGGAGTCGGATCGTCTTTCGGCTTTGACGGCGGGTTTTGACAGCCAAGAAAAGGTGGCCAAGTTGAAAAACACCAAGGCCAATTATCAGAATCGGCAGCAGTTTTACTACATCTTGGCCCCTCAGGATGGCTTTGTTTCTAAGATTTATAAAAAGGGAATTGGCGAGACCTTGAAAGAAACGGAGCAATTGCTTGCGGTGGCGCCACTTTCGCCTCCCCCTGCTGTAGAAATATATGTGCGGCCAATGGATTACCCCCTACTTCAGAAAGGGGAAACAGTCATCTTTACCTTTGATGGTTGGCCGGCCTTTGTTTTTGCGGGCTGGCCCAACCAGTCGGTAGGTACCTTTAAAGGAAAGGTCTATGCGGTAGATAATGCCGTAAGTGATAACTCTATGTTTAGAGCCTTGGTGATTCCGGACCCCTATGCGGCCAAAGATTGGCCGAATGGCTTGCGGGTTGGCGCAGCGGCAGAAGCTCGGATTTTGCTCAAAGATGTTTATTTGGGCTATGAAGTTTGGCGGCAGCTCAATGGTTTCCCGCCAGATTATTACGAAATCAACTATGAAAAAGTAAAAATGAAAGCTCCTGTCAATCAGCTCAAAAAATAAGCATGTCGTTGAAATCCTTTTTTTTAGCGGCCGCCCTTTTGCTGCTGCTTTTTCCGCTTCGGGCGCAAGACAGCCTGAGTTATCAAAGCCTGATAGAAAATGCAAAGCTTTACCATCCCTTGAGTCGACAAATTCAGCTTTTGGAGCAGACGGCTGAGGCGGAGTTGCGTAAGGCTAGGGGAGGGCTAGACCCTAAGTTGATGGCCAAATGGGACCAAAAGCAATTTAAGAGCAAGGAATATTATGATATTTTTGAAAGCTACTTGCAACTGCCTAGCATTTGGGGGATTAACCTTCAGGCGGGTTATCGTTTGGCCGAGGGCTACTACCTCAATCCGGCCGATCAGTTGCCAGCGGCGGGGCAGGCTTTTTTGGGTGTAGAGGTCCCTATTCTCAATGGATTGATACAGAACGAGCGCCGCAATGCAATTCGGCAGGCAAAATTGCTTCAATCGCAGAATCAGGCCGAGCAATTGGCCCAAATTAACCAATTGCTCTATGATATTTCTGCAGACTATTGGGGCTGGTCCTACAAGCAGGCCTGTTTGGCTGTTTATGAAGAAAACCGAGAAATTCAGGCTAGACAATTGTCGCAGTTGCGCGACCGTTTTTTGCAGGGAGACATTGCGGCCATAGACACCTTAAAGGGCTTTATTCAGTGGCAGGATGCTGGCCTCAAGCAATTGGAGGCGCGTTTGGCTAGTGAGCAAGCGGCCTTAAAGGTAGAGCGGCATCTTTGGGGCGAAGAGTTAGAAGAAAAGAGTTTGCCCTTGGGCAGTTTGGCTCAATCTATTTTGGCCTTGCCCCTAACGCCCTTAGATAGTAGTGATTTGGAGGAGCTTTTGGCCCGTTTGGAGGAGCAGCCCGAGCTACAAAGCTATGCTTTTCAGCAGCAGGGTTTGGAGCTAGAAGAGCGCTTAAAGGCCAATAAATTATTGCCCAAAATTAAGTTGAAGTATAACTTTTTGGCGGGAGAAAGTCTGCAATTTGGCCAAGGGAGCCCTTTGGAGTATTATAAATTGGGCGTACAGCTCGAGCATCCTATTTTGATGCGCAGCGCCCGAGGTGATTTGGCCCTCAATCGGCTGAAGCAGCAGAAGCTGGACTTTAAAGTTCGCTTTAAGCAAAGAGATTTGCAGACCAAGCTCAAAAGCTATTTTATGGCCCTACAGCAGGCGGTAAAGCAGGCCCAATTGGCCGATGAACTCGTAGAGAATTACCGCAGATTGGTGGTAGCGGAAAGAGAAAAATTTATGCTGGGCGAGTCGGATATATTTATTGTCAATACTCGACAGCAGCAATATGTAGAGGCCCAATTGAAGGCCCTAAAGTTGCGTTACAACTACATCAAGAGCCGCATAGCTTGGCAGTGGGCCAGCAATTGGTAAGTGGCGGCAAAAGCAACTCAAAAGGGCGAGCTAGATTCATCTAGCTCGCCCTTTTTTGGACCTAGAGGGCGCGCAGCGCCCCGGCTGAGGGATGGGCAAGGGGGGCCGAAGGCCAGACCGAAGCGGCAAAGCCGCTGAAGGGCCGAGCAGACCTGCGAGCCCTGAGACAGCCCGACCCGCCCGCAGGGCGGGGCAGCCCCAAATAAAAAAGCTACTGAAATAGATTCCAGTAGCTAATTTATGGCTTTAATACTCAAAAGCGTATTGGACCAAATTGGCCCCCATTTGCAAAGAAAGCAAGCGTTTTTCTTCGGGGTCGTTATGGACCTCTTGGTCCTCCCAACCATTGCCTAAATCCGTTTCATAGCTATAGTAGCAAACCACTCGGCCCTCCCAGAGCAAGGCAAAACCCTGAGCGGGTTTATCGTCATGCTTATGGATTTTGGGAATACCGCCTTTAAACTTATAATTCATATTATAAATAGGGTGGTCGTAGGGCAGCTCCACAAAATCTAGTTCGGGAAAGACCTTTTTCATGGCTGGGCGGATAAAAGGGTCCATGCCATAATTATCGTCGATATGCAAAAAGCCGCCAGAGATCAGATACGTTCTGAGGTTTTCGGCTTCGGCATCTGAGAAAACGACATTTCCGTGGCCTGTCATGTGGAGAAAGGCGTAATCAAAGATTTCGGCGCTAGCTACATCTACGGTGGCATAATCTAGCTCGAAATTGCTATAGAGTTTTTGCTTGCAAAAGCTGGCCAGATTGGGCAGTGCCGTGGGGTTGGCGTACCAATCTCCGCCCCCTTTATATTTGAGCAGGCCCATTTTGAGGGTCGCTTGATTATTTTGTGCTTTGGCTTGTGTAGTTTGCGCCTGTTTAGAGAGGGTAATTCTAGGCATTTGAGCCATCAGCTGAGCAGAGAAAAACAAGCAGCAAGCAATTCTGAGTACAAACATTGGGGAGGCGTTTTTTAGATTAGCGGCGGGCAAAAACCATTTTATAGCGGCGCGGGATATCGCCCGTCTGAATTTTATCGAGCCGCTTTTTGAGCATTCTTTTCTTCATTGGCGAGAGGTAGTCGGTAAATAGCACCCCCTCGATATGGTCATACTCATGTTGGATAACCCGAGCATTGAGGCCATCAAATACCTTTTCTTTGAGTTCAAAGTTTTGGTCGTAGTATTCGATGCGAACTTGGGCTTTTCGCTTCACTTTTCCGTGAATATTGGGAATACTTAGGCAGCCCTCCTCATAGGTCCAAGGCTTACCAGCTTCCTCAATAATAATGGGGTTGATAAAGACCTCTTTCAGGCCTTTTTCGCCATTTTTTTCTTCATCTAGTTGTAGGGTATCTACTAAAAAGAGGCGAAGGCTTTGGCCCACCTGTGGGGCTGCAATCCCCATGCCACCTGCATGGTACATGGTTTCCCACATGTTTTCGATGAGCTCTTCTAGGCCCTTAGAGTTGTTTTCTATTTCTTGGCACTCTTTGCGCAAGACAGGATGCCCGTAGGCATAAATTGCTAATTTCATACTGTTGTATACATCAATCAAATGGAGGCCGAGCCTCTTAAAGAAATCCCATATATTCTTGCAAGATAATGGCGGCACTTACTTGGTCGACTAGGCCTTTTTCTTGGCGCTTTTTCTTTTTCTTGACCGAAAAACGGATGACCTCTTTGGCCATCTGAGAGGTAAAGTGTTCATCCTGGCGGTGTACCGCTAAGTTGGGAAAGCGCTTTTGCAACTTTGCAATAAATTCCAAAATTTGGGCCTCTTGCGGGACAGGCTGCCCATCTTTTTGGAGCACTTGGCCCACCACCAAAGCCTCTACCTCTTCTTCTTGCAAATAGTTGCAAAGGTAGTCATATAGCTCCTCTGTGGCCACTGTACAAAGTGGAGAAGCAATCAGTTGTAGGGGGTCGGTGGTGGCCAAACCCGAGCGTCTTTTTCCGTAATCTAATGCCATTATTCTTGCCATGCCGCCAAGATAAGTATTTTTCCTAAAACAATTTTGTAGGGCTTTGGTTGGCCGGCAGATTCTTTGGGCCGATAAACAAGGAAGAAAAAAGTTGGACTGGACCAAAAATAAGTTCTATTTTTGAGCCTGATTTAAACCTTCTAAGTCCTCATTCTCATGAAATCTTTTTTTAAGTTTTTATACTATTTTCTAAGCTCTAAGCTCTTCCTCAAGAATATGGGGATGATGATTGGCATTGCGCTGCTGAGCTTTGTCCTGCTCTTTTGGCTCATTCTCCCCTCTTATACCCGCCATAATGAGTCTATTGAAGTACCCGATATTAAAGGCCTTTCGGTCAAAAATGCCGAGCGACAACTCAAAAGCCGAAAGCTCCGCCTGGTGGTTACCGATACGATTTATAACGCAAAACGAAATCCTGGCATTATCCTCAAGCAATCGCCTGAGGCCAATAGCCGAGTGAAGCCCAACCGAAGCATCTACCTGACCGTAAACGCCAATAGCGCTCCCCCCGTCAATATTTATTATAATGAGATTATTGGCCGCCCGCTCAATTTTGTCGAGAAGAAATTTAAGGCGCTCGGCCTAAAAATTGGCCAACTGAAGTATGTAGATGGAGGCGGAGAAAATACGGTGGCCGCCGCTTATACCAAAGATAAAACCCTGATCTTTAAGGAGGCCGACCCCAGTAAGGGAGAACGCCGACCCAAGCAACCCTATCAGCTCAAACAAGGCGATAAAGTAGACCTAGAGCTCTATAAAGGAAAAGATAGCGGCAAAAAATTGGTCCCCGACCTGAGCTGCAAAACCTTCTCAGAAGCCGAGTTTATCATTAAGGGCAATGCTTTTTATTTGGGCACGGTGAGCTATGGCCCAAATATCATCGATACTATGAATGCTTATGTGGTCCGACAGTCGCCTTCTGCCGCTTCTCGGGCCAGTATGGGCGCCGGAATTGACATCTGGCTGCTGGCCGAAAAACCAGAGGTCTGCCAAGAGTTTGAACAGCAAGATGAGTCCAGCAATGGAGATACCTTTGACGATGATTTTGGCGGAGTTGGCCAATAGTTACCGAAATAGCCTGCTAGATATCATGACTAGGAGGCTATTTTTTTGGGGCCTCCGCTGCGGCTTCGCCTTGCGGCGCTACGCTTTGGGGCTCGCAGGTCTGCTCGGCCCTGCGTCGCCTTCGGCTCCTTGGTCTGGCCTGACGGCCACCCCGCCGCATCGCTAGGCCGTTTGGCCTTCGGCCAAAGGGCCGACCCGCCTTGGGCCAATTTTTTTTTAAACGCCTGTTAGTTGGTCCCAAATTTCTACATGTAGGCGGCTACACATTCTAATTTGCTCCCGAATACAAATTTCGGCCACCATTTTATTGCGTTCGAGCAAGGCGGCTAGGCTATCGGCAGCGGGCATAAGGACCAATTGCTCCTTTTTGAGGAGGCCTTTGTCTAAGAAATCGCTTTGTATTTCTTCAAAGTCACTAGCTTGAGCGATCACAAACTTAAAGATGGTTCCAGATTCTTGGGCCAAGCCCTTTAGGGCCTTAGGAACAATGCGTTTTTTGGCTGGCATGCCCGAGTTTTGGAGTTTTGGGGAACAATTCCAGTAACTGACCCTTTCTAATAGGGGAGCAGAGGGCAGAAAACAACCATTGGTTTCTACCTCAATAATAGGACGAAGTCCTTGCCGCTCTGCTTCTACAAAGGCCAAAAAGGCCGCAATGCGCTTATCTTGCAAGAGCGGTTCTCCTCCCGTAATGACCAAATGCACCCCCTGGGCTAGGCGCTGGCTAAATTGCAACTCATCGTCTAGGCGCTGCAGCAATTGGGCAAAGGGAAGGCTTTCGCCCTTCATCCAGACCTCCATCGTGTCGCAAATCCAGCTAGCGCCATCATGCAGTTGGCCGTCTTTTTCGGCCCCTTTGCCCCCACAAATGAGGTTGCAGCCCGAGAGGCGGAGAAAAATGGCTGGCACTCCCATCGTTTGGCCCTCTCCCTGAAGGCTGTAAAAGTATTCGCTAACGGCAAGTAAATTGGGCGTAGTAGACATGATCGGAGAAGATTTTAGCTAAAAAAGATAGGGTAGGGCGGGACCAATTGGCCTAGCGATGTGGAGGGGGGCGGCGAAGCCGCAGACCCAGCCAAATGAGCGTAGCGAATTTGGCGCAGGGCCGAGCAGACCTGCGAGCCCCGAAACATAGCGCCGCAAGGCGAAGCCGCAGCGGAGGCCCCAAAAAAACAAAAAAAATAACTGAAGCCGATAAAATGCTTACAAATTAGTAATTTTGGGATCAGATAACAACCAAAAAGAAAAGTGGTGCATCCTGTTCTTATAGAAGAAGTTTAGCGCATCTTTAGTTTAGATTCACTTGGATAATAAAATGTATTGGTATGAGAAAATCACCCTTATGGATAGCCAGTTTTTTGCTGCTCTTGCTTGTTCAGACCTCTGGACTTTGGGCGCAGTCGGCAAAAAAAGCGAGCTATAGAAACAATAATGAAGTTCGGACCGTGCAAGGTTGCGAGTATGAAGTGCTAAAAGGCTTGGCGGAAATTACGGAAGTAGAAAAGACGCGGAGCAAGTCAGAAAGTGCTTTGGGCTATGATGAATACAGCGTGAAATTTAAATTTACGCCCATGGAAAAAGGGCAGCAACTAATGGCTGATTTTGGCGAGAATAGCTTTGACTTTTTCTTGCGAAGTGGCTATGACCGCCTGCCTGTTGGCCCTAAATACCTTAAGCACTATTATGTGCATAAGGGCCAAAAATTTGCCATGGAATTTTTGCAGACCGATGATAAAACCTGCCGTGAACAATATACCTATAAGTCAATGGGGATCCCTAATGATTTGTTTGAGGCACAGGATAGCATCAAGGCCTATAAAATTCAAATTGCTGCCGAAAAACTCTATAAAAAAGAGAAGGAAGTAAATGAAGCCAAGGGCATTGCTATGGCCGAAGAAGCAGCCACTCAGGCCAGCGGAAACCGTCCCCCAGAAACTGCTCCAGAAGAACAGCCCAAAGAGGAAGAAGGACCAAAAGAAGAGGATCCCAAAGAGGAAGAGGATCCCAAAGAGGAAGAGCCTGAAGTAGACCTGAATTTGCCTTCTGAAGAAGAATTGCGCAAAAAAGTAGAGGCCGAACTCCGCGAAAAGGAGGGCATTGCAAAAAGCCCCGACGAAATGGATCTAGACGCTTTGCGGGCGCAAATTGAAAAAGAAGAGCGCGCCAAAGCCAAGGCTGAAGCCGCCAAACAAGCCGAATTGGACCAGAAAAACGCTATTAAGCGCGAAAAACAGGCCGCCAAAGAACGCAAGAGATTAGAAGAGCAACGCCGTAAGGAAATTAAGGCCAAAGAAGAAGAACTGCGAGATGAACTAGCCGAGAAATTGGCCGCAGAAAAAGCAGCCCTAGAGGCCCGTAAGGCCGCTATTCGAGAGCAGGTAACCAACGAAATCCGTAGAGAAAGCTGTGTCTATGAAGAGAAAATCTCGGGCACAATCAAGGTCATCTCTGTAGAAGAAGGCCCCACCGAAGTGGAAAGCCTATTTGGCTATAAGGAATATGTGGTGACCCTTAAGTTTAAGCCAGATAACTATGCCGACCTCCCTAGAAAAGAGCGTAAGCTCTGGGATAAAACCTTTACCTTCAAGCTAGACCCCAAAGGGAAAAGCGCCAACCCAGGAGCAACTTATGTACGTATCCATAAGCTCTTTAAGGGCAATAAGTACAATGGTTTTGCCCAGCGTTTGTCTTCTGGAGTATGCAACGATATTATGGTCTACTCTCCAGATTTACCCATTGACGCCAGTCAGGTGCGTAAGTAAATGGGCCAAGGACCAAAAGCAAAGCGAGCTGTCGATTTATCGACAGCTCGCTTTTTGTTTAACGCTTGTTTTCTATCAGCTCTACTAAGGCCGCTTGCAAATCTCGGTACCGATGCTTAAAGCCTTCTTCTTCTAGCCGCTTAGGAAGCACCCTGGCCGAATAAAGGACCACATTGGCCATTTCCCCCATGGCCAAACGCAGCGCAAAGCGAGGAGCAGGCAGAATCAAGGATTTTTTTCCAGTTGCCTTAGCTAAAATATGCGCCATTGTCTTATTTTGTACGGGATCTGGCCCCACCCCATTATAAACGCCAGCCTTTCCCTGCTGAATGAGGAACAAGAACATCCGACAAAGATCGCTGATATGTACCCAAGGGTAGTATTGCTCGCCATCGCCAAAATAAGCGCCCAAATGAAACTGATAAGAAGGGAGCATTTTGGCCAATGCGCCCCCCCGAGTCGAAAGCACAATGCCTATCCGAAGATGACTGATCCGAGCTGTTAATCCCTCAAATGCCTTGGCGGCATCTTCCCAAGCAATACAACTCCGCACCAAAAAGTCGTCTTTTCGCTCTTTATGAATGGCCGACTCTTCCGATAAGACCTCATTCCCCCGATCTCCATAAATCCCTACCGCCGAAGCCGAAATAAAGGCTTTGAGCTCTTGCCTAGCCTCCCTAAAGGCTTGGGCCAATATCTTTAGGCTTTGGCTCCGACTGTCAATGATCAATTGCTTTCGCTGATCACTCCATCTCGCATCAGCAATGCCCGCCCCCGCCAAATGAATGAGGTAGTCAATCGGCTGATCAAAAAGCTGAGGATCTACCCAGCCCCGATCCAAATCCCACTCAAAGGCCGTCCATTGCGTGATTTTAGTCGGATTCCGACTGAGCAAAATTGGCTCAAAGCCCTGCTGATGTAGGAGCTTACAAAGTTCTTGACCAATGAGACCGCTGCCTCCCGTTATTAAAATTCTACTCATTATTTTTATATCTTTAAGCGCCCCGTTAACAAACAATTTTCTTCAATTTACACAACTATAATGACCAATATGAATATCAGAAAAAAAACAATCTTAGGCCTGCTCGGGCTAAGTTTATGTTTTGGCAGTTGCCAGCCTTCCTCTCCCGAAACAAACGGAGAAGCCGATCAGGAAGTAAAGGAAAGCCAAAGTAGCAATAAAATGAAGGATCCTTCCGTAACGGTCTGGGAACTAGATGACCCCGATGGCTTAAATCCTGTAACCTCTCAAGGGGCCGCAGCTACTTATATTCAGAACAACATATTCTCTCGCTTGTTGGAGTTTCACCCCGAAGATCTCAAATTAGTGCCCCAACTCGCCCTCAAAATGCCCGATGTCAGAGAACTAGAAGAAGGCCCCTATGCCGGCGGTATGTCGCTACACTTCGAGATTAGACCCGACGCCAAATGGGATAACGGCCAAGCCGTTACGGCCTATGATTATCTCTTTACCATCAAAGCAATCAAAAACCCCCTAGTAGAATCGGGTAGCCGACGCCCCTATTATGAGTTTATCGACTCGATCTATATTTCCCCCAATAACGAAAGAGAATTTACTATCTTCTCTAAACAACGCTACTTTATCGCCGAAGAATCTGCCGGCGATATGCACATTATGCCCGAGTATGTCTATGACCCCGAAGGCCTAATGAAAAAGGTAAGCCTGGCCGAACTCAACCAGATGGATTATGAAGCCGCCAACAAAAATGCAAACCTCGAACGATTTGCCCAAAATTTTAATAGCCCCAAGTTTAGTAAGGAAACAGTGGTCGGATCTGGCCCTTACCGCTTTGTAGAATGGAGCAACGGCCAACATATTATCCTCGAACGCAAAGAAAATTGGTGGGGTAATGAGGCCAAAAACCCCATGCTAGTCGCTTATCCCACAAAAATTATTCACAAAGTGGTCAATGACCCCAGTACCGCTATTACCGTGGCCCGAAATGAGGAAATTGATGTCCTACACAATATCAAACCCGTCAAGTTTAAGGCCCTAAAAGAAGATCAAGAGTTCCAAAATCTTTTTGAGCTCTCTTCGCCCCCCGTTTTTGGCTACTATTATATCGGAATCAATCTGCGCAACCCTAAGCTAAAAGATAAAAAACTCCGCCAAGCGCTCTCCCATATCATTAACCGCCAAGAAATTATTGATGTCCTCTTTGAAGGCCTAGCCACCGAAACCGTCGGCCCGATCAACCCCCAAAAGGAGCACTATAATGACCAGATTAAACCCTTTAGCTATGACCCAGAAAGAGCTAAAGAACTCTTGACAGAAGCCGGCTGGACCGATTCCGATAATGACGGAATTCTAGATAAACGCATCAACGGAAAACTAGAAAAGCTAAGCCTTGAGTTTAAGTATAATCAAGGCAACGATATCCGCAAAAATATTGGACTGCTCCTCCAAGGAGAAGCCCGAGCCCTAGGTATCGAAATCAAAATCAAAAGTGCCGATTTTCCCGTCTTTGTCAAGGATATCCAAAACCGAGAGTTCGAACTCATCTGCTCGGCCTGGGCCCAAGGCCCCAATCTCGACGAGCTTAAGCAGGCTTGGCACTCTTCCTCAGACCGAAATGGCGGCAGCAACCGCATCGGCTTCCGAAATGAAGAATGTGACCGCATTATCGATAGTATCCGCATTACGCTCGATCCCCAAAAACGTAAGGAGCTCTATTTCCGCGCCCAAGCCATTATCCATGAAGAACAACCCTATCTCTTCCTCTGTGTGCCCAGTAGCTGCTTCGCTATCCACAAACGTTTCGCCGATATCGAAACTTCCCCCCTCCGCCCAGGCTATCGGGTGACCGATTTCCAACTGAAGTAAACAACACTAAATAATATAGCCTCTACTGATGAAGTAGGGGCTTTTTTGTTTTTTGGGGCCTCCTGCCTGCGGCAGGCGCTACGTTTCGGGGCTCGCAGGTCTGCTCGGCCCTTCAGCGCTGCGCGCTTCGGTCTGGCCTTCGGCCACCCCTGCACATCGCTAGGCCAAAGGCCCTTCGGGCCTTTAATGAGCCTTGGCCTAGGGGCATAAAAAAAGCATCAAACTCCCCCAAGCTTGATGCTTTAGCTCTTATCATAGAGCTTAAACCCTAAAAACTATCACTATGAAAACCAAATTTACTTTGGTCATAGTTCAAATTTAAGATAGCTCCTTTGGTTTTTATAGCGAATAAAACCTAATGTTTATCTATAGGTATTTTGCTTAGCATTCTTGTCCCTACAATTAAAACCTACTCATATAGTTGTTTGTAGGCGCTTGCTGCAAGCGGAAAAGACCGAAGATGATAACTAAATTGCTCTTCCTGCTGCTCGGCTCCATAAAAGGCCAAGGAATGCCCCAAGCGCCGCCTTTCTATAAAGGCTTGTCCCAAAATAGGCCCCAACAGACGAAGGTCGCCATAGGCGTAGCTCTCCAATAAGGGAATAATCCGATGCGCAAAACAAAGGTTCAATTCCTCCAATTGCCGAATCCCTAAGAGGTAGCCATGCCCAATCTCTTGCGCTGCCGAAAAATACAAACGAATCCGCTGGTTGAGGGCCTGTAGTAGCCGAGCCAAATCAACACCTTGGCAATCACCCAATAGTTGCGGCTCTGGCCGTACCGCTATGGCATGAAAACGCCTCCGCAAGGCCCAATCTAAGGATTGTAGACTGCGGTCGCCCTCATTCATGCTGGCCAGAATATAGAGGTTGTCGGGCAGGGCAAAAGTCGCTTTGGAGTAGGGGAGAACTAGCCGCATGGGGGCTTTTCCTCCCAAACGGTTTTCTGCACTCAATAAAGAAAGGAGCTCCCCAAATACCGCCCCCACTTCGGCCCTGTTCAATTCGTCAATTATAAGCACAAAACGCTTGAGCGGCTGGGCCAAGGCGGCTTTGGCAAAGCGCTTAAATAAGCCTTCCTCTAATACATAATGAAGTTGCTTGCCTTGCATCTGAGGCTTTAGCCCTTCCATAAAGTCTTCATAGCTCATGGCGGGATGAAAGGCAATCATGGCCAAATGCCCCGCCTGCCGCTGTTCTTCCAAACGCTGCTCTATCTCTTCCGTCGATAACTGCTCTATTTGGACCAAAGGCAGCCCCTCGCAAATGCTCAAGGCTTCCAAACGAGCGGCCCGGGTTTTTCCACAAGCAGAAGGCCCATAGTAGAGCTGGTTGAGGGGCCGCTCTTTCTCCCGATGATAAATCAATTGGCTTTCTTCCCAATCATCTATCTGCTCTTTGCCTAGGCTGTCGTATTGTTTGTCCCATAATTCCCGAAGCAGGGGCAAGAAGAGCAGTTGGCCCAATAGTAAGGGGTAGTTTTCGGCCAGCTTGGCCTTTAGCCCCAATTCACTAAATAAATCTAAGAGTAGGCTTTGCTTAGCCGCTGGCCCCAAAAAACTATCGAGGATATAGGAGAGGGCTTTTTGCCTAAAAATAGGTAGCCGCTTTAAGGGCTGCTCCAAATAGGCCAGCAAAAGTTGCCCCGAGGCCGATAAGCCTTTGGCATTGCCGTCTCTTTTGTAAATCAGGAGCTGCTCGGCCCAAAAAGAGAGCTGCATGGGCCAAAGGTTGAGCCCCGGCCCCTTGCTTTGTAGTTCTAGCTTTTGGGCAAAAGAGGGCTGTAGCTCGGCCAATAATAAACCCAGTTGCAGATGTACAGCCTGTAGAGAACTAGAGAGTTGCTCAAATTCTTCTCCCCACTGCGCGCCCTTTTTCCACTGCGCCCGCAAAAGCTGCATCTCCTCTTCTTCTAATAAGGGCAGGGCCTTAAAACTGGCCCATTGCGCAAGGAGAGCTGCCAAAATAGGCCGCTCGGCCTCGGCATAGCTCGCTAGGCTGCTCTGTAGTTGGGGAATCAAGTTGCGGAGGAGCTCCGCATAAGGACTAAATATGGCCATCTCTTATAAACTGCTTGGTACAAGGCCCAAAACTAGAGGTTTAAGGCCAAAACTTACTGCTTTTAGCCAATTTTAAAGCCCAATTGGCCCAAATCTCTCCAAAAATCGGGATAGGATTTGGCCACAACTTCGGGCTGCTCCATTTTTAATGGACCAAGCAAAAGCGATAAGGGAGCCAAGGACATGAGCATCCGATGGTCTTTGTAACTACTAATTAAGGGCTTTTTTTGGGCCCTTTTTACTCCCGACTTAATATGCATCCAGTCATCTCCAATTTCTACTACGGCCCCTAGCTTTTCTAACTCGTTTTTCATGGCCGCCAAACGGTCGGTCTCTTTGATGCGCAAACTCTGTAGACCAAAAAGCTGGCAGGGAATAGCTAAGCCCGCTGCTATGGCCATTAGGGTTTGGGCCAAATCGGGATAGTGCCGACAATCATAGCGCAGTTCCTTAGGAAGCGGCTGCGCTGTTTTTTGAAGCTTTAGCTGTCCCTCGGGCAAAAATGTACTGACTACCCCCAAGTTTTGCATCAGCTCGGTAATGACGGAATCTCCCTGTAAGGAGTTGGCCCGCAATTGCCCTAGCTTTAGGCTAAATCCAGGCTCGGCCAAGGCCACTAAGGCATAGTAGTAGGCCGCCGCGGACCAGTCGCCTTCTACAATAAATTCTTCTTGGGGAGCTTGGTAGTTTTGGGGCTCAATTAAAAAGCTTTTTCCCGCCTGCAGATAGTCGATGCCAAACTGCTCCATTAGGCCTAGGGTCATCTGAATGTAGGGCATAGAAATGATCTCCCCCTCTAGTTGCAGTTTTAGTCCCTGCGGTAGGGCAGGGGCAATAAGCAGGAGGGCCGAAATATACTGGCTGCTGATGCCGCCATCTATGCGCAAGCTAGGCATTTCTTCTGTGTCCTTCCAACTAGAGGCCCCAATCTGCAAGGGGGGATAGCCCTCTTGGCCCAAGTAGTCAATTTGGGCGCCCAAGCTACGCAGGGCTTCTACCAAGGGGCCAATAGGCCGCTCTAGCATCCGAGCCGAACCCGTGAGCACTTGCTTTTTGTTGTTGAGACAAAGGTAGGCCGTGAGAAAGCGAAAACAGGTCCCTGCATCTTCGGCATCTAGTATTTCTTCCTCTTCTTGCTGTAGTAGTCGGACCAAGCTCTGGCTGTCTTTGGCCCTAGATAAGCTTTTTGGGGGCGCCAATTGGCCCATAATCGCCTGAATAATCAATAAGCGATTGCTGATGCTTTTGGAGCTGTTGAGCTGAATGTATTGGGCGCCAGCCAAGCTTTTGGGCGCTTCTAAGAGTCGACTTTTAGGCATAATTGGTAGATTGAGCATTTTTTGGAGTGAAAAAACCCCAATAGGGGCGGGCTGGCCTAGCGATGTGCAGCAGTGGCCGTTAGGCCAGACCAAGGCGGCAAAGCCGCCGCAGGGCCGAGCGAAGAGCGAGCTGCGACAACCAGCCCCTATAGGGGCGCCAGTTCGACGACCGTAGGGAGTAAACGTAGCGCCGACGAGCGTAGCGAGGCGACAACAAGGCTGCAAGCCGCAGTTCGACGACTGAAAGGAGTAACGCCCCAAAAATAAAGGATCATTAGAACAAGCTAGGCATAGAATAGTTTAGGCAAAAAAAAGCCCCCTTCTTAAGGAAGGAGGCTGATTGATTAGATTTTATTTGCGCTTAGAAACGAGCTGATTTACAGCCTTGGCGCTTGCGGCGGCGCTTGCGAGAGCCTACCAAACCGTTGTCAATAAAGTTATAAGAAATAGTGATTCCCGTAATGAGGTACCAGTCTTGGGCCTTATCGCCACGAGTGGTTTGGCCCCCTCTTTCGGCTACTGCTGCATCATAGGCATCTTGGGTAGGAAAGTCGGCCCCAAAGGTGCCCCCAGCTTGGGTCACTAGGTACTCATAAGTGCGGTCAGACATCAGTTGCTGCTCCGAGAGGTTGCCAAATTGGCCCCCATCATAAGGGTTTTGATCGTAGAGGGCGGTGGCGGGAGTGGTGGTCACATCATAGGGATAACTCAAAGAAACATCATCTAGGTAATCCGTAAATGTTTTGCGAAAGCCAATCTCAAAACCAATATTGAGGTGGCTATGAACGGCAAATTTTACCCCCAAACCCATGGGAATAGAGAGCTGCGTGAGCTCATAAGGATCTCTATTGGGTAGGTTGGGATTGCCCTGTCCCTCGGTGGCCAAGGGCTGTAGCGCTACCCATTCGTCGTCTCGGTTGGGGTCAAAGTGCTTGGCCTTGGGGTTGTAGTTGAAGACGCCCAAACCAATGAAGGCATAGGGAGAAAATAATTTTTTGTGGCCCATAGTATGGTAGCCCATAAAGTTGATTTCGGCCATCAAGGCTCCCTCAAAAATATGAGAGCGGAAATGTAGGTTCCGAATCTGGTCGCGTAGCTCTTTTGCATCTTGGTCGTTGCCCGAAATATTGCCGTAGCTAGCCTGTAACCTAAAATTGAGATACTGGTTGAGGTTGTAGCGAGCAAAAATACCTCCCGCCAAATGCAGGTGTTTGGTATCGAGCATAGAGTTGACCAACTCCCCCGAATAACTAGAGGTCCCTAGCTGTGCGCCTACCTCAAAATAAGGCCGAGCCCAACTGTGCTGAGCCTGAACAAAAAAGGGAAGCGATAAGGCTAAAAAGAAGAGTGATAGTGTTTTCATATAAGCAGTTTTTGAATTGGCGGGCTAGGGGAATAGGGACAAATCTATCTAAAAATACAATTTTAAACTGGCTTGGCCAAATTCCAACTAACGAGGAATAATCAGCTCATAATCCTCATAATGTAGTCCTCCCCAAACGCCTAAGCCGCCCTGAATATTGGATTCAATGCGGACATAATTGCCAAAAGGCCCCTGGCTGCCCGAACTATACTCGAAGGTTTGCCAAAACCGAAAATGCGGATAATCAATGTTACTTACTCGAACAACGGCGGTGTCGCCCCGCCAATAATAGCCCGCCGTTTCTAGATCAAATTCAGAAACAAAGGACTGCCCCCGCTGTACCGGGATTTCAAAACCTACCCGCCCATCAAAAATCTTATCATCCGTAACCGATTGGCCCAAAAGCGGATAAAAAGGCTCCTCATTCCGCTTGGTAAATACCCGATAGTAGTTTTCTTCTCCCGCAGGATCCGTCACCGAAGCCCGCAATTCAACCAAAGAGTCATTCTCTGGATAATCCGGATGATCGACGTAATACAGGCTGTCAAAACCCACCAAAGGTGCTAAGGTCGTCACGGCCGAAACGCTATCTTCTCCCGCTCGAACTACTAGGCTGTAGCTTCGCCCAGGCTCAATCTCTAAAGGCGAGAAGTTCAAAAAGCCAAAGATGTCTATATATATGCAGTATTCTAGCTCGGTGACCGAAATGCCCCCCAAGCCCAAAAATTCGGCAACGGTTTGGGCCACGGCCGTATCCAAAGCCGCCAAATCGCCCAAGCAAAATTCGGTCAGTTGGACTTCGTTTTCTCCATCCGATACCCGAACGTCGGCATCATGCACAAAGAGTTCGGCTAGCCGATCGGGGCTCAAATCTCCTATATAAGGCGAGCTTTGGGTCAAAATAACATAGGGTGGCAGGGCCCCCGGCCCATATTCCACATAGCCTTCTACCACTAGTTGAGGCTCATCAAAAACGTCTTCGGGGGTATACTCTTCTTCGCAGGCGCCAAGGCCCAATAATAGGAGCAGCAAGGCAAAAATGGGGAGCTGGTTTCGCATGTTTTCTCTTTTACCGCTTTAACGATCTGCAAGACCCAAAGGTTGATGCCTAAGTCGCTTTATTCTGTTTTTTTGGGGCCTCCGCCTCGCTGCGCTCGTCGGCGCTACGCTTTGGGGCTCGCAGGTCTGCTCGGCCCTTCAGGCTACACTTCGTTTCGCCTTCGGTCTGGCCCTGCGGGCCACCCCGCCGCATCGCTAGGCCTGCGGCGGCTTCGCCGCCTGCTAAACCGCCTAAGGGGCCAATTGTTACTAATAAGTTAAAGTACTGACTTAGTGAACTTATTGCTAAGGGCCAATGAGCTAACTTTTTGTTAGCTCGAGCTAGGGTTTTCCTAGCTCAACCTAAGCGGCTACTAGCTCGAGCTAGCTTTTTCTTAGCTCGAGTTAATACTTTCCTAGCTCGACCTAAGCGGCTACTAGCTCCAGCTAGGGTTTGGTTAGCTCGACCTAAGGCGCCACTAGCTCAACCTAGGGTTTGGCTAGCTTGACTTAAGCTATTCCTAGCTCGACCTAGCTGTTTGTTAGCTCCAGCTAGTACTTTCTTAGCTCGACCTAAGGCGCCACTAGCTCAACCTAGGGTTTGGCTAGCTTGACTTAAGCTATTCCTAGCTCGACCTAGCTGTTTGTTAGCTCCAGCTAGTACTTTCTTAGCTCGACCTAAGGCGCCACTAGCTCAACCTAGGATTTGGCTAGCTCAACCTAAGCTATTCCTAGCTCGACCTAAGGCGCCACTAGCTCAACCTAGGGTTTGGCTAGCTCAACCTAAGCTATTCCTAGCTCGACCTAGCTTTTCCTTAGCTCCAGCTAATACTTTCCTAGCTCGACCTAAGCGGCTACTAGCTCCAGCTAAGGTTTAGTTAGCTCAACCTAAGGTTTGGCTAGCTTGACCTAAGCTATTCCTAGTTCGACCTAGTTTTTTCTTAGCTCCAGCTAGGCGGCTACGCCCTAAATTCAGCCGCCGAAGAAGAGGGCCCAAAGAAAAAAGACCGCTGAGCGGCCCAGCGCTGCGGAGGGGTGGCCGAAGGCCAGACCAAAGCCGCCGCAGGCGGCTGCAGGGCCGAACAGACTTGTGAGCCCCGCAGCATAGCGGCGGCCAGCTTGCTGGCCGCGGGCCCCAAAACACCCCCCTAAAAAATTAAATTAGCAAGGGCTCAAAACTTTTTTCCTAAATTGCTTTTCTAAGAACAAAGAATCAATGAAATGTTAAAAGTTGCTTTTTCGCCCATCTACCGCTACGAGTTGCCCCAAGGCCACCGCTTTCCTATGATCAAGTACGATCTATTGGCCCAGCAGCTCATTTATGAAGGTTGTCTGGAAGAAGAGAATTTTTTTCACCCTCAACCCATTGCCGAAGAATGGATTTTGCGCACCCATAGCAAAGATTATTGGGACTCCCTAAAAGAGCAAACGATTTCGGCCAAAGCTGCCCGTAAAATTGGTTTTCCCATGTCCGATAAATTGGTCCAACGCTCTAAAGTGATTGCTCAAGGGACCATTGATTGCTGCTTGGCGGCCCAAGAATATGGGGTTTCGCTCAATATTGCAGGCGGCACGCATCATGCCTATGCCAGCCATGGAGAGGGCTTTTGTCTGCTCAACGACTTTGCGATTGCCGCCAATTATCTCTTGGACCAAGGCCTGGCCCAGCAAATTCTCATTGTCGATTTGGATGTGCATCAAGGCAATGGCAGCGCCAAAATCTTCGAAAATGAGCCCAGGGTTTTTACCTTTTCTATGCATGCCGCGGCCAATTATCCTTTCCGCAAAGAGCGGTCGGACCTTGATATTGCCCTGCCCGATCTGATGGATGACGGCCCTTATTTGCAGGTTTTAGCCGATTATTTACCCGCTTTGCTCGAAAGCCTTCGGCCAGATATGGTCCTTTATCTCTCTGGCGTAGATGTCTTGGCCTCTGATAAGTTGGGCCGTTTGGGCCTAAGCTTAAATGCCTGCGCTCAGCGAGACCAATTTGTGTTTAGCTGCTGCCAAAAGGCGGGCGTTCCCGTAGCGGTCAGTATGGGCGGCGGCTATTCGCCCCAACTGCGCTACATCATTGAGGCCCATGCAAACACTTACCGAATGGCCCAAAAAATTTACAGCTAAATGAATCAACAAAATATTGCCATTATTGGCGCCGGCATTGGCGGCATTGGGGCGGCCGTACGTCTAGCCGCCGCTGGCCATAGGGTAGCGGTCTTTGAGGCCAATAGTTACCCCGGCGGCAAACTCTCCAATTTGCAAGTAGGCGATTACCGCTTTGATGCGGGGCCCAGCCTCTTTACCATGCCCCAATATGTAGAAGAACTCTTTGCCCTAGCTGGCGAAAACCCCAAAGATTTCGGCTTTGATTATCATCGCCTAGATACGGTTTGTAAGTACTTTTGGGAAGATGGGCAGTCTATTTCCGCCTATGCCGATCTTCATAAATATGGCCAAGAGGTAGAAGAAAAACTGGGCTTTCCCGCCCAAGCGCTTAAGGATTATCTGGCTTGGGCCCGTTTTAGATACGAAACTACGGCCCCCATTTTCCTCGAAAAATCACTGCATCGACTCAGCACTTATTTGCGCTGGAAAACCTTTAAGGGGGTCTTGGCTATGCCTTGGCTAGGGCTGCATCGCTCTTTGGACCAAGAGAATAAAAAGCGCCTAAAGCAGCATCCCAAAATGGTCCAACTCTTTAATCGCTATGCGACTTATAATGGCTCTAGTCCTTATAAAACCCCAGGTATCATGAGTCTGATTCCGCATCTGGAACAGGGTTTTGGGGCCTTTATGCCCAAGGGCGGTATGAAGGAAATTAGCCATTCGCTGGTTCGTTTGGCCGAACATTTAGGGGTGAAATTTCATTATGGACAAAAAGTAGAGGAGATTTTGGTCCAAAACAAAGCCGTAAAAGGCATCAGAATTGGCCAAAAAGAACTAGTCTTCGATCAAGTCGTTTGCAATATGGATATCTTTTTTGCCTACGACCGTTTGCTGCCCAAACAGCCTAGGCCTAAGCGCATTTTGGAGCAACCGAAGTCTTCTTCGGCCCTCATTTTTTATTGGGGGATGGACCAAAGTTTTCCCGAACTAGATGTGCATAATATCTTTTTCAGTGATAATTATCCAGAGGAGTTCCGCCAACTATTTGAGGAAAAAAGCCTTTATGAAGATCCTACGGTCTACATTCACATCAGCTCCAAAGTAGAGCAAAGCGATGCCCCCTTGGGCCATGAAAATTGGTTTGTGATGATCAATGCCCCTCAACTTGATGGTCAAGACTGGGAGGACTTAATTGCCCAAAGTAAAAAGCGGATTCTCCAAAAGCTAGAGCGCATTTTGGGCCGTCCCGTTCAACCCCATATTGTCGAGGAAGAGCTACTTTCTCCCGCCCTCATTCAAGCGAAAACCCAATCGCATTTGGGGTCTTTATATGGCACTTCCTCCAACAACAGCATGGCGGCTTTTTTCCGTCATCCCAACTTTTCTAGGCAGCTGTCGGGCCTTTATTTTGTGGGCGGCAGCGTGCATCCTGGGGGCGGGATTCCGCTGGCCCTTTTATCGGCCAAGCTGGCCACAGAAGACCTCATTAAAAACCTAAAATAGATGTCCTTAAGCTATTCGCAAAAGCAAAACTGGGTGCTCATTCTGCTCTGCTGCCTCTATGCTGTGGGCTTGCTGGGCGTCAGTTGGCCCTTGCATCCCGAATTTATGCGGCTCACGCCACTCAATTTATTAGCCACTTTTGGCCTTTGCCTTTGGGCCGAAAAACAGCAAGACAAACGACTCTATTTGGCCCTTTTTGCGGTCTATTGGGGCGGCTGGTTTTTAGAATTGGCGGGGGTGCAAACGGGGCTCATCTTCGGAGAATATAGCTATGGCGCTACTTTGGGCCCTCAGTTGGGCGGCACGCCTTTCATGATCGGCCTCAATTGGGCCATGCTGGTCTATGCTTCTAGCTCGATCATTTTGCGCTTTTTCGCCAGCCGCCCGCTTTGGCTGCGCAGCCTGCTGGGGGCCAGCCTCATGGTCAGTCTCGACCTCTTTATTGAGCCCGCCGCAGTCCGTTACGATATGTGGAGCTGGGGCAATACGCCCTACAACAGCCTACTGGTGGCTCCTTGGCAAAATTATGCGGTTTGGTGGCTGGCCGCCTTTGGTCTACAGCTCTTTTTTGGCCATTTTTTGGGGCCTAGGCGCAACCCCGCCCTCGAATTTTTGTTTCTTTGGCAGTTCGTTTTCTTTCTCTGGATCTACCTCTTTTTATTGATGTAGTTCTTTTTTTGGGGCCTCCGCCTCCCTTCGGTCGTCGGCGGTTACTCCCTTCGGTCGTCGAACTGCGGACTAAAGTCCTTGTTGTCGTTTCGCAGCTCGCTGTTCGCTCGGCCCTGCGGCGGCTTCGCCGCCTGGGTCTGGCCTTCGGCCACTGCTGCACATCGCTAGGCCGTAGCGGGCTTCGCCCGCTTTTGGAGCAGATAATTTCCACTTTCTCATAATACCTTTAGTATGCAGATTTTACTCTATACCTTAATTACGCTTGCTAGCGTCATCGCCATGGAATTTGTGGCCTGGTTGGCCCATAAGTACCTCATGCACGGCCTCTTATGGATTTGGCATGAAGACCATCATAAGCCTCATGAGGTAGAAGGCTTTTTTGAGAAAAATGATCTCTTCTTTTTGGTTTTTGCGGTCCCTAGTGCGGCCTCTTATATTATTGGCTCGGCTGTACCGGGCTATTTTCTGCTCTTTTTTGTGGGCGTGGGCATTTCCATTTATGGGCTGATCTATTTCCTGAT
Organism: Saprospira grandis; assembly: GCF_027594745.1. Classification (NCBI taxonomy): domain Bacteria; kingdom Pseudomonadati; phylum Bacteroidota; class Saprospiria; order Saprospirales; family Saprospiraceae; genus Saprospira; species Saprospira grandis. Next base: position 1,045,973 of record NZ_CP110854.1, on the reverse strand, counting down.
CCATGACGTATATATACACCAACGCTTCAAATGGTTTAAACAATTGGATGGCTGGTATTCTAGAGGGATTTTGCGTGCCCATGGCGCTCATCATGCCAAACAGGAAAAAGAGGATGGCGTTTCTTTTGGCCTCTTGCTGGTGCATCCCAAATATTTTCGCAAAAAAAAGAAGTAATATGCCTTGGATAATCTGTATTCTTATCGCTTTTGGCCTCAGTCTAACGAGCTGCGGCACGGCCGTTAAGGGCCAAGAAGCCAGCAAAATGGCCAATGATAGCCTGATTGACCCCCAACTCATTTTTGATGGCAAAACCATTGAAAAGTCGGAGGCGGAATGGCAAAACCAACTGACCGAGCTAGAGTATAAAATCCTTCGCCAAAAAGGGACCGAGCGTGCCTTTACAGGCGCCTTGCTGGATAATAAAAAGGAAGGGACCTATTGCTGTAAGGCTTGTGCGCTTCCCCTTTTTAAATCGGCCCATAAGTTTGATTCGGGTTCGGGCTGGCCTAGCTTCTGGGATATTTTTGATCCCAAAAATATTGAGGCCCAAGAAGAGTATGGCTGGACGGGTAAGCAGATCGAAATTCATTGTCCCCGTTGTAAGAGCCATTTGGGCCATGTTTTTGACGATGGGCCCAAGCCAACGGGCTTGCGTTATTGTATTAACTCGGCCTGTTTGCAGTTTGTCGAGCAAAAGAAGTAAAGAAAAAATGCCGCTCCTAAAAAGGAGCGGCATTTTTAATACTGGCCCAAACTCCCCCAATGGATTCCTTAGGGAATCCATTGGAGGGGAGGGTGGGCGGGTTAATATTAAGGAATGAGGAGCGAAGCGAGGAATACCGCTTAAAAGGGGCCGTTTTAGGGCCAAAGGCGACAGCTGCAAAAAATGCTCATCGGATGAGCGGCCTAGGGATATGCAGCAGGGCGGCAAAGCCGCCGAGCCAGCGGGCAAAGCCCGCGCAGGGCCGAGCAGACTTGCGAGCTGCGCAATAGCCCGGCCGCCGAAGGCGGCAGGCCCCAAAAATTAAATCAACTCATTCATAAAGGCCAGCAAAACATCTTCTCGTTGCTTGGCCGAAAGAACATTGAGCAATTGATTGACGGCGCCCATATCGGCCGGTAAGCCACCTTCTGCAGACTCTAGGCCCATCAATTCTTGAAATTGGCCCAACATAGCGGGATCAAAATCTTCCATCAAAAGGGCCAGCATCGAATGGTCGAGGGCAGCTAATAGCTCATTTTCTTCTACAGGATTACTCATGAGCTCGGCTACAGTTTCCTGCAAATCAGCGACAAAACTTGGAATATGTGGGCAATTAAAATGGCTAATGCTCAAATGAATAGCTGCAGGAGAATGCGGGCTCGCCAATTGAACTTGCACATACCAGCCCTTTTCATTGAGCTGATCGGCCAAATCAAAAATGCTGAGATCCTCATCTTTACTCGCAAAAGCCAGCAAACTCATATCGGGCTGGCCAATCAGTGCTAAGCTAGGCAACTGCTCCAAAGCTGCAATCACAGCATCTCTAGCCGCCTGGCAATCTGCCACCGCATTTTGGTAGCCCTCTAGGCCCATATATTGAAACATGGCCCAAGCAGCCGCCATAGGCGCCCCTGTTTTACTCGATAAAACTGTGGGATTGACCACCGTATAGCCCGGCCATTGCGAGCAACTAAAAATCTGATGTTGGCGGAGCTCCTTATTGCGGTACAAAATCGTAGAGCAGCCCTTGGGCACATAGCCAAACTTATGCAAATCGCAAGAAATAGAGGTCACGCCTGGCAACTCAAAGCCAAAAGGCGGAACCTCATGGCCCAACTGCCGCAAAAAAGGGCAAATACATACCGCCCACGCAAGCATCTACATGCAAAAGCAAATCTTTTTCTAGGGCCAAATCAGAAAGCTCGGCGATGGGGTCCATCACGCCATGCGCATAAGAAGGCGCAGAGCCCACCAACAAAATCGTCTTTTCGCTAATAGCGGCCCGCATATCGGCCACCTTTAGGCGCTGCGTTTGCGGGTCTACATCTATAGCTTGAATGCCAATATTTAAATAATGAGCCGCCTTATAAAAGCAAGGATGTGCCGTAGAAGGGACCAAAATTTCAAACTCTTTTTGATTGGGATACTTGGCTCGGGCATAATCTCGGGCCGCCTTTACCGCCAAAATCACGCTTTCGGTCCCGCCAGAGGTACAATTACCCTTAACCTCCTCATTACCGCCCAACAAAGGCGCTAGCTGTCCAATAATCTGCTGCTCCAAATGCAAAAGGGAGGGAAAAGCCGTGGGGTCCAAGCCATTTTCGGGCAAAAAAGAAAGGTAAGCCGCCTCGGCCACCGCCTTAGCCTCGGGGGTGGTTTGGTAAATATAGGCGAAGATTTTTCCAGCTTGCCAGGGCAAATCTTGTCCCTTAAAGGCCTTTAATTGCGCTAAAATTTGCTGCTGATCTTGGCCTTTATTCGGTATCTTGTTCATAACTTATAGTATGTAGTGAAAAACTCCTTTAAAATAAACTAAATGTTTGTTCAAAAAAAAGTTTTCTATGAATTTCAGCGACTATTTAGCGCAATTGCCTGAAGAAAAGGCCCAAGCGCTTGAAAAACTAGCCGAATTACTTCGGCAGCAGCTACCTACTGGCTTTACAGAGCGTTTTGATGGGCGAATGTTGCATTTTGAGGTTCCTTTGAGCCGTTATCCGCAGGGCTATCATGCGAAGCCGGGGCAGCCCTTGCCCTTCATCAGTTTGGCAGCTCAAAAAAGTCATTTGGCCCTATATCACTTTGGGCTTTATGCCGATGAGGAGCTACTCAATTGGTGGACAGCAGCCTATGCCGCAGGCAGCAAATACAAGCTAAATATGGGGAAAAGCTGTATTCGTTGGAAAAAAGCGGGGCATATTCCTTGGCCCCTTATTGAAGAATTGGCCCAAAAAATGACCCCTCAGGCTTGGATCTCTATTTATGAATCAAAAAAGTAAGCAGCATGGCTATTTTACTCAACGAACTCCTTTTTTTCACGGCGCTTTTGTTCCAAATGCAAAGCCCAGTTTTGGCCGAAGAGGCCCTTTTGGAACTCGATTTTAAAAAGCAAAGCTTCAAAATGGAGTTTGTTCATCTTCAATATCCCGAAAAGGCAGAGGCCCAAGCCCAAGAGTTTGTGGCTCGGCTAGAGAGCAAGCTCCCTTTTCATCATGAGGAATTGGGGTTAAAGATTGAAAAAATCAAGCTCAAGAAAATTCGAGGGCAGGCCTTGCTGCGCATTCAGGGCCATTTTGAGGACAAAGAGCGGCTGTTGCAGGCCCTACACTTCGAGATGGATGAAAATGAACATATTTTGTACACAGCACTATCTGAAGAGCGGGTTCTGAACAGCAACAAGGGCGCCCGCTGCGAGTGGACGCCCAAAGACCGAAAGCTCTTTTTGCATCTGGGCCGACGCTTGGAGCAAAGTTGGGAAAATGAGATAGAGGAGCAAATGGGGCCTTTAAAAGGGCTAGAACAACTCTACTAATCTTTTAGACGATCTATTTTAGGTCGTCTTTTTTTTGGGGCTGCCCCTCATTGCATTCGGGTCGGGCCATTGCGCAGCTCGCAGGTCTGCTCGGCCCTGCAGCCCTTCGGGCTTTGGTCTGCCGCCTTCGGCGGCCCTGCTACAGCCCCTCAGCCTGCGGCGGCTTTGCCGCCTGTAGGACCGTTAGCTACCAGCTATACTTTAGGGCCCAAGAGGTAGTATAATAAAACTTAGCAAGGGGAACAGGCGGGGCTAGCTCATAATTGAGTTGGGCTCCAAAGGCCAGCGCCCAATGTTTGGCTATTTTCCAGCTCCATTCATTAGAAACAAAAATGCGGGCCTTTTGCCATTCGCTATCGGGCCTTGTTTGTAGATAAAGGACCAATTGAGTGCGTAGTTTTGGGTTAAAATCCTCCCAGTAGCTCAAGTAAAAATTGAGCTTAGCATATTGGGTATAAAAATCACTAATATCGGCGGGGAGCAGGCTATCCTCCACAGCGGAATAGGTCCATTTTTCTGATTCATACATGCCCCCTAGGCCCAAAAAGAGGTTCGTTTTCTCTTTTTGCCAAAGCTTTAAGCGCAGGTTTCCGCCCAAGAGATAGCGCTCTTGCATTCCCCGAATTTGATCGCCTTGAAATTGGGCAAAAAGTTCATATTGCAGGCCTTCTTCGGGTTCTAAGCGGTAGCGTAGATGGGTATAGCCGCTATTTAGGGTGTTTTTTCCAGCCGATCGGAGCAGGCGGTAATAATTGCTATGCATTAGGCGGTGTTGGCCAGAGCGGTAGGCCCATTCGGCTTGGCCAGTAAAGCTATAGATGGGGGTATAATTTCATTTTGTGATGCTTAGATTTCCTTGGCCAAATAAATGAAAGGCTCGGCTAGAGTCTAGTTTTGGGGCCAGTGCATCGGCATTTAAGATTTGGGCCTTTAGTGGGAGGGCCAAAAGTAGCAATAGAAATAGCTTAATAGTTTTCAATAAATTCTTTTCTAAATTGACAGTTAATCCAGCTTTCATCAAGTTGAGCACCTAGTTTTTTATAAAAAGCAATAGCGGGCGCATTCCAATCGAGTACCTGCCAGCTCATTCGGCCCACTTTTTTTGTTTTAGCAATATGCAGGAGTTCATCAAAAAGGAGTTGGCCAATACCTTGGCGGCGGCAATCTTCCTTAACCACCAAATCTTCTAGATAGAGGCAGGGGCCTTTCCAGGTAGAATAACTAAAGAAATAAAGCGCCATTCCCAAAATTTGGCCCTGCTCATTTTCGGCTACTAGGAAAGAGAAATAGGCTTGGGGGCCAAAGGCGTGTCCTTTCATTTCTTCTATACTTACCGTATGCTCGGCTTCTGCTTGTTCATAAATAGCGAGCTCTCGGACAAGGGCATGAATGGCGGGAATATCTTGGGGGTTACCTGGGCGAATTTGAATAGACATAATTAGGTATTTATCATGATAAAAAGGGCCCGCTGCTACAGCAGCGGGCCCTTAAAATTAAAGCTTAAAGAAGCAATTATTTACAAAGGTTGAGGTCCATTTCGTCCCACTCTTTGATTTTCTTGCTAGTACGCTTACGGAGTACGTACATTTTCTTTTTCTTCTTATACTTAAGGTCAGTCAATTTCACCTCAGCATAACGCTTTTTCTGTGCCTTCTTCTTGTGCTGGTAGCGCTGAAGAATGATGATATCATCCATGTTATCATCTTGGCGGATGTGGTACTCTTTGGTACGAGTTTTACCTTTGCGAGTTACATTTTTCGCACGGTAAACATAGCCTGTTTTCTTGTTGGCTACAAGGATAGTAGAGTTACGGAGTACACGAGTTTTGAGTACATAAGTATCTTCACCTGGAGCTTTAGGCTCTTCATTCCATTCGCCCAACTTGTAGTTACCCGTAGCAGGAACATCAAAAACGATATAATCACAGTTGATAGGACCAAGGCAAGTAGCTTGCTCATACTTAGAAGTTTCCCACTTCATGTAGCCTTGCTTTGTAAGGCGGCCAGTAAGCAAAACAGGGTTAGTTTCAGTTACTTTATCGCGGGGAAGCATAATGCGCATGCCACGGTTGCCATCACCTTGCTGAGCTTCGCCAGCAGAGTTTTTAGCCTTAACGATTACGTTTTTGCTATCATTCATGTTAGCATAAGCGGGGAACCAATCTTCGGTAGCGATACCGTACTGGAACTGCTCGCAGATGTCGCAATCAGACTCTTTGTTGGGCTCATCTACTACTTGAACATCCATGTTGGCGATGTCTTGAGTATAAGTACCATCTTTGATTTGGGCCACAGAACCTTCGCTGCTATAGCGGATATCGGCAGCTTCTAGATTGGGTAGACGCTCACCACCGAAGGGGTCTTCGCTACAATCTTCTTCACAAGCGCGGGGCTTAAGGCAGCCACAGTAGCCGTTTACTTCCATTTCGAAGTTATAGGTAGAGCAATCGCCTTCTTTTACTAGGCTACCACAGGGCTTACCTGTGCTTTTCCAAGTAATTGTTCCGCCATTATCTACGCCAGTATAAAGCATAAAGCCTTCGGCATCTTCGCCAACTGCGGGCATTTTCACCTTAAGGGTTTTGCCAGCTTCTAGTGCATTGCCATCTACTTTAGCATCAAAGTAAGCGATAGCATTGGCATAAACGCCTTTGCCGTTTTCGTCTTCCATTTTGATACCGGCCTGAGCTACTTCACGAGCAGTAGACAAGCTTTTGTAAGTAAAGGTAATGTCTTTATTCTTTTTAGGCTTGAAGGTTCCTTTTTCTACGAATACTTCCAAGCAACCTTTTTGCAAAAGGGTATCGCGGTCATCATCTTCTAGTGTGAAGAGGAAATACACACGACGGTTTTCGGCTACACCGCCTTGACCGTACTTAAGATCTTTTTCTCCGTAGAAGAATAGCTCCATTTTATCTTCGGGTTCTCCGACTTCCTTGAGGTATTCAAAGGCAGATTCAGCACGGCGCTCAGAGAGGCCCATGTTGTAGTTTTCGGTTCCGATATCACAAGTATAACCTGCGATACGTACACCAAGACGGCGGCCTTTAGTGGCCTCCAAGAAAGAGTCGATCTGCGTTTTACTTTCCTGTTTTAGGATAGCACGATTAAACTCGAAGTAAAGTTCAAAGCTATCTTGCAAGTCTTGGGCAGAGGCCATGCCAAAGCTCAAGAGCATCAATAAGCAGCTTAAATATAACTTCTTCATTCTGACAATTTTTGTATGAAATAAAATGATGGACAACAGTTTTGTATCTTACTTTAACAGTGGGCAAATATAAGAAAACTTGCCGAAAAGCAGGGCTTTAGTCTAATTTCTATATTTAATCTATAAAATTTATGTTTTGGCCTTTTTCGGTCCTACAGGCCCGATAGGGCCGCAGGCTGAGGGATGGGCAGCAGGGCCGCCGCAGGCGGCAGACCCAAAGCTTTTGAAGCGCAGCGAAAAAGCTTGCAGGGCCGAGCGAAGATCGAGCTGCGAGACAGCCCGACCCGAGCGCAGCGAGGGGCAGCCCCAAAAAAATAGGAAAATACTTTTGCCTTTGCCCCTGATTTTGGATCTTCGCCTTTAAGAAATCATCAAAAAATATATTCATGTCTATAAAATCTTTCCTTATAAAGCAGCTAGCTCGCTACATCAGTAAGCAAAAAAATGGGCAAGCGCTAAAGGGGCTGGACTATCAGGAGAAAATCCGGCAAGAATTGGTGGCGGTGGGCCAAACAACGGCTTATGGCAAGGACCATCAATTTGATAAAATTGTAGATTATGCCAGCTTTAAGCAGCAGGTGCCTTTGGTTGATTATGAGGCTTTGCGGCCTTATGTGGAGCGCATCAATGCGGGAGAGGAAAATGTACTTTGGAAAGGTCGGCCCAAATATTATGCAAAAACTTCGGGCACGACTTCGGGAGCCAAATTTATTCCCCTAACCAAAGAAAGTATTCCCAACCATTTTGGAACAGCCCGAAATTCGGTATTTAATTATATTGCCCAGACGGGCAAGGCCGATTTTATGGATGGGAAAATGATCTTTTTGTCGGGCTCTCCAGCACTAGAGAAAAAGGGCGACATTTTGCTCGGTCGGCTTTCTGGTATTTCTAACCATTTGGTGCCCAGTTGGTTAAAAGGAAACCAGCTGCCTTCTTATGAAACCAACTGCATAGAAGATTGGGAAGAAAAGCTGGACCGCATTGTAGAAGAGACCAAGGATGCGGATATGCGTTTAATTTCGGGGATTCCGCCTTGGGTACAAATGTATTATGAGCGCCTATTGGAGCGGACGGGCAAGAAGACCGTTTTAGAGGTTTTTCCCAATCTCTCTATCTTTGTTTATGGGGGCGTCAATTTTGAGCCCTATCGAGAGAAATTAGAGTCTTTGGTGGGGGGGCGAATTCCCTCTGTAGAGACTTATCCCGCCTCGGAGGGCTTTATTGCCTATCAGGACCAGCAAGATGCGCCCGGGCTTTTGCTCAATATCAATTCGGGCATTTTCTTCGAGTTTGTGCCTGCCGACCAATACTTTTCTGAAAACCCGCCCCGCCTTTCTTTGGCCGAGGTGGAGCTGGGCGTAAATTACGCCCTAGTATTAAATACCAATGCGGGGCTTTGGGGCTATAGCATTGGCGATACGGTGCAGTTTATCTCTAAAGACCCTTATCGGATTTTGGTCACGGGCCGCATCAAGCATTATATTTCGGCCTTTGGAGAGCATGTGATTGGCAAAGAGGTGGAGCAGGCCCTTTTAGAGGCCCTAGAGGTAGAACCCGCCAAGGTGGTGGAGTTTTCGGTGGCCCCACAGGTAACGCCCCCAGAAGGGGGGAAGCCTTATCACGAATGGTGGGTTGCCTTTGATCAGCTGCCAGAAAACTTGGAGCTGCTGGCCGAGCGCCTCGATTTGGCTATGCGCAAACAAAATATTTATTATGAGGATTTGGTCCGAGATAAGATCTTGCAGCCACTAAAAATCCGCCCAGTTCCAGCCGACGCCTTCCGACAATATATGAAGTCTATTGGCAAACTGGGAGGACAAAATAAGGTACCTCGTCTATCCGATGACCGCAAAATTGCCGATAAGCTCCGAGAGTTGTTTCCCACCGCTTAATCGATAAACCAAAAAAGGCCAGCGAATTTCGCTGGCCTTTTTTCTGCTCAGTAGAGACTAGACTATTTCTTTCTGGGGGCACTTTTGTTGGTGGCTACATTTTTCTTGCCCAACTTATGGTACTTCATAACCGCCTCGCGGAGTTCCTGAAGCGTTACGCCCTCTTTGGTGCCGCGTACGCCTACAATTTGTGGATTGAGACGCGTCTTTTCATCATAAATTTTATACTTGATAATAGTAATGGCTTGCATAACTGACTGAATAGAAGCCCCGCTAATTTCGCTAGGCAAAGGAATCACCGAAGTGACCTCGGGATCGTGCAAACCAATGGCTTCTACCCGCACAGAGCCATACACCTTTTTGTCGGTGGCAGCCATACCAATACTAAAAATATCACTGAGGTTGATGTCCTTGGCCCGAGAAGAAATGTTTAAGATCACTCGGAAACCCACGCCAGCAGCAGCTTCGCCAGCGACATCGCCTTCTTTTTTTACCTCCAAGGTGGCAAACTTGAGGTAGTCCATGGTCACAATATATTGCATGCCCTTATCAGATACTCGACCCGGAATAAAACTCATTTTTCCTGTCGGATCTACCTCTGCAACAGAAACCAAAACCGTTTCATTGGTCAAGTACTCTAGTAGCTCTCGCTTGTCCATGCTCTTGATGTACTTCAGATCTACATTGCCCTCATTATCGGCTACCTCTACATTATCATAAAACTCAATGGGTTCCACCGGAATAAACTCGCTATACTGCAAAGAGTTGACCCCACTGGCCTTTTCCTTCTGAGCAAATGCCCCACTGCCTGCCAAGAGCAGCAATACTAAACAAGTCAACGTTCTCATACTGTGTTTTTTTTTGTGCCGGCCTGGCCCTGCCAATGGCCGCAGATTGAAATATAATTTTTTGGTTTTGGGGAATGGAGTGAGGTCTAAGGGACTAAGGACAAGATAAAAAAAAATTGCTTGTCCCTTTACATTAGTAAATGTATTTGTATTTTTGGATTTCGCTCCATAATGGGCCTCTCCTCATTAAAACCCTAATGCTTTTGTGAGGGCCCTTATTGTAGCCCTTTTTAGCTTTTGATTTTATTTAAATAAATGTAATATATAATGAACCTAGAACGACTCGTGGCGGTAAGCGGACGCCCAGGCATTTATCGCATGGCTGCCAACCGCCCCAATGGCCTTATTCTAGAAGAGCTAGATAGCAAAAAGAGAATGTTCGCCTCTGGACGAGTACACCAGTTTACTCCCCTAGAATCTATCTCTATCTATACGGAAGATGAACAGGATACCGTAGACCTCAAGCAGGTGTTTCGCAATATGTTTAGCCAACTCGAGCAGTTGCCTACGCCTACCTCTAAAGCTAAGCCTCAAGAACTCCGTAGCTATTTTCTAGAAATTTTGCCCAGCCACGATACCGACCGTGTACTGATCTCTGATATCAAGAAAATTATTAAGTGGTTCAATTTCCTCAACGATCGGGGTATCATTGACCTAGAACCCGATCCCGTTGTAGAAGAAGAAACATCTACTGAAGAAGAAAATACAGAGGCCTAAGCCGCCTTTGCTTCTATAAAGTTTTAGCCAACTCTTTTTTTAGGGTTGGCTTTTTTTATGTTTTGGGGCCTCCGCAGCAAAGCTGCGGCGCTATGTTGCGGGGCTCGCAAGCCTGCTCGGCCCTTCGCTGGCTTTGCCAGCTCGGTCTGGCCTGCGGCCACCCCTCCACAGCGCTAGGCCACCACAAAGGCAGCCCGCGGCTGCCCAAAAGCCCTGCAAGCAGGGCAAAAGTTTTGGGCGCAAATTCTCCCCTTTCTTTAAACTGCTTGCTATCTTTGGGGTTTCTTATTGGAGCGCAAAATAATTAGCCCTCCAAACAAAAAGTCCCTGACTAAGACTTTTTCCCATTGAACTGATTCTTTACTGCCCTATAATTTTCTATTTATGGCCATTATTATCACTGACGAATGTATTAACTGCGGAGCCTGCGAACCCGAATGCCCCAATACCGCTATCTATGAAGGCGGCGTAGAATGGTCCTATGAAGAAGGCACCGAAGTAGAAGGCGATTTCGAACTGCATAACGGCAAAACCGCCAATGCAGGCCTCATGAACGAACCCGTTTCCGATGATTTCTATTTTATTGTAAGCGATAAATGCACCGAATGCGTCGGCTTTCATGAAGAACCTCAATGTGCAGCCGTCTGTCCCGTAGATTGCTGCGTTCCAGACCCCGAACATGTAGAGGATGAAGCCACCCTACTCAAGAAAAAAGCAATTATGCACCCTAGCGAAGAATAAAATTCCTAGAAAATTTGGTCCTTTCATTTTGCTAGCTTATATTTGTGCCGCTTTCAAGATGGAGGGTGTAGCTCAGTTGGTTAGAGCGCCAGATTGTGGTTCTGGAGGTCGTGGGTTCGAAACCCATCATCCTCCCTACATTAAGAGCAAAAGCGAGATACTATTTAGTATCTCGCTTTTTTTTTATGGCTAAAACTTGGATTATCCAAAAAGCTGCTTTATATTTGTACCGCTTCAAGATGGAGGGTGTAGCTCAGTTGGTTAGAGCGCCAGATTGTGGTTCTGGAGGTCGTGGGTTCGAAACCCATCATCCTCCCTACATTAAGAGCAAAAGCGAGATCGTTTACACGATCTCGCTTTTTTTTTTGGTCCAACTTAAAGGGCTGGGAGGCGGCCAAGCCGCCATGGCCGTCAGGCCAAAGGCCCAGCGCTGCGGAGGGGTGGCCGAAGGCCAGACCAAAGCCGCCGCAGGCGGCTGCAGGGCCGAACAGACCTGTGAGCCCCGCAGCATAGCGGCGGCCGCCCCTCCTAAAAAGGGCGGCCGCGGGCCCCAAAACATTATGGGAAAAAAGAATTAAGGTAAGCGATATTTTAGGCCCACCAACAACTGAAAATGATGAGCGGCCATCTGTTCATTTTGGGCCAATTGGCGGAGATAATGAGCCTGCAAAGAAAGGCGGTAGTGGTCGCCCAATTGGCGGTCGAGCCCCAAGCCCAATTGCAAGGCAAACTGTTGGTTGTTGGCCCAGCTACCCTCTTGCAAAAGGGCCGAATTGGGCGAGTTATGCGGCAAATAGCTTCTTTGGAGGATTTGCCCCGCCGCCTGTTGTCCGATTAGCTCTTCTTGGCCCCGCTGCTGTCGGTGCAAAGACAACTGATAAAGGCCAGCCGCCAAGGTCTGCAACTCCCATTTGCTATCTCGATATACGGTATAGCGAAGCTGCAAAGGCAATTGCAACAACTGCAAGCCCTCCTCCTTATTGATTAGGCGGTTGTAGCTTTGGCCATCGGGCAGGAGGAGGCTAGATTGCTCGAAAAGTGCATAGTTTTGTCGCTGCCAAAATAGGCCCAAAGACAAGCCCCAATTTTTGTTGAGCTCCTGCTCTAGCTGTAGACCAAACTGCAAACCCGCTTGTCCACTACCCAAATGGGCCGTTTCGCCTAGGCCCAAATTGAAGCCCGTGTATAGGCCCAAATGACGATGGCGATTATAGATTTTAGGAAAACTATAGGGACTTTTGAGCTGAAAACTGAGGTCTTCTCTCAATTTATCCAAATCATTGCTGTCCTTTTTGGCCAAATAGTCGGCCAAGGGCAGCCCCTGATCTTCTAGGTCGAGGGCCGCAAAAACAGCGGCTTCCTTATTTTGTGTTGCTTTGGGGCTGGCTTCTTCCGGACGAGCTTCTTCTTCTGTTCCCTTTATCTGAGGGCTGTTTTCTGCTTGCTCCATGCTTTCCTCTTGAGCAGTAGCCAGTAAAAGATTAGCCTGAGCTCCAGCGGCTGCTTTTGCAAAATTTTGGCCCTGAATAAAGGGGGGCAATTTTGCGCCAGCCCCAAAGCTCGTCGAAAATGCCCCAGCGGGCTGCTGCTGTAGTAGGGGGCTGCCCATGGCAATTTGCGGCTGCTCCTCACTAAGGCGAAGCGCATTACTTAGGGCCGTATTTTCTCCAGCCGATAAGGAAGAAGGCGAATCTTTTTGATCGCTTTTGGGCTTAGCTAGGGGCGTATTTTGGGCCAAATCATTGGCGGTGCTGGCCTTGCTAGACGCTCCTTTTTCCCCGGCCGCTTTTTCTTGCATAGGGTGCAAATAAAAGAGGTTAATTAGGGTAAAGAGCGAGAGCAATAGCAAGCCTGCCTCCATGCTTTTTAGCCAAAAGACAGGGGGACGCTCCTTTTTTTCTTCCTCTAGGGCTGCTTCTAGGCGGCTCCAATCCTCGGGCATTTCTTCCTCTGTAGCGGCATAGGCTGCCAAGGCCTGCCTAGCGAGGGCATCTAGCTCTTCGGCCTCTTCGGCATTGAGGTCTAAGTCTGTTTGTAGACGGTCCCAATCCTCTGCCATGCTCAGCTCATTGGCTTCAAAACTGCCCAAAGCGCCAAGGACCAATTGGTCCAATTGCTCCTCTTCCTGTTGGCTAGCATCCAAATGGGCTTCCAACTTCATCCAATCCTCTGCTAGATGATCTGCCTCTGCCTCAAAATCATTAAAGAGTTCTCGGCTATATTCATCGAATTTGTCAAAATCTTCTTTCATAAGCGAACTAGCTCTAACGCTTAGTGATATAATTGTTTAATGTACTCTCTTAGTTTGGCTCGGGCCTTCACTAAATTGGAGCGGGAGGTACTTTCGGTAATCCCTAATTGTTGGGCCACTTCTCGATGCGAGTAGCCTTCTATGGCATATAGATTAAATACGGCCCGATAGGAGGGCGGCAGTTTTTGGATCACTGCCATAATTTCTTTGGCCGAATAGCGACTAATGGCATCGGCATCTTCAGAAATTTTATGTTGGGCCGTCTCTATATCTTCACTGCGGTGGCGAATCGCCTTGCGGTAAAAGTCAATAGAGGTGTTAATCATAATCCGTCTGATCCAAGCATCTAGGGAGGTCCCTACTTTGTAGCGATGCAGATAACGGAATACTTTGATATAGCCTTCATTGAGGATGTCGCGGGCATCTTCACTATTATTAGAATAGCGCAGACAGACCCCTAGCATGCGCCCATAAAAGCGCTCGTAGAGTTCTTTTTGGGCCCAACGCTTTTCTTCTAAGCAGGCTTGGATGAGCTGTGCTTCTTGCTCTTTGGCGGTCCGCTCGCGCTCTTTTTTAGATGATATATTTAAGGAAAAATCCATAGCAGATAATTATCAGTGGAGGGAAATGGGGTGCATTCTCTCGGTTGGGATAGCTTTTCCCAGTTGTTTCTAATACGTTGAAGATAGGGTCTTTGCTGCCTAGCTTGGCTTTTTGGGAGGATTATTTTTTGGGGCTGCCCACTCGCTTCGCTCGGGTCGGGCCATTGCGCAGCTCGCAGGTCTGCTCGGCCCTGCGGCGGCTTCGCCGCCTGGGTCTGCCGCCTTTGGCGGCCCTGCTACAGCCCCTCAGCCGGCGGCTTCGCCGCCTCTAGATGCAAAATGCGAGACGGTTTAAAACTGGAGACTGTTCAATATTTTGTGTTTCCTCTTTTGCTGCCTAGGGGCTTGTCCCTAGGCGATTATTGGCAAAGTTCTATTGAGGTACGTTCTTATACTGTATGAGGTAGGTGCTGAACTGCATCGGGTAGGTTCCTATACTGCATGAGGTAGGTGCTGAACTGCATCGGGTAGGTTCCTATACTGTATGAGGTAGGTGCTGAACTGCATCGGGTAGGTTCCTATACTGTATGAGGTAGGTGCTGAACTGTATTGGGTAGGTTCTTATACTGTATGAGGTAGGTTTTGAACTGTATTGGGTAGGTTTTGAACTGTATTGGGTAGGTTCTTATACTGCATGAGGTAGGTACTGAACTGTATTGGATAGGTTTCTATACTGCATGAGGTAGGTCTATAGACCTTATCGGATAGGTCTAGGGAGGTCTATTTGGGGTCCTACAACCTATACCATGGACTTCCAGAACCTATATAAAGGACTTTGACCAGCACTAGTATACAGTAAAGGACCGCATGCGAGCAGTACAACTACTGCATCCGAACAGTAAGTTACTGTATTAGAGGAGTAGAGCTACTGCATTCGAACAGTAAATTACTGTATTAGAGGAGTAGAGCTACTGCATGGCTACAATAAATGAGTAAAGTCAAAGACTAAAGAAGGGGATAGGAAGATAAAAAGGGGGAAAGCAAGGGCTAGAACGGCTCTAAGTCGAGAATAAAAAAGCCCCTTAGCTAGGGCTAAGGGGCGGGGGGGATCAATTATTTGTAAGCTGTATTTTGGAAAAGTGGGCAGGGAGAGTTTAGAGGGCGGTTACTTTTCGGTCCACCTTCATAATTTTTCGTACTTCTGCGACCTCCACCATAAAGGGATCATGTTCTAGGTAGTTATCAGAAATAAGTTTGAGATGAGTTAGGCGATTTTTGTTAAACACCTTTTGGATACGTTTAACTTGGACACCATGGCTACTGACGATGGCGTAGACTTCATTTTCCTGCACTCTTTCGATACCTTCTAGGGGGCGACAGATCACCAGATCTCCATTACTAAGGGTGGGTTGCATAGAGTCTCCACTAATAGTAAAGGCGACATAATCGCCTTGAGAGAGGCCGGGCAGGCTAAAATACTGTCCTTCTTCATAAGAATCTATGCCTAGGGCCGAGCTAGCAAAAGCGGCTTGGCTAGAATATAGAATTTGGGAGCCGTATCCATAATCGGAGGCTAATTCTCCGTTGGCGAAGGCGGGAGCATCTTCCTCGCCAAACATAGGGCCTTTGCCTTGGAGCAGATAATCCTTATTGACGCCAAATTCTTCGCAAAAGCGGCTGGCTTTATCAAAATCGATAGAGCGGTTGCTATTGGGGTTGAGAAATGCGCGGACCAGATGTCCGTTTCCTTTTTTGTCCCAAAAGAGCAAAGAGAGTTTGGTCATTCCTTTATCGTGGCTATTGGGGACAATATCTCCTTTTTCCTCTAAGGCTTTAAAGGCCTTGATGAAACGACGATTCATGGCTAAACGCTTCTCCTTTTTTTGATTTTTCATATTGGATCATTTGGCGAGCAGAGGAGGAACAAGTCCCCTTGCCCTACAAATCTAAAACAAATCTGTTTAAAAACAAATAGTTGCATATATTTTTGCAAATAAAAACAGGAAGTTGTATTTTGTTGGAGATAAGATTTGGAATCCTAAGCCACTATTATTAAATGAATTGATTAAGTCTTACTTTTGGGCGGGGCCTTAAAGGCGCTGCTTTTATTCTGCGGCAGGGGCGAGCGAAGCGAGCCGGCTGAGGGATGGACAGCAGTGGCGCGAAGCGGCAGACCTAGGGCTTTTGGAGCGAAGCGAAAAAGCCCGCAGGGCCGAGCGAATAGCGAGCTGCGAAACAGCCCGACCCCGAAGGAACTGAGGGGGCAGCCCCAAAAAACAATAGGCTAAAAAATAGTATGAAACGGATTCTTTTTGTGGCTTTACATCGGCCAAATCGTTCGCCTTCACAGCGTTTTCGGTATGAGCAGTATTTAGATTTTTTGGAGGAGCATGGTTATGAGTATGAGCTATGTTATTTGATTGAGGCGGAGGATGATCCTGTTTTTTATGGAGCGGGGCAGTATTTGGGCAAAATGAAAGTATTGTTGAAGAGTGTTTGGCGGCTTTGGCGGGCTTCTGGGGCTTGGGCCAAGCAATTTGATGTGATTTATGTGCAGCGGGAGGCCTTTATGTTGGGGACTTCTTTTTTTGAGCGTCGTTTTGCCAAGCGGGCGCCCTTGGTTTTTGACTTTGACGATTCTATATGGTTACAAAATGTATCGGCAAATAATAAGGCCTTGGGGTTTTTGAAAAATGCGAATAAGACGGCGGAGTTAATTGCCTTGGCGGATATGGTATTTGCGGGGAATCGTTATTTGGCGGATTATGCGAGGCAATATAATGATTGTGTAAAGGTATTGCCGACGACTGTGGATGAGCAGCGGCATCATCCTAAATTTAAGCCGGCTAAGGCGGCGGATGCGGCGGTTTGTATTGGTTGGACGGGGAGTTTTTCTACGGTACAGTACTTTGAGCAGTTATTGCCGGTTTTGCGTCGTTTGAAGGAGAAGTATGGCGATAAGATTTACTTTAAGTTGATTGGAGATGCCAATTATAGTTTGCCAGAGTTGGATATTCGGGGGGTAGCTTGGACCGAGGCGGATGAGATTGAGCAATTGGTGGAGTTGGATATTGGTTTGATGCCTTTGCCGACTGATGAGTGGACCAAGGGGAAATGTGGGTTGAAGGGCTTGCAATATATGGCTTTGGGTTTGCCTGCGGTGATGTCGGCGGTGGGGGTGAACACTGAGATTATAGAGCAGGGTGTCAATGGTTATTTGGCGCATAATGAGGAGGAGTGGTTTGCGCAGCTTTCGGCTTTGATTGAATCGCCTGAATTGCGGGCGGAGCTGGGCCGGGCGGGTCGCCAAAGGGTGTTGGAAGAGTATGCTGTAGTGGCCCAAAAAGAGCGTTATTTGGCCTTTTTTGATGAATTAGTGGCCAAGAAAAAGTAGGGAAGGGGGGACTGAGTTGTTTAGGGCTTGTAAAATCTGGCTGAAAAGTTAAGCGTCTAATTGGTTTTTTGCTCTTGATTTCTGTATCTTTCAGTAAGACAATTACAAAACAACTAAAGAATAGCTTTTATGGCAGATTTAGGTAAGATTCAGGGGCTTATTGGGCAGTACAATGCTCAGTTGACCACCTTAAAGGAATTATTTTTGGCCGATGGTAAAATTGACCAAGAGGAGCAAGATCAATTGGATAAAATTGAGGGCTTGATTAACAGCTTGGGAGATTTGTTGGAGGACAAAATTGATGCAGCACAGGCGGAGGCAGGTGAAGATGAAGAAGCTGGGGCTCCTCCTGCGGAACTAGAGAGTAATCAGAAAACGATAAAGGCCTCTGTGGGCCGTGGTGGAACCAATGATAAGGCCGATGTGCAGTTGGTTCAGGAATTATTGAAGGCCAAGGGGCATAATTTGACTGTAGATGGATTGATTGGGCCGGGCACTATTGGGGAGATCAAAGCTTTTCAGCAGGCGGCCTTTGGTTGGGCTGATGGGCGGATTGATCCTGGAGGGCAGAGTTGGCAGGCGCTTAATGGTGCGGCTTCTGCAAGTTCGGATGACAGCAGCAGTAGTTCGGATAGCTCCTCGGCTACAGACAGTAGTGAAGAGGGGGGCGTTTCGGGCCAAGACTTTAGCCACCCCAATGCGGGCAATGTTAGTTTAAGCTATGGCTCGAAGGCGGTGAAGATGAATAGCAGAGCGGAGAAGTTGCTCAAGAGTATTTTGGCGGCTTGTGGAATGACTGGAGCAACAGTGACTTCAACGATTAGAACCTATCATGATCAGGCTCGGATTACGATGACGCAGACCTTGCCCAACCGTGGAGCGAAGACTGTTGCTCGTTGGTATGGTCAAGATGTACTGGATGCTTGCCGTAAGTACAGCGGAAACATTCAGGCCTTTGCTGATTGGTGGCAGAAAAGAGATCAGAACAGAGGGCGGGTATCGAGTAAGCACTTGAGTAATCAGGCTTTGGATGTGGTACCCAATGGGAATCGTTCTGTATTTGCGAACAAGGTAGCGGAGTTAGTGCCGGTATCGGGTTCTGGTGTTCGTCGGATCATTAAGAAAGGAGAAATGAATGAGCCCGTAGACCATGTAGAATTTACCTTTAAGGTTACTGGATAAATCGGGACTTAAAGTAAAGACAAAAGCCCCAGCCAAGATTGGCTGGGGCTTTTGTTGGTTTAGGGGGCTGTCCGGCTGATGTCCGGTTGTGGTCCGGCTGTCGTCCTTGTTCAGATTCGTTTTAAGCAAGAGGCTGCAATAAATTTGTGGTAAGTCCTTAGGGGGCTTAAAACAAGATAAAATTATCAGCTATACCTTAAAATGATTACTATGATTAAGAGATCACTACACTGTCTTTTATTATTGGCAGTAAGTTTATTTTCTTCGAGTCTGTGGGCACAGGATTTAAAGTTAGATTGGGCCTATGATATAGGCGGAGGCGGCTCTAATGGGGCTAGTAAAATAATGACTGATAGCAGTGGAAACATTTATGTTTATGGGGCTGTGATTGACTCCTTAGATGCCGATCCTAGTTCGGGAACGGCCATTGTGTATAACAGTCAGTTTTTGGCTACGGGTCAGGTCAACCCTTCTTTACAGGAGGGCTATTTGGCGAAGTATGATGATCAGGGGGTGTTAATTTGGGCGATCAACACGCCCTTAACGGCTACCTTATATTCTCCTATTATATTTCAGGTATCTGCAGTTGGGGAGATTTATCTAGCTGGAGGCTTGAGTGACACGGTAGACATTGATCCGACGGCGGCTGTACAGAACCTAGAGGGTTATGCTTTGTATGAGGATGCGAATCGGGGGGCTTTTAATGAGACTTCATTTTTGGTCAAGTACAATACAGATGGGAGTTTAGCTTGGGGGCATTTGTATCCGGAATACATTCAGGCGCCTTCTGCTGCGGGCAGTACCTTATTAGGAATTAGAGGCATTGCCTTTGATGAATTTGGTGATGTCTATGTTGCTGGAAACTTTTTTGGGGACATTGATTTGGATCCGGGGGCTGGAACAGATTTATACTCGGCTCCATTTACGCCGGGCAGTACATTTCCGCCCGTGAGTGCGACCACTGAGAACTATGGTTATTTGGCCAAGTTGAATCCTTCGGGGCAATTTCAGTGGGCTTTTAGTTTAGAGAATGATGGGGCAGAGATTGCGGCCTTAGCCATTCATGAGTCTAAGATTTATTTGGCGGGAACGGTAGATGGTCGTCCGACCTTTCCGTCTAGTCCAGATTTTGATCCATCTAGTGACACGGCCCATCTTTATCCGGCCTATGACTATGCTAACTTTTTGGCTCGTTACAGTCCTGCAAAGACTTTAGATTGGGTGAAGATGATGCCTCAATTGGATCCTTCTGTTGCTACGGCTCGTTTTAGAGGGGCTTTGGCTACAGCAGAGGGGCTTATATTGAGTGGAGAGATTAATGGGCAGACACAGGCTGGAGTAGCCTTTGGTTTAGTGGGCACTGATACCTTTAATGTAAGTGTAGGCAATGCGCCCAATGGGTTACAATACTTTACGGTAGCTTATCGGCATGATGCGAGTTTTCGTTTTGGTAAGGAGCACAATGGATTTTTAGAATACATGGTCAAGGACCATCAGGGGGGATCCTATATTGGTTATAGTTTTGAGAACAGCATGGATTTGGCGATTAGCGATACCTTTTCGACACAGGTAACGCCTGGTTTTGGTACCTATGGTGTTGTTGTTGCGCGTTATGACAGCTTAGGGCAACTCCTATTTCATCATGTGTTGGCTAATCCATTTGGTCAATTTTACGCAGCTTCTGAGGATGTCATTTTGTTTGCAGGATCGTATGTATCTTCTATTCCAGCCTTTCCTACCAATGATTTTGATTTAGGGCCAAATACATTTAGTTTGAGCAGTACAGCGCCTCAGACGACATCAGCTATTGCCAAATATGTAAATTGTCGGATGGTTTTAGACTATCAGTTGACGGATGTATCTTGTAAAGCTGGGGCAGATGGTAGCATTGCGGCTACGGTAGTAGAAGGGGGTACGGCTCCATTTAATTATCTTTGGTCGGATAATCAGACGACGGCTACTGCGACAAATTTGAGTGCGGGCAGCTATATGTTGACCTTAACGGATGATAATGGTTGTCAGGCTTTTGACAGTCTCTATATTTCGGAGCCAGACTCGGCTGTTTCGGCCTTGACGAGCAGCCAGATGGCGAGTTGTTTTGGGGCTACTGATGGATCTTTGGCGGCTCAAGCTTTTGGGGGCACTGCTCCTTATAGTTTTGCTTGGTCTTCTTCTGCGGCTACGGCCAATGTGAGCAACCTAGCAGCTGGTGTATATAGCTTGACCATTACTGATGCCCAGGCTTGTGAGTTGGTGGTTCAGGATAGTGTGCTTCAGCCAGACAGCATTGAATTGAGTTTTACGGCTACAATGACCAGCTGTTTTAGCAGTCAGGATGGGCAGGCCGTTGTATCGGCTAGTGGTGGAACTGCGGGCTACAGTTTTCTTTGGTCTAATGGAGAGACTACAGCAGCTGTAAACAACCTAGCTCCACTTAGCTATATGGTCACAGTAACCGATGCCAATGGCTGTGAAAACATGGATAGCGTAGGCATCAGCCATCCACCTTTTTATGGTACGAATATCAGTGTGGATCATGTAACTTGTAGAAATGACAGCGATGGTAGTGCGCTTGCTTCTGCTTATGGTGGAACTCCGCCCTACAGCTACCTTTGGGATGATGCTAGTGCAACTGCAGACTCTGCAGTGAACAATCTAGCGGCAGGAAGTTATTATGTAACGGTGACCGATGCCAATGGATGTCCTCAGGTAAACCTTGCCGAGATTAGACAGCCGGGTAGTGATTTGGTTGCTGTTTTGCTTAGTGCTTCGGGAACAAGCTGTCATAACAGCAGTGATGGCGTACTCTATTTGGCTACCTCTGGGGGCTGGCAAGACTCTAGTTATGCTTCTAGTTGGTCTAATGGCGTAACGGGTATTGGCTTTGATACAGTAAGTAATTTGGCTGCGGGCAACTATCAGGTGACGGTAACCGACTTTGAGGGTTGTACGGACACGGCTTCTATTGAAGTCTATTCGCCAGATCCTTTGGTGGTGAACCTCACTATAATTGATGCGCCTTGTTTTGCTTGTGAGAACGGGAGTATTGGAGCGGCTAATTTGACTGGTGGAACGCCACCTTATCAGTATAGTTGGCCCAATGGGACCTCTGGCGACAGCTTGACTAATCTTTCGGCTGGAAATTATACTTTGACCATTACGGACGGCAATGGTTGTGAGTTGATCACGACCGCTACCGTGAACGAGCCGCCTGTATCGGTAGAGCATTTAGCTTTGGCAGACTTGCAGTTATTTCCCAATCCAAATAATGGGCAGTTTAACTTGCAGTTTAGTGCGGGGATTTATCGTTTGGAGCTTTTTGATGGCTTGGGGCGTAAAATCTTTGATCAGAAAATGGGGGGAGAGCAGCAATTGCAGTTGCATATCCCGAATCTAGCTGCGGGCATGTATTTGCTTCGATTGAATGAGCAAATCAGCAAGCGAGTCATCATAAAATAGTTGGACAACAACTAGCTATGCGCGAGACTACTGGCCAAGGCCAGTAGTCTCTTTTTATTTGGCCTAGCGATGTGCAGCAGTGGCCGCAGGCCAGACCGAGGCGGCGAAGCCGCCGAAGGGCCGAGCGAACAGCGAGCTGCGAAACGTAGCGCCGCAAGGCCTTTAGGCCGCAGCGGAGGCCCCAAAAAAACAGCTAAAAAAACAGGCATGTCCGCTGGATGTCTCTTTGTGGTCCGCTTGGGGTCTAGTTGAAAATGAGGAGGATGTGTGGTTTATGTGGCTTCTTTGTAGGGTACTTGAAGTACGTTGTTATTTCATCAAAATAGATTAGCTATGAAAAATTATTTTTACCCACTGCTCCTTTTCCTTTTGGGGGGGAGCGTAGCTTGGAGCCAACAGATAGGCGGGGCGCCGATTACTCCTTATGTGATTACGGCTAGTGACAGTGTTGCATGTGGATCGGGTCAGTCGGTTACGGTTACTTTGGCCAATTCTCAGATAAAGACCGCTTATTATTTGCGTTCTGCGACCAATGATGCGGTGATGGATGGGCCGGTACAGGGAACAGGGTCTGCCATACAGTTTACGGTTTTTCCTTATCGGACGGACAGTTTTTATGTAGATGCGGTAGCGCCGGGCATAGGCGTAGAGTTGGATGAGATGGATGATGCGATCGAGATCCACCCAAATCCTGACATTAGTTCTGGAGATTTTAGTTTGATGGGCTGGATAAAGATTACTCCAACAGGGCCTAATTTTGGGTATATCAATACCTTTCACCAATGAAGTGAATATTTACATTGATGGGATTTTGGATGCGAGCAAGGTAATTCCGGCCTTAGAGACGGGTTTGGATACTTGTTTTATTGGACATGGTTGGGTAAACGGCAGTCGTCAGGGACATTTAGGAGTGGGTATAGACGAGCTCAGTTTTTGGTCTCGCCCGTTGAGTTTGGCCGAGATTCAGGATGATATGGCCAATGGAACAGACTCTACAGATACGGATTTGGCTTACTTTTACAACTTTGAAGAGGGGCAGGGGAATTCTGTACATGATATTTCGCCGACTACCCCCTTGGCTAATAGTCAATTTGAGAATGCAGACAGCACTGCGGTTTGGGTAGATGGAGCGCCAAGATATAGAGGGCAGATGTCTAATCAAGTAGTTATACACTTTACGAATAACCCGCTTCAGATTGTTCAGATCAACAGCTCGGCCACAGCGCTTTGTGCTGGGGATAGTTTGATTTTAGAGGCAGAATGTCGCAGTTTTGATGTAGTGAGTAGTTATCAGTGGAGTTCTGGGCAGAGCAATGGGATGGCATTTGTGCCTAGCCAGTCGGCTTATTATAAGGTAACGGCTACCGATGCTTTGGGCTGTAAGGATGTGGACAGTATTCAGATTACAATTAATGCGGCTCCAACTATTCAGTTAGCTGCCTCTGATACGGCAGTTTGTCTGGGGGAGTCGGTTAGTTTGACGGCTTCTGGGGCAGACAGTTACCTTTGGAACAATAGCGTACAAAATGCACAGCCTTTTCAGCCTGCTCAATCGGCTTATTATACGGTGGTGGCTACAGATAACAGCAGCAACTGTAGCGCTAGCGATAGTCTATGGCTAAGCGTTTACAGTCTGCCTAATGTCAGTTTGCAGCCTTCTGCTTCTGCAATTTGTGCTGGAGACTCTGTACAGATTCAGGCGCCTACTTCTTTGACTTACAGCTGGCCGCAGGGCTTGGCCAATGGGCAAAACTTTGCGCCAGACAGCACCGATGATTATACGGTTATTGGTACCGATGCCAATGGTTGCCGCGATACGGCCACAACAACTATTGTGGTGAATAGCTTACCTCAAGTTCAGCTACATGGGCCAGCCAATAATGGCATTTGCTTTGGAGAAAGCATGATCCTCAGCGCTAGCGGAGCGAGTAGTTATAGTTGGGACAATGGGGTAGTAGATGGTCAATCTTTTACGCCTCAATCAGCTCAAAGTTATACCGTAACAGCCACCGATGCTAATGGCTGCGAGAATACGGCCAGTATTTTTGTAGATGTTTTTGCACTACCTGCAGTAAGTATTGCTCCTGACTTGAGTTTGTCTAATCCCAACCAGCTTTGCCCTGGCGACAGCCTTGCCCTTTTTGGCGCGGGCGGAACTAGCTATAGCTGGAGCCAACTAAAGGTTTACCCCAATCCAAGCCATAATGAGGTCTATATTGATCTCTCTGATTTAGAGCAGCAGCCCCTACAGCTTCGTCTCTACAATTTGATGGGCCAGTTAGTTTTGCAAGAAGAGCAAATGGGCGGCCGCTTAGCTAGCCTTTCTATGGCCGATTTACCCGCAGGAACCTACATTTTGCAGCTCCAACAAGCCAATGAACAAATTCAGCTTACTGTGGTCAAACAGTAATAAATTATAGCTGATAGCCACCTCTCAGGTGCTTTATCGAACCACTTCCTATTTTAGGGAGTGGTTTTTTGTTTTTCTTGGGGCCCGCGGCCAGCTTCGCTGGCCGCCGCTATGCTTTGGGGCTCGCTATTCGCTCGGCCCTTCGTTTTTTCGCTGCGCTCAAAAACTCGGTCTGGCCTGCCGGCCACCCCGCCGCAGCGCTGGGCCGCTCAACAACTGGCCTAGCTCAACAGATCCATCTTCGGCCGCCAGTCCTCCCCAAAAGCGGCATTCGTCGCTTCGCTCCTCATCCGTCAATAGGTCCCCGCCCACCCACCCCTCCTCGGGATTCCCTAAGGAATCCCTCAGGGGGGCGCTTGGGCTAAAAATCAAGAATGTACTGCTCCAAATCTGCAGAAGAGGAAAACCCCAGCTTGTTCCGCAAACGCAGCTTCTTCTTACTCACCGAGTCTAGCGCAATATGCAAACTATCCGCAATCTCTTGGTTGGGCGACTTCACCCGAATCAAGGCCGCCAACTTCAGGTCCCCAACAGAAAGCTGTGGATGCTTCTCCTCAAACTGCCGCAAAAAATCCTCATAGGTTTTATTGACCTTATTTCTTAGTCCCTCCCATTGGCTCTTGGCCTGTATCTCTTGTTGTAACTGACGAAGAAGGAGCTGTCCCCGCTTCCGAACTTCTGCATGGGCTTGCTCTTGCACAAATTCGCCCAACTCCCGCTCAAATTTTTTCAAAAACCCATTCTTTTCTTCTAGCCAGATCGCATAAAGCAAGAGCTCTTTTTGCTTTAACTCCAAGCATAAATCTGCTTTTTCACTCTCTAGTCTAAGGGTTTCTTGCATATAGGCCTGTCGACTCAAAACATTTTCCAAACGGGCCAACAGTTCTGTCGCATCTACCGGTTTGCGCAGAAAATCTATGGCGCCCAATTCAAATGCCTGTTGTAGGTCTTTGCTGGCCGTATGCACCCCAGTATGCATAATTACTGGAATATCCATCAGCCCCTCTGTTGATTTTAAAACCTTTAGGGTTTCTAATCCATTGAGTACGGGCATATCCCAATCCAATAAAATGAGATCTACGGCTAGTTCTTTTAAAAGGTCCAAAGCTCTTTGCCCATTGTTGGCAAAAAGGAGTTGGTAATCTTGTGCCCGAGGATGCAGGGCCTGTAATACCTGCTCAATATATTGTGGCTGATCGTCTACGAGGAGAATTTTATACATTTTAGATGATGTTCTGATTTGATGAGGGGAAAAATAGCCTAAGCCACTAATCTAGCAATTAACTGCTGCTTTTCGGTCTCAAAGTCGGCGGTTTTAGCCTGATACTGCAACTGCAACAATCTGTTTAGGGCCTGATAAATGGGGCCATCTGCAGCCTGCTCTTGCCGAAGTTGGTAAAGTCGACCCACTTCATAGGCATTGAGCGCCTCCAACTCCTGGAGAAGCTCAGGAGCAGCGGTTAGTTGCTGCATCGAAGGGGCCTGCCCAAATTGTTGCTGCTTGCTCTGCTGGGCCGCAAAAGTCCCCATTTCTTCTTGGGGCAAAAAGATGGAAATCAAGAGCCCATTTTGGTTCTCCGCACTAATTTTTCCATCCAAAAGCTGCACAAAACCCTGGACCAAAGATAAGCCCAAGCCGTTGTTTCCACTCAATTGCTGCTCAAAGAGTTGTTCCAAAGCTTGCTCACTCAATCCCTCGCCCTTATCTTGGATGGCTAAGCAAAAGCCATTTTCTTTTGCTTGCAATCTTAAATGAATTTGGCCTTTTTCTGGACTAAAGCGGATGGCATTGCTCATCAGGTTGCGCAAGATGGTTTGCAAAAGGTAAGCATCGGTATAAATTTCGGCCTGAGGAGGCGCTTGGACCACTAAGCTGATTTGCTTGTCGGCCAGCTGCAACTGAAGTGGGGCCAAAAGGTCAGCTTGCAATTGCTCCCATTTGTGGAGCTGTAGCTGTGGCCGAATTCCCCCCTGTTGCTGCTTGATCCAAGCTAGAAGTTCCTCAAAAAGATAGTAGAGGTTCTGGGCCGATTCTTCCGCCTGCTGCCCCCATTTTTGCCAACGGCTGCCCACCACCGCCTGGGCCAAACTTTGGTTAGCCTGCAATAGCTGCCCAAAGGGCCGCCGCAGGTCATGGGCCAAAATAGCATAGAGCTGATCTTGGTTTTTGCTGTATTGCTGCAACTGCGCATAGCTCTCCCTAAGCAAACTCCTGTTTTTGGCCAATTGCTTATAGAGCCAAAATAAGAAAGATAATAAAAGCAACAAGGCCACTAAAGCTGATAAATACAGCCGATTATACGCCTCTTTTTCTTCTCTTAATGCCTGCTCATAACGCAGCTCGGCTTCCTGCTCTCGCAACTCTATATCCTTTTTTAAGCTAATGGCCGCCTGCCCAATTTCTAACTCCCGAAGCATGTTGGGCGCCTGCTTCCTGTCCTGAAGGTACTGATTATAAACTTTAGCATAAAACAGAGCTTGCTGAGGCTGCTTGTTGGCTTCATAGGCTCGTATGAAAACTTCCCAAGCCTTACGTCTCTCATTTTCTTGCATGGCCTGCAAACGCTCTTCCTGATCTAAGCGCTGAATAATCTGCATGGCGCTACTTGTCTTTTCTGCCCGCAATAAAGCACTAGCTTTATTGATCAGAATAAAGTCTTTAATCGGAAGATAAACTAAGGCACTGTCATAATGTGCTACCGAAGCTAGGTAGTTGCTGTCTCGCTCTAAATAAACGGCTAGGTTCAAATGGGCCAAACCAATTTGTGGACCGAGTTGCGCAGCACGCTCTTGGGCCAAAACTAAAGCCCGTTTTGCATAATCTACGGCCTTACCATAGGCTTTTTCTAAATGATGAGCAAAACCGTAGTAGGTCAAAAGATTAAATTGTTCCAGTAGTTGGTCCTCTTGTATATAGGGAGCCGATTTGTCTAAAACCGCAAACATGGAGTCAGCCATCTTTAGACGCTTATAGATTAAGGCCAAATTCCGATAAGCTAAGCTGATTCCACTCACATCTTTTTGCCGCTCAAAACCTGCCAAAGCATACTGATAGTACTTTTGGGCCTCTTCTCCATAGCCCCGCTTGTAGTAGAGGTTGCCAATGTCAATGTAAATGTAGTTGTTGATTTCTTCCTGACTGACTTTATCCCGCATCAAGCTAATGGCTTCCTCAAAGGCTTGCATGGCGGCCAATAGCTGCTCTCGGTCCAAAAGTAGTTGTCCCCTTAAAGAGATAAAGCCGACCAGCTCACTCCAGTTTTCCTTTTTTTTAGCTAAATGCTCTCCTTGCTCATAAGCCGAAAAGGCTTCCTCAAATTGTCTGAGCTTCTCCGCCTGTCGGCCCAGTTCTTTGTAGTAGCTGTATCTAGCTTCCGTAGAGAGCTGTTCAGCTTTTATGGTCCTTAAACTGTCTAGAGTAGCTTGTTGGCTATACCCAAAGTAGGGGAGCGCTAGTAAATAAATAAAGAGTAAATACTTTTTCATAGGATAAGGCTTGAGCTAGCCAATTTAATCAATCTTTAGCTATTCGCTGATTTATATGGAATGTAGACTAAAATACTACTTATCATAAAAAATGTAAAGGGTCTAGCGTTTTGGCCAATTACGCTAGTTTTAGTTGTCTAGATGTTGCCATTTTTGGCACAAAAAAAAGCTTGTCGATTCGTTCGACAAGCTTTTTTATCCTTAACTAGAAGACTTCTAGTTATTCTGATAGGTTTGCGCAAAAAAGCGCTTGTAATCGGCAAAATTGCGCTTTTGCAAAATGGTGCGGTAGTTATTCTGACCAATAAAATAGACCTGATGCGCTGGTGCATCTTCGCCCAAAAACTCTTTGTTTCCTTCTACGGTTTTATAGTATTCTTGGGCCTCTTTACCCGTTTTGAACTTACGAACAATAAGGGTGGGAAATTTGCCGTCCAACATCAGGCTCGATACATTCAAACGAAGCAGGCTATAATATTTTTTATTGTAGTTGCTTATTGCTCCCTTAAAGCTATTGACCTTGGCCGAGGGATTGTCAAAACTAATGAGGATGTAGTGGCCCTGAGCCAAATCATTCTCAAAGATTTTGTTGAGCTCTTCATCGGTTTCTCCAGCAGCAATGGGCTTCTTTCCGCTGCCTTTAACCTCTTCTCCGGTCAAAATGGCAATCATTTCTTTGGCCTTTTTCTCTTCATCTGTATTGGGAAAGCTAGTGACCACTGCTCGCAGGGCTTGTACATAGGCCTTTTGTCCCTGCATACCGCCTTGGCAAATGGCGCCCAATAAGGCAAAACGAGCTTTTAGGGGATTATTGGCCCCATATTTTTTAGCCACTTTTTCTAGATCAGCATAGGCCGCTTCTGATTTTCCTGCCCGAATCATGGCATAAATCCGCTCATAGTCTGCATTGATGGCCTTGAGTTCTTTCTCTTTGGCATTGAGGAAATTGGGGTCTTGCAATGATTTGGCAATATCGGAATCGGCATATTGGTCCAAAATCCGCCGCTTACATTCTGCTGCTAGGGCCGTTTGGCCAGTTGCACCCGCAATGTTGTACATGCTAAATAAGGCCTCTAGTTCTCTAGGATGTCCTGGAAAACGCTCCTGCAGCTCCTTAAATTTATTAAGCGACAACTGATTTTCTCCCAAACGCTCATAGTAAAGGGTCGCCACCATAAATAGGGCATCTCTGAGCTCTTTTTCTGCGGCCTTTTTGCTGGCCTCATCTGCAGGGACGCCCGATTTTTTGAGGAAATTACTCACATCTTGCTCAGTAACGGGCGGCAACTCATTGCTAGCAAAATCTGGCCCTTCTGTATCAAAGCCATCGCCACTGCTGCGCCGCCAGTTGTCGGCCCAAGGACGATCTCCCCAACGCTTCTTAAAGTCGCGCTCACCACGCTTGAGCTGGCTGGCATTGTAAAGCGCAAAATTAGATTTTGCCATTTTATTGGCATTGATGACGGAAGGCCCCGCCACAGGTTTTTTGTCCTGGCTGGCATTGGCTGCTTCTAGTTCTTCTTTACGCTCTTGCTGCACCCATTCCCGCTGCTTTTCATAGGGCCAATTGCTCACCATCAATAAGCTATCTTTGAGCTCATAGGTTTGCATATTAGTCGCCAAGTCCTTAAGCTGCTGCGTTCGGGCAGTTACTGCGGCCAGACGTTCATCGGCCTTTTGCATGCTTCTGCTGGTGGTGTCGTAGTAGTTGTAGGCTGGAATATATTCCTTGCGCTTGTAGTATAGTTCTGCCAACATATAGGCAGCTTCTGCTCTTTGGAAACTACCTTCTGGACTGTTGGCCATAGCTTGCTTTAAAGCCAAGATACCATTTTCTTCACTGCCAGCTCTAAATTGTACCTGGGCCAAAGCAAAGTAAATCTGGTCCTTGTATTCGGCATTTTTGCCTTCTCTCAGCATACGCTTAAGGGCGTATTCTGGATTGAATTTTCGGTCTTCTACCGAAGCGGCATTGGTCGCTCTTTTCAAACGAGCATTAAATTCCATCTCATATTTGGGGCGCAACCGAAGCACCCGCTTATAGGTATCCATGGCCAGTTTACTTTGCCCCTGCTGCTCATAAAGCTGCGCCAAAACATAGACATAGCGGTTCTTTTTTCGCTTGCCTCTGGTTAGTTCTATGGCTTGTTCCAAGTCTAGAATCGCCTTTTCGTATTCTTTGCGCATCAACCAACTATGGGCCAAAACGGCATGGGCCTCAGCCTTGATTTTGCGGCGCACCCGACCGTCTTCCAATAACAAACGAAGGTAGGTCCCGGCCTCATCATGACGGCCCAATTCTACATAACTTTTGGCCAACCAAAGCATGGCCTCATAACGTACTGGCGGATGCTTGAGGAAATAGGAGGGAGGGTCTAACTCACTAATATCTTCTTCCTCCGCAGCTTTTTTCTCTGTCTTTTTACTGCTCTTTTTCTTCTTCGAGCGCTTTTTTCTGCGCTTCTTCCGACGACGTTTTTTTCTCCGCTTTTTCTTTTTCTTCTTTTTTGCCCTCTCTTTTTTCTTATAAGCTTTGCGCTCATCAGGCGTCATGGCAGATAGAGACTTATCGGGATTGTATTTGTCTACAATGTACTTAAAGGTCTCCGCAGATTTCTCATATTCTTGCTTCAAAAACTCTGACTGCCCAATCAAAAAATAGCTATCATCTACCCAATGGCTAGGGCGGTGTAGCTCAATATTGATGGCGCATTTCTTAATGGCATTATCTAAGGCTGGAGAAACCGCCTGCCCCGATTCTGCTGCGGCATAGGGATAAAGGGCCAGCAACTGATTGTAGTTGTCTCGATGTGCCTGATTCAAGCTCTTAAAACTTTCATCGACCAAGAGGCCTGCATTATAATAGGCATTGTAGCGGCCAGTTACATTATGGTAGGCCTTGCCCAGCCCTGTGGTGGCGCCATCTTTGGTCTTACAAGCGGCTAAAAGAAACAGTAGGCTGATGCTCAGCCAAATAAATTTTAATGGTCGCATAAGGTATTTGCTAGTGAATTGCTATCTGTAGAATGATTTATTTTGGGGCCTCAGCTGCGCTGCGCTTGCTGCGGTTACTCCCTTTGGTCGTCGAACTGCACCCTAAAGGGCTTGTTGTCGTCCGGCAGCTCGCAGGTCTGCTCGGCCCTGCGGCGGCAAAGCCGCCTAGGTCTGCGGCTGCGCCGCACTGCCTACCATCGCTAGGCCAAAGACTAAGGACCGTCTGGCTCTATTTATTGGTCCAAACAAAAGGGGCCTAATTTAGAAACGTAAAAAAAGGCTTTTTCTGTTGGTTTAGGAGCAAAAAAGCAGTTTGCAGGGCGAGCAAAGCGAGCTTTTGGGCAGCCAAAGGCTGCCTTTCAAGGACCAAAGGGAGTTTTTGATCGGCCTAGCGATGTGGAGGGGTGGCGCGAAGCGCCAGAGCCAGCGGGCGAAGCCCGCGCAGGGCCGAGCAGACCTGCGAGCCCCGAAACGTAGCGCCTGCCGCAGGCAGGAGGCCCCAAAAAAACAGAAGAATTGATCCCTTGAACCGAAAAAAGCCCTAAGGCCTACAAAAATAAGGGCTTTGTTCGTATTTTCGCCATTTCTGAGCCCTTTCCTTAAAGAGGGCCCCAAGCATCCCAAAATCTAGATCAAGAGCTTTATGAGCGCTACGCCAAATCATAAAAAGAAGAAAAAACCACTAATTCCCTGGATCTCTGCACATCATAAACTGGTGGTGGTCAATGAACAGACCTATGTAGAGGAGAAAAGTTGGCGCCTGAGCCCTCTGAATGTGGCCCTGGTTTCAAGTAGTATTACGCTGGGGATTATTTTGCTGACCGTTTTGGTGATTCGTTTTTCTCCACTCAATTATTTGATGTCTTCGGGCAATAATAATATAGCGGACTCTGGAGTTCGGAAGGAGCTCAAGCAGTTGTTGTTGCAAATGGATAGCCTGAAAATGGATATGGAAAATAATCAGGCCCAGACCGAAAGCATTAAGCAGCTGGCTAATGCGGAATTTGAGTATGAAAAAGATGTTGAAAAGCCTAAATCGGGCGGAAGCACCGAAACAGGCCAAAAAGCTTCGGTTCAAGGCGTGCCCGAGCAATCTGATGCCACCAAATCGGTGGTGGAAAGTGCAGAAATGGAGCGAGAACTAGGTTCTTTGATTCAAAGTGTCTTTTTGGAAGATGAGGACCGTCTAGATAAAGAAAGCTTTGTGCCACCTGTAAAAGGTGTTGTTTCGGATAGTTTTGCTCCTTCTCGGGCGCATTATGGGACCGATTTGGTGGTGGCGCCCAAAGGCTCGGTAGTACAGGCTGTTCGGGCGGGCACGGTCATCATGTCGAGCTGGTCTGCCGATACGGGTCATATGATTGGGGTGCAGCATAGCAACAACCTGATTTCTTGGTACAAACACAATTCGGCCCGCCTCAAAAAAACGGGAGATCGGGTAAAGGCAGGAGAAGCCGTGGCCATTATTGGCAACTCTGGAGAGATGAGCTCGGGGCCACATCTGCACTTTGAGCTCTGGTATAATGGGCAGCCGATTGATGCACAGAATTATATTGAGTTTTAGACTCCCCAAGCCGCCAATTGGCGGCTTTTTTTATCCCTTTCCCTCAACCCCCGCCCCAAAAACTTGTTTCCCTAAAAAAAGCTATGCAAAAACATAAACTCGTCATTGCGGTGGCTGGGGCCAGCGGCTCTATCTACGCCAAAGTATTATTTGATCGCTTGCTGCTTTTGCAAGCCCAATGGGAAAAAGTGGGGGTGGTCATGAGCGATAACGCCAAGTATAATTGGGAGCTAGAGCTAGAGAACCAAGACTATAAAAACTACCCCTTTGATTTTTACGACAAAAGGGATTTTATGGCACCTTTTGCTTCGGGCTCGGCCCAATATAACAGTATGATTGTTTGTCCCTGCTCCATGGGCTTTTTGGGCCGAGTTGCTGCGGGCATTTCCGACGATCTCAGCAGCCGCGCCGCCGATGTCATCCTCAAAGAGCGGCGCAAACTGATTTTGCTCAGCCGAGAAACGCCCCTTAGCCTCATTCATCTGCAAAATATGCAGCGATTGACAGAGGCGGGCGCCATTATTTGTCCAGCCGTTCCCTCTTTTTACTCCAAACCCAAAACCTTTGAGGAACTAGCCGCCACCGTGATTGATCGGGCCCTAGATTTGGCCGGTTTTCAGTTAAATGATAGCTATCGTTGGGGAGAATCTGCGGACTAGCCGATAAAATCCTTTGGGGCCTCAAGCATTCCTAAAAATCATCTTATATTTGCGGGCGTATCCCTAATTTTTTTGTCTATCTAATTTCACTTTCATGAAACAGCTCATCACTGTAGACGAGTTTATCATCCGCAAGCAACAAGACCTTCCTTATGCCACTGGCGAACTCTCTGGCTTGTTAAGAGATATTTGCCTAGCTTGCAAAATTATTAGCCGAGAGGTCAATAAGGCAGGCTTAGCCGATATTATTGGCTTGGCAGGCGTAGAAAACGCCTCTGGAGAAACGGTCCAAAAATTAGATATTCTAGCCGACGAAATTCTGCAGGCCTGTTTGCAAAATAGCGGAGAATGCTGCGGCATCGCCTCCGAGGAGCAAGAGAGCTTTGTGGCTTTTGAGAATTGCAAAAAGGCCAAATATGTGGTGGCCTTTGATCCCCTCGATGGCTCTTCTAATATTGATGTAAATGTTTCTATTGGGACCATTTTTGCCATCTATCGCCGCAATTCTCTAGATGGTCCCTGTACCCTAGAAGATTTCTTGCAAGATGGGGCCGAACAAGTGGCGGCTGGTTATGTGCTCTATGGCTCCTCTACCATGCTGGTTTATACAACCGGCCAAGGCGTCAACGGCTTTACCCTCGATCCTTCTATCGGAGAGTTTTGCCTCTCGCATCCCGATATCAAGATTCCCGAAAGCAAGAATTATTCAGTCAATCAAAGCCGCTATAAAACCTTCCCCGAAGGGGTCCGCCGCTTTATCGATGATTGCGTGGAAGAGGATATGCGCTTCCGCTATACGGGCTCTATGGTGGCCGATGTGCACCGCACCCTCATCAAAGGAGGCATTTTTATGTACCCAAGTAGCCCAAGCTCTAGCTCCGGAAAATTGCGCCTGCTCTATGAGTGCAACCCCATGGCTTTTGTGATTGAACAGGCCGGTGGAGCCGCTACCAATGGCCAAGAAAGAATTATGGAGCTGGAAATTAAGCAGTTGCACCAACGTACGCCAGTTTATATCGGCTCTAAAGGCTTGGTGGAACGCCTGTCTGAAAAAATGGAGCTATTGCCCAATTTCTAAGCTTATGAGTCAGTCTTTTCCCACTTTGGCCCTAGATCCAGGAAGTGGCCGCAATCTAGAACGGATCAAAAAACAGTTGCCACTTAGTCATGGACTCAGAGGCTATTATATTATCGGAATTAGCCTTTTGCTGTTTCCCCTGCTGCTTTTTGTCCTCCTTTTTGCCCTGCAAGCATTGCCTTCTTTTGCCCTGATGACTGCCTTTATGCTGCTTTTTGAGCTGGGCGCTTTCTATTTCCTTTTTCAGGGAAATAAGGTTTTGCAAAATCGTAGTAGCTGCCTAGCCGATGGCGAACTTATGCTCGCTCAGCTCCTCAGCCAAAAGGAAAAATGGAATTGGGGCAGCCTGTCCAAACAATACGAAATAGAATTACAACTATCTAATGGAAAAACAGCCCGCTTTTTCTGGCCCAAAAATAGTACAAGCGCCCCGCTAAGCCCAAATACTAGCCTCTGGGGACTCTATAATAGCCAAAAGGAAATCGCCTGCTTTGTAGAAGAAATTGGCCTGCAATTAGCCGAGGAAATGCTCCCAAAAGGACCTAGCCGACGTAGATAAGAAGTCTGCTGTTTTGGGGCCTCCGCCTCCCTTCGGTCGTCGGCGGTTACTCCCTTCGGTCGTCGAACTGCGGACTAAAGTCCTTGTTGTCGTTCCGCAGCTCGCTGCTGTTTTGGGGCCTCCTGCCTACGGCAGGCGCTACGTTTCGCAGCTCGCAGGTCTGCTCGGCCCTGCGGCGGCTTCGCCGCCTGGGTCTGCGGCTTCGCCGCACTGCTGCACATCGCTAGGCCAATTGCCCCGTCTCCGTTTTAAACAGCATAAGATAAAAAATGCCCCTTTACGCTAAATCGTAAAGAGGCATTCTAGCTATTTGGATAAGGCCCTTTGGAGAAGGCCAAAAACAAGAAAGAACATTAAGACTTTTTTACAGGCACTTTATACCAAAGTGATAATTGCATAATAGGCGTGTTGAGGTAGTCTGTAGCATTGTAGGTATCGTGTTGGTGCATATAGGCCAATTCAAAGCAAAGTTGAGGGTTGAGTCTATAGCCTAAACCCAAATATAGCCAGTTTCGTGCTAGGCTCTTAAAACGGAGATTGTCAGCCTGATTTATCCAGATTTCATCAAAAATAACTAAATAAATAGATTGCTCATCTTTAATTTTAGCCAAATCAGATTTAACCGTAATTCTATATCTAAATCGATTGCTAAACTCTCTTCCTGTTTTCTCCCATTCATCTGTATTCAAATTATGCTCCCATTGATCAACAAAGCGATGCTCAAAACGGTATCGATGACATACCTTAGTCGCTTTGTTGAGCTTATGACGAAAACAAAATTGTTCCCAGATATTATGTTCGTTACTTAGAGGAGCTTTATCACTACCCGGTAGCGCCCAAGAACCAATATAGGAATAGCCAGCTGTGAGAATAGCAGTATTGTTAAGGTAGTAACTAGCATAAGGACGTATGAGCAAATTTCGCCAGTTCTCTACCCAATCATCCCGACGAATGTGTAGTTCATTGCCAAGTTCCCATTTATTATTTAACTTGGCTGTCGTGTGTAGAAAAAACCAATTGTTAATTTCATCGCTCTCCTGAGCTTGCAGATTCTGAGAAAAGGAAAAACAAAAAAGGAAAAAAATGCTGAGATAGAAGGAATAATTCTTCATGGAATAAAAGTTTTTAAATGTGCGTAATGTTTTTGGCGTATATTACCTGTTTGGTAACTTATACTTTGCAAGTGTAGTCCAAAAATCTGGTAACTTCTGTAGCATTTCTCACTTTGTGGTTTATTTAGACTAGCTTAAAATTATGTTAAATAATAGTTGTACTAATTGTTCAACTTAAGGGAATTGCTTTTTGAGGCCTATTGTCTACCTTTGTAATTGGCCCAACTCACCGAACTTTTCAGAATTCATGCGAAATTATATCTACAGCCTTTGCTGCCTATTTTTTAGCTGCACGCTTTTGGCTCAGCCCAAATTAGCGCCCGAGCGTTATCAAGATAGTCTGGCCCAGCTGACTACAATCAAAGAGCAGCGGGCAGTCCTGATGCGTTATTATCAAAGGAGCTTTGCTCAAGCAGCTCCCATACGCCCTTTTTGGCGAAATACTAGCTTCCAAGAGGCCGCCGATTGGGCCTTGGTCGAGCTTGCTTTTGCTTATGTAAGTATGGGGGGAAAAAAAATCAAGGGCAAAAAACGCTATGAAGCCGAGCTAAAGGCTTTTGTCTTAGAACAAAAGCGCTGGGCCGAGCAAGAGGCTGCCGCTAGCTTACCCTATTACTATTTTGCCGATTATTATGTAGGTTATCTAGAAAGTCGCCCTGTTTTAGAGCAAAAAGAGCGCTTAGAAAAGGCCTTGAACTGGCTAGAAAAAAACACAGATCGCTATTCGGAAAAGCTGAAGTTTTCTCTCTATAAGGAAGGCGCTTACTTCCATTTTGGCCTGGCCAATGAAGCCGAAACTTCTCTAAAATGGGCCAAGAAGTTGGCTAAACTACAATCGCAGGAGGCCCGATTTGTCGCCTACTCTCTTATGGCGCAAATCTATCGAAAGAAAGGAAACTTTGAACGCACCCTAGAGGCCCTAGCCGCCTTAGATGACGAACCCTTAGCCCTTGCTATTCAAGCAAAAAACTTGGCCAGTAAGGGCATTTGCTATTATGAGCTGGGCCAAAATGAACAGGCTTTGCCGCTCCTAAAAAAGGCTAGCCAGCTATTTGCAGAATTGGGCCAACTAAATAGCTTTTTTGCCCTAGAAGCAACTGCATATTTGGCCCTCTTAGATGAAGAGAGCAGCAGCAATATCTCCCTGCCTGAATTGCTGAGCCGTGGAGGCCATGCTCAGTTTCCCCTACTCAAAGCCTATATTCATAAGCTCAAGAAAGCTAAAGACCTTGAAGGTATAGAAAGTCTGGCCGCCGATTTGGCCTATGCCCGAAAAGAAGGGGCCGCCTTTAGAGAACTAGCCAAAAATCAAGAAATCTATATCGCCCTCGGCCAAGCCGCCCTAGCCCTAGATAAGGCCAATTTGGCCAAGCAATATTTTGAGGAAGCGATCCGCTTCCAAACCGCTGGCCTAGGCCAAAAAGAAGGCCTGGCTCAACTTAAAGGCCAAGAAGGCCTCGCTATTTTATGGGGAATTTATCAAACCCAAAAAATAACTGCCGCCCCTCTGCTAGAGCAGTACCAAAGCTGCCAAATGGCTATTTCTTTGGCCAAAGAATTAGAAAAACAATTGGGCTCCAAAGGCGGAAAAGCGGCACTGAAAGCCCAAACAGAAAAAGTCTATGAGGCTTTTGTCGAAACAGCCATGGCCCTAGATCAAGCAGAAAAAAATCCCATTTATATCCAACAGGCCTTTATCGAAATTGAGCTGGCCAAAGGCAGCTGGCTGCTCAGCTCTTTGCGCAATAAGGAAGCTCAACAGCTGGGCAATGTCTCTGCCGAACTCTTGGCCGAAGAACGTAGCCTGCGCCAAGATATTAGTTATTATCAAGCCCAGTTTAGCCGAGCCCAACGAAAGGCCGATAGCCTGAAGGCCCAAAAAATGCAGGCCGTCCTTTTTCAAAAACGCCAAGCACTAGATGAGCTCCTGACCCAATTGGCCCAAAAGTATCCTAGCTATACAAAATGGCAAGAGGAGCTGGAAGAACTCGACCTAAACAAACTCAAGAAAAAGCTGAATAAAGAAAAGTATAGCCTGATCACTTATTTTATGGGCCCCAAAAATAGCTATTGCTTTTTGCTAGAAGAGGACGAAATTCAGCTTTTTATCCTCGGCCCAACCACAAATCTTCGTGAACAGTTACAAGATTTTAAACAGCTCGTCCAACGCCCCAGAGAAAGCCTAAAGCCTTTCAAAAGCAATTTTATTCGCCTTGCCCATCAGCTCTATCAACAGCTGATTCCCCAAACTCCAAAATACGATTTACTCATTTCACCTCATGCCGAATTATCCCAACTCGCCTTCAGTTGCCTGCTGCCCAAAGCGGAAGAACAACCCTTTAGCCGCCTCGATTATCTGATGAGGTCTTATGCGATTAGCTATTTGTATGCCGCCAATTTTTATCTGCAACCCCAACCCAAAACAGCCGCAAAAGGCTTTTTGGCTATGGCCCCTAGCTATCAGGGCCAAGGACAAGCTATTGACCGACAAGCGCTGGATTGGGGACAGGCCCGAAAACAATTGCAGCCTCTCGCTGGCGCTATGGCCGAACTCGATTTTCTAGAGGCCCATTTTAATGGACAGTTTTTGCGCCAAGAACAAGCCAATGAACAACGCTTTAGACAACTAGCTCCAAAAGCACAGTTTATCCATCTTGCCATGCATGCCATTACCGACCCTATGGCGCCTAGTTATTCGGCTCTCTTTTTTAGCGAAACTCAAGATAGCCTCCAAGACGATTTGCTGCTGGCTTATGAGTTGCCTGGCCTGCATTTATCCGCCGATTTGGTGGTGCTCTCTGCCTGCCAAACTGCCGCCGGCCGCTATCAGGCCGGAGAGGGGGCCCAAAGCCTCGGCCTTGGCTTTCGCTATGCTGGCGCCGCTAGTACGCTGAGCACTCTTTGGGAGGTCAATGATGAGAGCAGCCGCCTTTTAATGGAGCTTTTTTATGGCTACCTACAGGCCGGCCAACGCAAAGATAAGGCACTGCAACAGGCCCAAATTAGCTACCTAGAGTTGGTGGACCAAAAGGAGGTGGCCGCCCAGCCCTTTTTCTGGGCCGCTTGGTGGCTAAGCGGAAATAGTAGCGCACTAGAGTTGCCCCAAAAAATGAATTATGGACCATTGATCTGGGCCGCCCTTTTTGCCCTCTTTTTAGTTTTCGGCTGGCTGATTTATCGAGCCAAAAAGTAGTATTCTTTTTATATTTTGGGGCCCGCGGCCAGCTAGGCTTTGCCTAGCTGGCCGCCGCTATGCTGCGGGGCTCGCAGCTCTGCTCGGCCCTGCGGGCTCCACTTCGTTCCGCCCTGGGTCTGGCCTTCGGCCACCCCTCCGCAGCGCTGGGCCAGCCCGCCCCTGGCCGAATTCCCTTGGGCTTGGGCCAAAAAAAAGACCTCCAATTCTGGAGGTCTTTTTTGTTTCGCCTTCTCTAACCTAAAACTGATATTGTAGCTGAATAGATAGGTCGTTGTTGTATAACTTATGTGGTAATCTGCTCAATTCTAGCTCATTGCCATTTTGCTCTGGCAACAGACATTCATCCTGCGGAAGCTTGTCCTCTTCTAGCAATTGGGCCGATACTTCTTGGCTGGCCTGATGCGCTTTTTGTCGGCTGTTTTTAGCCAAATTGGCAAAGGCCAAATTGCATTGTACCCCCAACTTTAATTGCTCATTAAGCTGGTAATGATAGCCCAAAACAGCCGCAGAAGACCAACTATTAAAGCCCAAATCATCTGTAGTACGCTGACCATTGGTCATCTGTACGGGCAAGAGGTAGCTAACTTTTGCCCCCATCTGCAACTGATGCTTGGGCAACAGTTTGTAGTTGAGCAAAACGGGCAGCTCCAAAAATTCTAAACGCTTAATGGTCTGAATTTGCTCCTCTTGGAGCTCGCCATTCCATTCCAATCTAGCCGTTTCACTTTGGCTGCCTAGCCGCTGCATATTCTTATACTGCAAACCCGCTTCTAGTGAAAACTGAGCATCTAGCTCTTTGCTTAGCTGTATACCTGCCTGAACGCCTAAGGCTTTGCCTTGCGCATTGAGGCCCAAATTAGCCGATAGCTGTAGCTTTTTGCCGCCCTTGCGATAACGGTCCAAAACAATCATTGGCGTATCAATAGTCGTTTTTTGGCTATGGCGCAACTGCTGCTGAAAACTGCCCTTTTCTAAAAAAGACAAGTTTTCTAAACGCTGAATCTCACGCAGCTGCTCGGCTTTGGCTTTACTACTAGCCGAGAAAACATAGCGAGTGGGCAAAATCGTTTGCTTGACCTCAGGATGCTTATTCTGGCCCTTTTCTGTAGGAGTTTGCTCTTCTTCTAGAAGAACAACTTCTTGGGCCTTGGGGGCCGGACTAGCTACTATTTTTTCTTTAGTTGTTTTATGGGGTGGGGGAGGAGGAGGCGTATTGCTGGCCGTTGCCAAAGGCAGTACTTCTTCCGTCTCTGCGCTAGCTACAGCTGCTCGCTCTTCCAGTTGAATGAGCTGGGGCTCAGCTGCTTTTTCTAAGAGGGCTTCTTTTTGGGCCATCTTTTTTTGCATCCCTAAAAAGGGCAGACAATATTGATAGGCCAAAACGCCAGCTCCACTAGCGAGCACAAAAGCGCCCATCACCAACCAGTTACTCCAGGCAGAACTGCCCTTGGCTCCCGTTAGCTGGATTTGGTCGAGCCTTTTGTCCATATCTTCCCAAGCAGCAGGCGGCATCTCAAACTGATGGCCTTCTAACTGAGAGCGGATAAAATCATCATCTTGTTCGTAAAACTGCTTCATTTGCTAAAGCGATTTATTTTGGGTGGTTCATAATGTTTGTACAAAAAATAGGGCCAACTTAGCGGGCGGCTTCATAGCGCTTTTGTTGTTCGAGCAAGGCCCGAAGTTCTTTGCGCGCATTGGCCAAATGCCATTTGGAGGTCCCTACCGAAATGCCGAGCATTTCTGCAATTTCCTTGTGCTTATAGCCATCTACTACATAGAGGTTGAAGACGCTACGGCTAGCATTGGGGAGGCGCTGAATTAAGCGGTAGAGGTCCTCGGCCTGCAGTTGTTGCAAGCTGCCGTTATGCACGGCCCCATCTCTCTCTATATTATAGTTAATGACTTGTTTGTATTTGGTATTTCGGCGAACGTGGTCGATAGCACTATTAAAGACAATCTTGGCAATCCAACCCGCAAGGTTGTTGCTGTCTTTGTACTTGTCTAAAGAGGTAAACACCTTGAGAAAGGAGGTGTTAAGAATATCTAGCGCCTCCTCTTGGTTTTTGGTATAACGCATAGCAATGCCATACATTCGTCCGTAGTACTTTTCGTACAAATGCTTTTGGGCCAATCGGTCGCCTTTGCGGCAGCCTTGGATGAGCTCTTTATCTGTACTTTTGTTAGAATATCTCATGCAATAAATTGCTTTTGGCAAGGTGATTTTTTGACCAAGATGCAAGAATTGCAGCTTTTGGTCATCTTAGGGGGGACTGAGAATGATTTTTTGCCCTATTTTAGAGGCCTTCTCATTAAGTGGTAGAGTTTGCGCTATAACGTTCTTTTTTAATAGAATCAAGAAGAGGGCCCCAGGGGGCCATTTTGTTTAAGAACGGAGGCTAGGCTCTAATGGTTGGTGAGAAACCACTTAAAACTGAGCTTTTTCTGTGGGGCCAGGCGCTTTTGGCCTAGCGATGTGCAGCAGTGGCCGTTAAGCCAGACCCAGCCGCCGCAGGCGGCGCAGGGCCGAGCGAACAGCGAGCTGCGAAACGTAGCGCCCGCCGCAGGCGGGAGGCCCCAAAAAAATAAAATAAACATTCTTTTGAAGCTCTTTCTCCAACGCCTATCTATATAAATTAGTCTATGCGCTTTCTATATTATCTTGTTTTTGGCCTCTTTTTTTGCAGTTTTTGGGCCTGTGATGCTCCGCTTTCGCTCAGTATTGCCGAGGCCAAGCAGCGAGCTCAAAAAGAGTTTCGCTTGAAAGATACTTTGGGCATTGGGATTAAGCAGGTGATGCAGGATAGTGAGCACCATTGGTTGGTGGCCTATAATAAGGTGCATAAATTGCCGGCCATTTATTTGTTTCGGGCCGAAAATGCTCGGGAGCATAGCCATCATATTTCTCTTAGGCATAAGCAAAAGGCCAAAATTACAGAACTGCATTTTGAGGATGTGACCTATGACGGCAATTTGGAGCTCTTGGTTTATTTGCACTATGATTTTGACCTCTCTTATCAGGGCAAGGAGCTGGTCATTTTTCGCTATCCCTTTGATACGCTTCGACAAGAAGAAATTTTTAGCTTCCCCTTGCAACAACAGTGGGAACATGTAGATTCTTTTGACCAAAAATATGGCCTGCCCTTGCACGAAAGGCGGATTGATTATTTGGTGACCCCAGAGTTTTTTGAGGGCAATATTTTGCTGCGTGGCACCATTGAGGGCCGACATAATCACTTGCTAGAATTTAGCTGGGATAAGGGCATTGAGGAGTTTAAGAAAGTCCTAGATGAAGATGTGCATGAGGAGGAGGAAGAGGCCCATAAGGCCGGCGTTGTGGGTAAACTTAAGGGGGCAAAACGCCTGTTTGAGGTGGTGGCTCATGAGGAGGGTTGCAAGGCTTATATTATAGAGGATATAGCGGGGCATGTGATCAAAATGCCCAAAAATATTCATGATGCCCTGCTTTGTTCGCCCATCACTTCACTCTCCAATGATGGGCATTATTTGCTGTATATGGACCATCCCCACAATGAGTTTCGACTCTATGATTTTAATGCCGATAAACAACAGGTTCTTTTGCCTCAACTCTCTACCCTAGAGGGCTTATCTACCGTGATTTGGCGCAAGAAAAATGGCCGACTGAGTTGCCTGTTTGTGGCCGTAAATTTTGAGGAGTATAGCCAAAAAACGGCCCTTTATTTTTGCGAGGAACAAAAAGAGGGGCCCTGGCGCATCCAGGTCTTTGACCTGCCCATTTATTACGAATGCAACCATGAGGGCGAATGTGCCCCGCTCAAGGATTATCATTTTAAGCTGGGCCCCCGCAAGAATTTTCTCTATCGCCGAAGCAAAAATGATGATTGGCAGCTTTTCTCCTTAGATAAGAACTAGATGATTTTTTTGGGGCTACCCCTTCGCTTCGCTCGGGTCGCTCCCTTTCGGGCTCGCAGTTCTGCTCGGCCCTTCAGGCTACACTTCGTTTCGCCTTCGGTCTGGCCTTCGGCCCCCCTACAGGCAGCTCAGCCTGCGGCGGCTTTGCCGCCTGCTAGACGCAATTGGGCCAAAATCTGCTTTTTTAACAAACTTTTTTGATCCCTTTTTGCTAAAGAGGGCAAAGGAAAGCTGAAAACAAGCCTACCTTTGCGCAACGATACATCCCTTCCCCTTTTTTTATCATCTATATTAAAGTAGTTAATAATGCTCACGCAAGCGATTCTGGAAGGTTTGGGCCTCGGCCTATTACTTAGCATCATGACCGGCCCCATTTTCTTTACTATTCTACAAGTGAGTATAGAAAAAGGCAGTCGCTCAGGAATTGCTCTAGTGGCTGGCCAATGGATCAGCGATTTTATTTATATTGGTATTAGTAGCTATTTAGCAAAGTTCTTAATTTCTTGGACCAAAGAAAGTGAGTTAGGGCAAGACCTAGAGTTTTACCTGAGCTTAGGCGGCGGCGCTTTTCTTATTCTTTTAGGCCTGTTGCTGCTGTTTAGCCCCCTGCCCAAAGCCAAAACAAAGGAAGAACCCCTGAGCAATAAGCAAGCGGGACAGTATTTTCTACAAGGCTTTCTAATTAACAGCTTAACCCCCTTTCCTCTCTTCTTTTGGTTCACTAGTATCGGGACGGCCTACAGCAGAGGCTACAGCCAAACCGATCTCGTCTTTTTTGGTGTGGCCATTATGCTGATGGTCATCCTAACCGACTTTTTAAAAGTTTTTCTGGCCAGCCGACTCCGCCAATTGCTAAATGAACTTTGGTTGAAGCGAATACGTTGGGTCGCTAGCTTTGGCCTAATTATTTCAGGTTTATTGTTTTGGCTTCGCCTGCTTTGGCTAAGCTAAAGTTCCCCATCACATACAAAATTAGCACTATGAAAAAACGTCTTTGGAAATCCTTTTTATTGGCTGCCGCCACCCTAGGCGCTAGCCTCGCCCAAGCCCAAACCTCTAGCGAAAATATTCTGCTTTTTGATGCCAATTGTATGCAAGAATATGAATATCAGGCTGTCGATAAATATACAGAATCGGCCTTTCATGATTTTATGTTGCAAGTTTCCCCAAAACAAAAGCTAGCCTTTAGGGTAAAGACCACTAACCTGAATGCCGAACTCTTAGAAGCTCTTCCCCAAAAGGCCCTAGGCTGTGCAGATCTAACTAGTATCAATGGGCAGTTTATTCAAGAGGTCAATAGCCTGAAAAAATCAGTGAATATTGCCGTTTATAATGAACAAACAAAACGCTATCATATTCATCAGGTGAGCCAGATTGCTAGCTATACCTAAAATGATAAGCAACTGAGTTATAAGGACCGCCGACATAGCTTTGTCTATGCCGCCAACCAAATCAATAGCGGCGAAGATCTAGACGCTACCCCTGAAGGAAAGGTCCTTTTTGTAGATAATGACCAATTGGGCTGCCTCAAACAGCGACAGTTTCGCTCTTTTGACCGCCTGCAAGCCCGCCTTTCTGAAAATCTCTATTTCTTAGAGGGAATTGGGCTTTATCTGGTCCAACAAGCAAATGGTAGCCTCCAACTGAAAAGAATAGACAAAAAAACAATCCCCGAACATATT
The DNA here is from genome assembly GCF_027594745.1 of Saprospira grandis. Taxonomy (NCBI): domain Bacteria; kingdom Pseudomonadati; phylum Bacteroidota; class Saprospiria; order Saprospirales; family Saprospiraceae; genus Saprospira; species Saprospira grandis. The sequence continues at coordinate 1,001,593 of NZ_CP110854.1, read as the reverse complement.
CGAGCGGTCTGCTACCAAAAAATGCAGGAGGAAAATGGTATCGCTAGCCGAGGAACTAAGTCAGCCGATGAGCAAAAGAAAAGAGCTGGAGTGACTTCTGCCGAAGACCAAAAAGCTCGAAAGGGGGTCATGCATGGTGGACTACGCTCTCCTTTTGATGAAGAACCCATCCCTGCCGAAACAAAAAAACAAGCGGGCTCTGCCAATAAGAAAACAAGCGAAAAAACGCCTGCTGTGGTCAATAATGACCCTAACTATTATATCGTGCAAGAGAATGATAATCTCTATAAGATTGCCGAGAAATATAATACAAGAGTAGATGTTCTCATGGGGCTCAATGGCCTAAACTCGACTACTATTGATAGAGGCCGCCGAATTAAGGTGGTGAATGATGGAAGTTATGTAGATCCCAATCCTTATATCCGCACCGATGAGAAATCAGGGAAGAAGTATAAGGTGCATGTGGTCCGACAAGGCGAAAATCTTTATGATATTGCTAAAAAGTACGGCCTGACAATGACGCAATTGGTCCAAATCAATAAGTTGCCTACAGAAAAGGCGAGTATTGACCAAGAGTTGATTGTGGGCTTAGCCAACTAAATCATTTTTGGCCCAATAGAAAAGGGGCAGTCGCCATTGGCGACTGCCCCTTTTTGCATTTTCGCTAGGGCCGTTTGGCCCCCAAAGCAAACACCATAGGGATTTTATCCTCTAGGCCTTTGATTTGATAGCCTTTGGGGTGAGCTACGGTATTATTAAAGCAATTGTAAGGCGAAAACTTATATTCTTTGAGGTAACTGAGTTGCCAGCCTGCGCCTTCGGTTAAGGCAGCGGTCATTTCGGAAAGGCTGTGGTTCCAGCCATAAGATTTTCCTGAGATCTCGGCTTCTCGCTTGGCATAGCTGCCCTCCTCTTCGGTTTCAATAGCACCTTGGTCAAAGTAGCTATATTGGATATAGCTAAAGTTGTCATCAAACATCCAGACGATAGGGTGAAACTCGACCAGCATAAATTCTCCGCTTTTTTTGAGTAAGGGCCCTATTTCTTGGCCCCATTGCAGCAGATCGGGCAGCCAATAGACGACCCCATAAGAACAAAAGATGAGATCAAAGGGGGCTTCTTGGGCCAAAATCTCTTGAGCGTCTAGTACATTGCCTTGGTAAAAACGGGCATTGAGATTGAGCGCTTTGGCTAGGCTTTGGGCCTTGGCAATGGCGGTTTCGGAGAGGTCTAGGCCCACGACTTCTGCGCCCATACGGGCCAAAGACAGACTATCTTGCCCAAAATGACATTGTAGGTGCAAGACTCTTTTGCCCGATAAGTCGGCCTCCAATAAGGAGAGCTCTATAGACTGCAGACTCGTTTGCCCTTGCATAAAAGCATCTTGCTGATAAAACTCAGTTTCTGGATGCAAAGCCGCTCTTTGCTCCCAAACAGCCTTATTGGCCGCAAATTGTTCTTGGTAATTCATGCGATGGATTGATTTTTTTGGATGGGACAGGCCCGAAGGGCCGCAGGCTGAGGGGCTGTAGCAGGGCCGCCGAAGGCGGCAGACCAAAGGCTTTTGTAGCGAAGCGAAAAAGCCTGCAGGGCCGAGCGAGTAGCGAGCTGCGCAATGGCCCGACCCGAGCCGATAGGCGAGGGGCAGCCCCAAATCCTACTTCTTATCTGGCATCTCCTCCATAAATTCCACCTTCTTTTCATGAGTGATATTCATGGTTGGGGTCCCTTTATAATCTGTAATTTTCCCCTTTACACAAATTTGCTTGCCATAGAGTTCCGTCTCTGGCGAATAAGAAAAATGCTTGATGTCCTTGCCCCAGATGGTTACGGAAAAAATCTGGTTGGGAAATTTTGTGTCCAGATTGATAAAGACAGAGCCCGACTTGGTTTTCTTGGTGGATACGACCGTGCCGCAAACGCAGGCTTTTTGGTTCATAAAGACGGGGGCATCGGCGGTGCTGATACAATCTTTGGGCAATTCCTCATTGCTGAGGGGAGGAACATCGGCCAAGCGACCTTCCGTCGTTTTTTCCCAGCTAGAAGGGTCCTTCATGGCTTCTAGGCGTTTTTCTTCCTCTTCGGGCAAATTGCTAAAGAAATCTAAGCCCGTTTGGGCCTCTACCTCATCTACCGAGACGGCATAGCTGATTGTGGGGTTGTTGCAGCTGCCATTTTTCATGATAAAACCGATAGCCTTGGGCTGCTCGGCCTCTAGGTCCAAAACCACCTTGAAAAAGGCTTCGGGAATGCTCACTTTATTGGGGCCTTGCGTAATTTGCGGCAAGCCCTCTTTCAAAATAGGGCCAGTAATGACCAACATAGAGCGTTTGTGAGAAAAGACAGCGCCTCGGACCCAGCGCTCCAAATCGGCCCAGCCCTCTCGGTTAAATTCGGGCAATTGGGGGCTCATGTTAGAGTAATAATAGGACTCACTAATGGCTGTTTTGGACCAGCGGAAATCCGCAGAAGGGGCCAAATGCCCACGGTCATAACCACTATACCAGTAGTCGGCTTTTACCGCCGTTCCTGTACTGACTAGCTCATCTGCTCTAAAGTCATTGGTTCGGCTCAGGTTGCCTTCCATCATGGCAGGCGGAATAATATGGGCCACCCAAGCGGCCTGTTCATGGGCCTCGGAATAGTTCAGAATCATGGCGGCATGCTCTACCAGTTCCCCTGCTACGCCATTTTTTGGCAAACCTACTTTTTTCAAGTCGGCTCGAATCTTCTGTAGGCGGACGCTTTCAATTTGCTCAATAAGGGCGGCTTTTTGTTCGTCTAGGCTTTGCTTTTGGGCTTCTAGTTTTTGCAGTTCTTGACCAAGGTCTTGGCTCCAAAGACAAGCCGGTAGGGCCAGGACAAAGGCCCATGAAATAAGTTGACGCATAAGCGATGGTTTGTTTTGCTGAATGAGCTCCTAAGATACAGAATCGTCAAAGGGATGCGGGCATTCTGTTATGATTTAAAGGAAAGTTTATTTTGATTTTTATGTTTTTGGGGCCCGCGGCCGCCCCAAAAAGGGCGGGCGGCCGCCGCTATGCTGCGGGGCTCGCTGCTCGCTCGGCCCTGCGCAGGCTTCGCCTGCTTCGGTCTGGCCTTCGGCCACCCACTCCGCAGCGCTGGGCCCTCAGCGGCCCTGCGGGCCTTCGCAAAAAGCGGTATTCGTCGCTGCGCTCCTCATTCGTTTTCACGACCCCGCCCACCCGCCCCTCCTCGGGATTCCCTAAGGAATCCCTCAGGGGAGCTGTTGGCGGTTTTTTTAGAGAGAAACAACCGTATCGCCTAGCTCTTCAGCCACAAATAGGCCAAAAACCAGAGCTTAGGGCACTGCTGCAGCTTACAAACGGCCCTAGGGAATCCCCAGAGCTAATCTGCAACTGCAAAACGGCTCTATACAGTTGTTCAGAGGCAATCTGCAACTGCAAAACGGCTCTGGGGAATCCCCGGAGCTAATCTGCAACTGCAGAACAGCTCTATACAGTTGTTCAGAGCTAATCTGCAACTGCAGAACGGCTCTATACAGTTGTTCAGAGCTAATCTGCAACTGCAAAACAGCTCTGGGGAATCCCCGGAGCTAATCTGCAAATGCAAAACAGCTCTATACAGTTGTTCAGAGCTAATTTGCAAATGCAAAACTCCTCCGGGCGTATCTAGAATGTACTATCTTTTTTTTCTGGACCGACCCTACTACAGTTTAACTATAGGCGCTTAGAAGCTAAATATAGCAGCCTTTCGATTTTTTGCCTTTCTTTTTCTAAGCAGTAAGAAAAAATCCCCTTTTTTTGCTTAAAAAACTCGCTAATGTCATCAAAAAGCGATAATATGAGCTACAAATTAAGACCAAGGCCCTAAAAAGCCCATTTTATCCTTTTGCCGATGAAGCTAATAGAACAAAAGCGCCTGCATTTTAAGCAGGGCAATTCTGATAAAGTATATGAAGTAGACCTTTGCGAATTGGAAGCAGGGGCCTTTCTAGTTAATTTCCGTTATGGAAAAACGGGCGGCCCTTTAAGAGAGGGCAGCAAAACGCCCACGCCTGTAGATGAAACCAAGGCCCGCAGTCTGTACAATAAATTGCTACAGGATAAAATGAAAAAGGGCTATTTGGATGTATCTGAAAAGAGTCAGGCCAAGCAAGTGGCGGCTATTCAGCCCCCAGATAAATCCCTGCAAGGAGCAGAAGCTCAGGCGGCCTGGATCCTCTACCATTTACAGCTCGCTCAACTAGATCCAGCGGCCCAAAAGGCCCGCAACTGGAAGCTGTCTAGGGTCGCTTGGCGTGCCGCTAGTCTTAACATCAAAGCGGCTGGACCCTATTGCTGGGCCCTTTTTGAGCAAAACCATAGAGGCAAATCTATAGACGATATGGAGCTCTATAGCCTACTTTGGGCTACGGCTCAACTCGATACCGCAGTAGAGGACCCCAGCAACTTATTAACTTTTTGGCGAAGCAAGAAAAAAGCGCCTACGGCTAAAAAACTAGCGCCCTTTGTCTATTGGGAACTAGCCGATGCCGCTGGACAACAGGCTTTGCTTGAAGAGGAACTGCCCAAACTCCCTGAACTCTGGCAAAAGGCCTTGGATCGTAAAGATAATGATGCTTTGGCCTATCAGCTACGCAAGGCCAAGGGAGATAAAAGTATGGAGCAAGCATTTGCTATGCTTTATTTATTGTCTCCGGCCATGCCCTATTGTCGCAAGACATTAGTAGAGGTCATTTGCGAAATGGAGTTCCGACCCAATAGCTTCCGTTTGCTGAGTCGCCTCTTTAAAATGGCGACCTTTCGCAAGGATGCACAGTTTTGGGGCGCCTTGGCCTACCGCTTTGAAAAAGCGAGCCCGCAGTATAGAATGCCCCGCAGAAATAATCAATATGTTTGGGTAAGCTATAACCGTATGCGGCCCAAAGATGAGTTGACCAAAGAAAATAGCCGTCTGGCCTTCTCCAATTTGACTAAGGACTACTTTAGCGATTATATGCGTAAAGAGTTGGACCAATTGGGACAAAAGGGAGATATCGCTTATGTCGCTATGGCCACAAGTCTCCTCCTTCAATATGATGATAGCCGAGATGGCCGCACAGATCGCCGAGAAAAGAACTGGCGATTTGATAATAAGAAACAGCGCTGGATCGCCAGCGTATATCATTATCCTAGCTATTCTAAGGAGCTGATCTTTAACGAGATTCTTTATGCCAATAGTCAGCGATATGTTTATTCTTCTATGAAACAGGAATGGGTTTACGGCAAACATTATGATCCAGATATGCCCTTGCCAGCCCCCTTTTCAGAAACTAAATATGCCGACCTTTGGCGGCAGGAGCCCAAGGCCTTTCTGCATTTGATGGCCGAGGCCAAAAGCCAAAAGGTTCTAGAGTTTGCCCATACGGCATTTATGGCCCATCCCGAGGCCAAGAGCTTACAAAAACGACTGGGCTTGTCTTACTGGAAACAGTTGCTGAGCCGTTCTTATCAGCCCCTACAAACTTGGGCCCTGCAAGAAATTGTGGCCAATTATGAAAAATCAGGCAAGCCTACGGCTATCCTGCTTTACCTTTTGGACCATGATTATGCAAAGGCTAGAGAGCAGGCTTTGGCTTGGCTAGAAGCTGACTTCTTTGACTACTTTGCCGATCTAGATTTGGTCTATAGCCTTTTATTGCACCAACGCAAAGATTTGAGAAATTGGGCACAAGAGGCCTTAGGACGTATCGTGGAGGTTTATGAACCTGCCAAGCGTCAAGCACTCTTGGGCCGTTTGCTGGGCTTCTTGCTCCGCTCGGGCCAAGATCAACAGGTCCTAATGAGAGAGGTGGAGTCCTTACTGAAGCGCTACTTTGTCAAGGAAACCCAACAACTCAGCCTAGATTTAATCGGGAAGTTTTTACGCTTGCCTTTGGCTCAGCAACAAGCCTTCGGTTTGCATTTGCTTAAGGGGCATGCAGCAGACGCTACACAAATTCCCTTTGAAGATATTCAATACCTCTTTGGCAAAACAGCCGATTATTGGCGCTATGGCTTAGAACTTCTCCGCCACTCTTCAGAGCAGAAGCTCTTGCAAGAAGGCGACTTTCTTTTGGGCCTTTTAGAGCATCCTGAAGAGGATGTACGCTTGGCCAGCCGTGAAGTTTTGGCCCCACTCTATGCCCAAAACCAAGCTTTTGCGGTGGCGCAAATGCAAGCGCTCTTGCGTAAACTGATCCGCAAAGAAAAAATTGAGGGCTTGCACGCGCTCTTTGCAGATATCTTAACTAGCGAATTAGAGGGCCATTTGGCAGAGGTAGACCGGAAGTTTATTTTCCGCCTGCTCAATGCAAAATATGCTCCCGCACAAGAGTTGGCCGCAGTCTTAATTGATCGCTATATCCCTTATGAATCGCTTTCTGTTGCGAATACCGTTCGTCTGGCCAATCATGAAATTGTAGCCGTTCGCGAGCTCGCTTGGAAAATGTTTAAGGAACAAAAAGATCGTATGCGCTACGAAAGAGAAGAGGCTTTGCGTCTACTAGATGTAGATTGGGCCGATTCTCGACAATTTGCCTTTGATTTCTTTGGCCAAAGCTATACCGCTGATGATTGGAACCCTAGTCTGATGGTGGGCATCTGCGATTCGGTTCGCCAGGATGTACAGCAGTTTGGTCGCCAACTCATTACTCGTTTCTTTGAGGAAGAGGATGGCCCCATGTACTTGGAGCAATTGAGTCAGCACCCCCGTCCAGAACTACAACTGTATGCAACCAATTATTTGGAGCGCTTTGGGGCTGGACATCCCGAGCGGATTCTATCGCTACGCGATTATTTTTATACGGTTTTGGCCCAAGTGAACAAGGGCCGAATGGCCAAAGATCGCATCTGGAGCTTTTTAGCCAAAGAGGCCAAAGCTTCTTTTGAAGTAGCGCAATTCCTCTCTGATTTAGCCACTTTTATCTCGGCCACTGCAGCTATTGGCGATAAGGAGCAGGCCGTTATTGTGCTACGCGATTTGCAGGACCAATACCCCTTGCTCGAACAGCCTATTGCGATTCATGATTATCCCACTCAATCTTAGTCTAGCTCAATATGTTATTTAATTATAAGTATGGAGGAACTTCCTCTGTGAAGAATAAAGCTGGGCAAACGGCCATGTCCTTTGCCCCCGATAGTTTGCGCGAGCCTACTTTTTTTGTGGGCCAATTGCATAAGAAAATTGCCTTTAGAGAAGCCATCTCTGCCTTGAATGCCGTAGTGGTTTCTGATCTTCGCTTCAAACCTCGTGATAAATCTGCCTATTTGGCCTGGGCCAAGGAGCAGGAAGAGGTTTGGTTGGCCCAATACCTTGGCGAAATTGCTGGAGATGAGGCCAATATTAAACAACGTATCGAAGATATTTCGGTAGAATTGGCTGGGGTAGAAGAGCAGGAACGAGGCGTAATGCAGCATTTCTACAAAAAACAAAGAGAGTATTTTAATTACCTCTATAAAAAGGATTTTGATGCTTGGATCGTCCTAGATCCCGTCATCACGACCCATCCCGATAGCATTTTCTTTGAGTGCTTTAGCCAAGATGAATCTACTTATGGTAAGCTTAGCTGTGGCTATAATGTCTTTAAGAATATTGATGAGTTTTCTTGCGGAACAACCAATATTGATTACTCTGCAGCCCTTTATAATGAGTTTCAAAAGATTCGGAATTATAAGGAAACCGATTTTCGGGTAGATCCTTCTGGCTTTGAAATCCAAACAGAGGACCAAGATTTATATAAGGAGGTCAAAATTGACCTACCCGAAAGCTGGGTCCGCGGCTTCCTCCAAGTGAGCTCTGCCATGACGATGCCACTCATTCGCTTTGATTTGCATCCCATGGACATTCATAGCATTTGCCAGCTTTTACGCCGCTTTAAGGAAACGCATGGCCCTCGTTCTTTGCGCTTTCAGCTTCGCCCCGGGCAGCCCGTTAAAGTGCTGGTAGAACCTTGGAATAAAGAAATTATCTGTCGCCGCTCTATTTATCATGGGCCAAAAGCAGAGGAGGTCCGCATTTGGGGCCGCCGCCGTTTGCTCATCTTGGAGCGCCTGATTCCACAAGCCAAAAAATTTACGGTTAGCTTCCTCGGCTCTGGTTTGCCTTCTTTTTATGAGGCCCAACTAGAGGGAGATATGGTCTTTACTTTGGGTCTTTCTGGCTGGACCGATAACGATTGGTCTAGAGCGGGCAATTTTGATCTGCTCGCCCCTCGCTTAGAGGTAGACGATTGGACTAAACAAACCGTTTTTGAGGCCCTCAAAAGCACTTATTTCGAGTCGGTAGATAGCTTGGCCGAACGCCTAGAGTTAGGTACGGATATCGTCAGCGCTTCCTTGCAAGCCTATACCCAAGCGGGCCGAGTGATTTTTGATCCTACTCTAGGCGTTTACCGCCTGCGGGAATTGCATCGGGAACCACTCGATATGAAATTGCTCCGCTTTGCCTCGCCACAGGAGGAAAAAGCCAACAAGATTTTGGACCAAAACCGCCTCAGCAATTTATCGGCAGAGTCGCAGCAAAATGGCCAAACTCGACTATCGGCACAGATCAAAGGACAACAGCGCAATTACCAATGCCAACTCCTCATCGATGCCGATGACCGCATGGTCCAAGCCGAATGCAATTGCAACCATTTTCAAATGAATAAATTGCGCAAAGGCCCCTGCGAACATATCCTAGCTACTCGTATGGCTCATAATCGCAAAACTGGAAAACTGATCTAGCGATTTTTTTTGGGGCCTCCTGCCTTCGGCAGGCGCTACGTTTCAGGGCTCGCTATTCGCTCGGCCCTGCGGCCTGACGGCCTTGGTCTGCGGCTTCGCCGCCCCCTTTCACATCGCTAGGCCTGCGGCGGCTTCGCCGCCTGTCTACCGCAAAAAGGACCAAAGCTTCACTATTTTGATAATTTTTTGAAAAAATTTAAATAAAAACTTGACAAGCTGCTAAAGAATATCTATAATTGTAACAGACAAATGGGGATGACAAGCATCTCTATATAGATATTGAAAAGAAGGATCAAGAGAAGACAAAGTCTTGCAAAAAGAGCGCTGTTTCGGCGTTCAAGCGATATTACTCTTCACTGTTCACTAAGGAAGAATCTTTATGATGCGAACTGCCGTAGGTGCCCCTACTACGTCCCCTACGCGGTTTCGAGTCGTAGACTCTGTAGGGAACGTAGTAGGGGCACCTACGGCAGTTCGCTGGAGTTGATTCTCTTAGTTCTAAGATTGTACGAAGTAAATCTTCTCTCCTTCTTTTTTCTTTTGCAGCTACTTTCAATTTTGGATCAACTGGGCTTTGGCCTTAGTTCTCCCAAATTGAAAGTAGTTTTTTTTTGTCTCAATCTGCGCCCTATGTCTGACCACAGAATGACCCGTCAACAGATTTATGACCGTATCCGCCAAACTTCTAAAGAGGAATATATCTTAGAAGAAATGAAACGCCTCGGCTTTTGGGATACCACTGAAGAGGCTCCAAAAATCTCTGAGGAGATTATCCAAAAGAAGGGCGCTCTCCGAAGAGAGCTGCGTGAGCTGATGGAGAAGCAACGCATGTTCCGAGATAAGGAGCGCATGCTGGCCGAAATGCGTAAAAAACGCATGGCGAATGCCTTGGCTCGCCGAGAGGAGACCAAGGAGCGCCGTAAGGCAGAGAAAGAAGCCCGCGCTAAGGCTTGGCAAGAAAAGAAAGAACGGAGTATTGTCTTTTTGGGTAAAGACTATTCTGCTGGCTTGAGTGAAGAAGAAGCTGATCTAGCAAAATTAGCGGCTTTAAATCTGCCTGCATTTAAAGATATTAAAGAGCTGGCAGAGGCTATGGAGATTTCTGTGGGCCGTTTGCGCTATCTTTGTTTCCAGCGGAAGCTCTCTACGGTATCGCATTATGAGCGCTTTTATTTGGCCAAGAAAACAGGAGGGAAACGCCTGATTTCAGCCCCTCGCCCTATGCTTAAAAATGCCCAATACTGGCTCTTAGAGAATGTACTTGCTCGCTTAGAGATGCATGAAGCGGCTCATGGCTTTGTGCCAGAGCGCTCTATTGTCAGTAATGCTAAACTGCATGAGAAAAAAGAGCTGGTCATCAATATGGACCTCAAAGACTTTTTTCCTACCGTAACCTATCCTCGAGTGAAGGGGATGTTTAAGGGCTTGGGCTACTCCGAGCAGCAGTCTATTATCTTTGCCTTATTAACTACAGAGCCCGAGGTGGACCAAGTAGAAATTGACGGACAGTTGTATTATGCCCAAAAGGGAGAGCGCTATTTGCCACAGGGCGCACCTACTAGTCCAGCGATTACCAACTGGCTTTGCCGCCGCATGGACCGCCGTTTTGAGGGGGTAGCCAAAAAGTTAGGTTGGACCTATAGCCGCTATGCCGATGACCTGAGTTTTTCGGCTAATGATACGAGCAATATTAGCCGTATAATTTGGCAGGCCCAGCAGATTATTCAAGATGAAGGCTTTGTGATTCACCCCAAAAAGCTCAAGATTATGCGCAAGGGCCGCCGCCAAGAGGTAACGGGCCTTACCGTAAATGAGCAAGTGGCTGTAGACCGCAAAACATTGAAGAAATTTAGAGCTTGTTTGCATACCATAGAAACTAAAGGCTATCAAGCCGCAGAATGGGGCCAAGGATTTATTTTGGCCAGCATTAAGGGTTTTGCGAACTATGTTCGTATGGTACAGGCCGAGAAGGGCCAAGCGCTCTGTGAGCAAGTAGATCGCATTTTGGCCAAGGAAGAAAACAAGCAAGCCTGGAAGGCCTATTTTGCTCAGCCTAGCCGCAAAAAATATGCTTATGAGGCCCAAAAACAACAAGCCACAACAGAAGCAAATGCCGTAGATTTGGGCAGCTCTGGTTTGGCAGAAAGCTTAACCCCCATAGATCCTCAGCAAAAGGATGAGGAGCAATGGTGGAGCCTTTGGTAAGTTAGTCAAGGCAAAAAGGAAGCCCCCGCAGTCTCTGACTGCGGGGGCTTTTTGTTGGTCCAAAAGTACAGCTTGTTTAGGGCCTTAGAGGACGACCAAAGGGAGTAACCGATGTGCAGCAGTTATTAAGGCCGAGCAAAGGAATTTAAGGCAAACAGCGAGCTGTAATAAGCAGCCTTAAAGAGGCGCTAGAGGACGACCGAAGGGAGGACTGGCCTAGCGATGTGCAGCAGTGGCCGAAGGCCAGACCGAGGCGCTTTGCGCCGAAGGGCCGAGCAGACCTGCGAGCTGCGAAACGTAGCGCCTGCCGTAGGCAGGAGGCCCCAAAACAGCAGAGCTCCCCTCTACATCTGTTCGGCAGCAGTGGCAAACAAATAATTAAAGGCGATCATTTGGCCCATAAAGCCAGAGGCATAGCCGCCATAAACCTCCTTGGTTTTATGGGCGCCGAGGAGCAGACGGGCCGTACCCACCAGACCAGCCAGTAAAACCACCCAAACTAACAAGTAGCCCTGGCCATCATAGCTTCTGCTCACGGCAAGTAGGGTCATGGCCACTAGGCCGCCCATGCCCGTAGTATGCACACTAATTTTGCTAAATAGATTGAAGAAAAAAGAGATGAACAGCGCAATCGTACTGCCCAAAGCAAAGGCCGTTAGTTCTAGAGGGACGCCGGGATTATTTTTAAAATTGACAAAAATGACCATATATAAAAGGCCCACCACAATATAGGGGCCGATGCGTTCCATGCGGCCAGGCATCTGTAGGGAAGAGACAAAATTGAGGGCCCGCATCATGAGAACCGTGAGCAGAGGGACCGCAAAAGAGAAAATGGCCAACCAAATAAAGAGCATACTATTGACCTTATTCTCGAAAACGGCGGCAAAGCTACTCACCCGAAACAAAAAGGGATTGCAATAGGCCAAAAGGACAAAGGCGTAGAGCAAAATCAGAAAAGGGTGGAAAACAATAGAAATACCTTGGGCCAAAAGGACCAAAAGCGCAGGTTGCTGAGCCTGCATATATTCTGCTTGAAGGACCTCCTGTTCGAGTTCTATATCTTCATTTTTCATACTCATGAGCTAAATTATTTTTTACGGAAGGGTTTGACAATGCTGGCTAGAGCCAACCAGGCCGCCAAAAAGATAGACAATCGCCCAGGCAAATCGCCATATTGGGCAAAAAATGTAGGGGACCATATTTTAGGGCTGCAGGTTTGGCCATCTTCTAGGGCTTGGTAGTCGCCATTGGCCGAAAAATGATGAGCTTTCTTTTTTTGGACCAAAATAATATCGCTGCCACTCTCTTGGGCACGGGCCCTAGCCGAGCGGTATAAAACTGGCGATAAACTGCTGTCTGGACTAAAGGCAATAACGGTTTGTGCTCCTTTTTGTAGGCCCTCTCGGATAGGGGCCGTGCGTTTTAGGCTATGGGCATTGAGCAGGAGTAGGCGAGAGCCCTGCCAATCGATAAACTGAAAAAAGCGCTGCTCTACCCCCAAAATGGTCCGAACAGAAAAGGCTTGGCTACTCAGTGGCTGCCGCTCTCCTTTTTGCCAAAACCGAAGGCTACCCAAACTATCTTGTCCGGCCAAATAGGCCCAACCATTTAAAGGCTTTTCTTGGGCATAAAGGGCATTTTCTGGAATCTCTTCTTTGGGGGCTTGGCCTAGCAGTAAGCGGCCCTTTTGGCTCTTGTAGCTAGACTGATAAACAAAACTGCCCGAATCTCCCTTTTGCACTGCCCCCATAAACAAACTGAGGACAAAGGGAAGGAGGACCAAAGGAATGCCGGCCCAAATAGCGCCTTTTCTACTTTTGGCTTGGGCCGGAAATAGAAAGCGAAACCACTGAATATTCAGACTGAGGATCCATAAACTAGCGCCCCCGGTACCCACAACCGTTAAGGCCTGCCAACTATTTCCAAAAAGCAGGGGCAAGCTTCCTAGCTGCCAACCTGCCCAATGTCCACTAAACTGCCCTTGCATCCACTCCAGCGCCAAATAGCTACTCACAAAAGCCCAATAGCCCAATTTGGCATTGTGCCGATGATGAATCAGCCAAAGCATGGCCCAGGGAATACTAAACAACAGACTGACAAAGGCCCAAGAAAACAGCCCCATAGGCAGGCTTGCAGTCTCTATGGCCTGAGGAGCCAAG